>JBEIQZ010000900.1:0-1332 GCA_040376255.1 Alphaproteobacteria bacterium
CGTCGTCGGGGCGCGTCGGTGGGCGTCGGCGCATCGGTGGGCGTCGGCTCCGGCGCGGTGCAGGCGGAGAGGGCTGCGGTCAGGTCGTCGCGGGCCATCCGCTCCTGCTCGCGCAGCTCGCTCGCGGAGTAGGGTATCCAGTGGCCTGCGGCGAGCTTGTCACGGTCGGCCAGTATGTGTGACAGGCGGCTCGCCGCCACACTGAGCTGCTGGTAGGCGGCGGCGCTCATTCTGCGCTCCTGAGCCCGCGCCACAGCCGCCACACCCGGTCGAGGCTGTAGCGTCCCGGCGTCACGGGGCGGCGCTCCGCCGGGGCGCGATCCGGCGCAGGCAGGCCGCCGGATCGTCCTGCGCCGCCAGCGCATCGAGCAGCGACAGGACGGTGCGCTGCTGGCGCGCGGAGAAGTAGCTCAGGGCCGCCTCGTCGATCCACTCCGGCCTCAGCAGCGGGTCGAGCAGGACGGCGCGGAACCGCGCTTCGGTGTCATCCGGCTCTGCTTCGATCTGCTGCCTGGACGGAACCACCCCGGCCCGCACCAGCATCTCCGTGGCGTCCACCCCGTAGACCGCCGCCAGCCGCGACAGCAGCCGCACAGGCGGGCGCTTCGGGTATTGGCCCAGCTCCAGGCGACCGAGGACGGCAAACGAGAACTCAGTCATCGCCGCCGCTGCCCGCAGCGTCAGATGCGCCCCGGCACGGCAGGCCCGGAGATAGGCCGGGAACTCCGGCGGGGGCGTCCAGGCCGCCAGATACAGCTCATGCGCAGAAGTCACCTGGCACCTTCCCCCTGTGTCTCTTGTGTATGAAAGGAGCCGACCGTGCGACCACCACGCCGCACGGCCAGCAGATATCTCTCCTCAGCCGACCTCGACCGACACCGTGAAGCCCTGGAACAGCGGCAGGGTGAACCGGTCGCCGCGCCGCAGCATCATCCGGTAGTGCGCGCCGGGGATCCCCTGCGGGCTGTCGCCGTAGCGGGGCGGCTCGCACCGGCCCGGCAGCGCCTCCTGCAGCCGCGTCCCCAGCAGCGGCGGCACCACCACCGGCACCGTGAAGATCACCTCCCCGCCCTCCGCTGTCCCTTCCCGGACGTGGATGCCCAGCTCCGAGGGGGTGCCGCCGATGGAGAAGGGCGCTGTGTAGAAGCCGGTTCCCGGCAGGATGCGGAGCGGGTAGGCGGTGCCGTCTGCCCGGCGCTCCGGCGGGCGGCAGCAGTGCGGTCGCAGCAGCGCGTCCGGGGAGAAGCCGAGAAAGGCCCCGAGGATGCCCAGCTCCGGCAGGATGAGCGTCAGTTGCAGCGCCCGATCCGGTACAGCAGGCGGCATCTACTC
>JBEIQZ010000914.1:0-1282 GCA_040376255.1 Alphaproteobacteria bacterium
AGCGAAGTTCAACTATCGCAGATTAGCACAATGTTGGCCAGCAGTACACCTTTTGGAGCCAACATCTTTGTTAATGGAGCTGCCGTTGAGATCGTGGTATCTCAGCGGGATGTCTGCTTCGCTGTCTGATTTCATCTCCCGTTGGGCCGTGTCCGGTGGTTCTGAGCGTGCCAACAAGGACATCTTTCTGCACGAGCTGTGCGACGTGTTGGGGGTGCCGCGCCCCGACCCGAAGCGCGGCGATCCGGCGCTCGATCTCTACGTGCTGGAGGCGGATGCGAAGGCGGCGCGGGTGGGGAGCAAGGGGACGGGGAAGATGGATCTGTACCGGGCGGGCAGCTTCATCTTGGAGGCGAAGCAGGGGAGCAACGCCGGGGCGTTGCTGAAGGGGACGGCGCGGCGTGACACGCCCGGCTGGCACATTGCTATGCAGGACGCCTACGGCCAGGCGCTGAGCTATGCGCGCACCCTGTCCAGCCCGCCGCCGTTCCTGATCACCTGCGACATCGGCTGGTGCTTCGACCTCTACGCCTGCTTCGATGGCTCGCGGCTCTACCGGCCCTTCACGTCTGCGACGCGGAACCGGCTGATGTTCGCGGAGCTGGGGCAGCACGTCGAGGTGCTGCGGGGGATCTGGCTCGACCCGATGGATCTCGATCCTGGGCTGCGGAAGGAGAAGGTGACGCGGGAGATCGCGGGCCACCTGGCCGACCTCGCCCGGAGCCTGGAGGGATCGGGCTTCGCGCAGGAGCGGGTGGCGCGGTTCCTGATGCGGTGCATCTTCACGATGTTCGCGGAGGACGTGGGACTGCTGCCGAAGGACGTGTTCAAGAACGCGCTCCAGACGCGGTGGTGTCCGACGCCGGAGAGCTTCGCGCCGGAGGTGACGGCGCTGTGGGAGCAGATGAACACGGGTGGGATGATGTTCGGGGTTGGGAAGATCCTGCACTTCAACGGAGGGCTGTTCGCGGAGCCGGAGGCACTGGCGCTGAACCGGATGGCGCTCGACACGTTGCTGGCAGCGGCGGCCTGCGACTGGAGCCAGGTGGAGCCGTCGATCTTCGGGACGTTGTTGGAGCGGGCGCTGACACCGGAGGAGCGGCACAAGCTCGGCGCGCACTACACGCCCCGGCCCTACGTCGAGCGGCTGGTGCGCCCGGTGATCGAGGCGCCGCTGCGGGAGGAGTGGACGACGGTGCGGGCGGCGGTGCGGCAGTTGGTCCATGCGGGGAAGCTGGCGGAGGCGCGGCGGCTGGTGGGGGGGTGCGCGTCCTCGATCCGG
>JBEIQZ010000266.1:0-8175 GCA_040376255.1 Alphaproteobacteria bacterium
ACAGCCTCTCCAGCCGGGAGCGCCGCCAGCTCCTCCAGCAGCGGGTCGAGCGCCGCGTCGAGCAGCGGCCCGGTGAGCGCCTCCGGCGTGTAGTAGCTGCCCTGCCGGTGGCGCCGCTCCGGGATCGGGCGCAGGCTCAGCCCCTCCGGCCCGCACACCAGCGTCTGCTCCAGCAGCCGCTCATACAGGTCGGCGGGAGAGGGTTGGCCGGGCGGGATCGCTGCCAGCCGCGCTGCCACCGCCGCCCACGTCTGTCCCGGCAGCCGCGCCGCCCGGAGCCGCTCCAGCGTCGGCGACAGCCGGATCGGCGCCTCCGCCCAGATCGCCTCCTGCAGCGCCTCAGCCGGCAGCGCCTCAGCGGGCAGCGCCTCAGCCGGCAGCTCCTCTCCGTCCAGCCCCTGCCGCAGCAGCCGCGCCAGCAGCCAGAGCAGCGCGACGTAGAGGGCGCCCGGATCGGAGGCGCCGGGGCCGTCCGGCAGACGCAGGAAGCCGTCACCCAGGAGGATGACGGCTTCCTGAAGGACATCGTTGAGGGGAGCTTCAGCTGAAGGCACGGCCCGCTATATCACAGGCGGGATCACAGGCGGCATCACTGGCAGCTGTCGCAGACGCCCTGGTGCTCCCAGTCGGTGTGGGACATCTCCCAGATGTCGATGCCGCTCAGGTAGACGACGAGCGCCTCGACGTTGGTGGGGTTCCCGTCGGCGTCGACGGTGCCGGAGAACAGGATGGTGGCCTGACCGTCGTACTGGAGGTAGATCGTGAAGTTGTCGCCGCTGCCGGTGATGGGGGCGCGGTCGTCGCCGGGGACGCCGTCCTCACAGTAGTTGATCATCGTCCCGTCGGCGGAGGGCGCCGGGTCCCAGAAGCAGAGGTGGGTGTCGATCGTGGAGCCGACCGGGCGGGCGTTGGAGGACTCGTCGATCTGGCCGGTGGCGTGGTAGTAGCCGACGATGTCGGGCGGGGTGTCGCCGTAGTTCACGACGAAGTCCCCGTCCTCGACGGCGGCCTCGACCGCGACGTTGTCGACGATGTCGTCGGCGTCGGCGTTGCCGGTGTCGGTGCCGTTGCCGGGCCGGGGGTCATCGTCGCCGGGGCCGACGGGGGTGGTCTCGCGGCCGTCGAGGCAGTACTCAGCGTAGATGTCGCTCTTGACGTCCCAGCAGCCGTTCATGTCGCCGCACTCGGCCTCCTGCAGGCAGCTGATCTGGCAGTCGGAGTAGCCATAGTAGGCCCGCATGTCCTCCTGCACGCAATTGGCGGCGCAGTCGACGCCGGAGCTGCCGGAGGAGCCGCCGGCGATGCCTTCAAGGGTGATGGCGGGCGGGGTGGCCTCGCACAGCTCGACCTGGGCGCAGACCAGCGCGCACTCAGTGGCGAGATCCTTGTTGCCGCTGGCGAAGCTGCAGGAGAGGGCGAGGGTGGTCAGAGAGAGCAGGGAGAGGGAGAGCAGGCGCTTCATGGTATTCCTCACAGGATATATCAAAGCCCGCTTAACCCGTCTCAGGTTCAGTCGCAGGCCGGTGCGCTGCTTGGACGGCGCTGCCCGCCCAGTATTCAGGCAGTTTTTATTCAGGAGGATAGAGCCCGGCGGCGCGGAGCTGATCAAGGAAGGCCGCAGCGCGGGCCGGGAGGTAGTCGGCGGTGAGGCGGCGGCGCTCCTCTGTCCATTGCAGATCGTACGTATAGAGGTCGGCGTCGGGGTCGCCCCGGAGGTCGCGCCAGTGGTCGCCCCAGCGGGCGGACTCGGCGGGGATGGCGGGGGCGAGGGCGTCGGCGAGGGCGTCCCAGCGGGCGATCAGGGGGGCGGGGGTGAGCAGGCCGGGCGCGCCGCTTGCGTCGGTGAGCAGCAGCGCGGCGCGGGCCTGAAGGCGCTCGCGGAAGGCGGGGCAGGCGCGCAGCGCGGTGAAGATCTCGCCGGGGCTGTTCGCGAAGAGGCCAGTGGCGATGTCGTTTTCGAGCAGGTCGTCGGTGGTGGCGGACATCGTCATCTCGGCGTCCCAGGTGGAGAACACCCAGCGCCCGCCGGGATCGCCCGGGGCGGCGTTCCGGTTGCGCCCGGCCCACCAGTTGCGGTCGGGCCAGTCGATGTTCCCGAGGTAGAGGTTGAGCAGCATGTAGTCGGCGAAGGCGTCGGGATCGAGCAGATCGAACACCGCCTCGCAGGCCGCCGGATCGGACAGATCGGCATCGACGGCCTGCATCAGCGCCTCCCAGGCGGCGCCCTCCCCGTCGGTCACCTCTCCGGTGTTGAGGGCGTCCCAGTCCTCCTGCGCGCCGCCGAGGTAGGTCGAGAAGAACGCGGCGTCGGGGCGCTCCTCGATCTGGTAGATGCCCCAGTACAGGCCGTTGAGGAAGAGGTGGACGTGCCGCACCTGCGGGGCGGGGTGGCCCATCTCCCGGTAGAGATCCTGGGCGAAGCGCTCGCGCAGGTAGTCGGCGCGGTCGCGGCCTACGTCGTCCCAGTGCGCCCAGCTCCGGTTGTAGCCCGCCCGCAGCACGAGGGTCTCGAAGGCGTCGGTGGGGCTGCCGGGGAAGATCGCGTGCTTCAGCGTCCCCGGACCGTAGTCCTGCTTGAACAAAAGCCGGAACGACTTCTTGGGCGAGCGCGACGCCTGCCGCACCGATCCGCCCTGGCTCCGGATGCCTGCCGCGACTGAGAAGTCCGGCTCCGGGCTGCCGCTGCCGATCAGCTCGACGAAGGCCAGCCGCTCCCAGGCCGGACCCTCCTCCATCGGGTTCTCGTGGATGCCATACTGCGCGCTGAACAGATCGTCGGGCGCCATCACCACCGAGAGCGCCGGGAGCGCCCCCAGCACCGCCGCGTCCCCCGGCCAGCCCGGCGCCCCCCGCACCTCCGGATCCACCTCGTAGTCCGCCGCCCAGGGGCCGCCGCTCTCGTTCGCCCACCAGACCTCCGGCCACGCCGCCGGATCTGCCGCCGCGACCGACGCCTGATCCCCGACATCCGCCGGGAAGATCCAGGTGCGGGCCTCCTGTTTCTGTCCCTCCTGCCCCTCCACCAGCACGGCGGCGCGGAGGACGGTCGTGCGGTCGATGGTGAGCGGGCCGGTGTAGATCTCCCCCGACGCTGCCGGATCGGCGCCGTCGCGGGTGTAGCGGATCTCGGCGCCGTACAGGCCGGTCTGGAGCGTCAGGGTGAACGGCGCCTCCCGCAGCCCGGCGGGCTCGCTGAACAGGTCGGGGAATTCCGGCAGCGCCTCCTCGGGCGCGTCCGCCGGATCGATGGGCGGGAGGAGGCGCGGGCGCGGTGAGGTGTTATCTGCATGCTCCAGCGCGATCCGGAGATCGCCCGGCGCGGAGGGTGCCATACATGCGAAGGGCAGGAAGTGCATGAGCAGGAGCATCGGGTGTCAGTATAGCCGGATGGCCTGCACCGCACCGATCCCCGCGCGGCGGTTTCTCCTCTGTCTGTCGCTCGCCGCCTGCAGCGGCCCGGCTGCCAAGGACAGCCCCGGCGCGGACAGCGGCCCGGCGGACAGCCGGGACACCGGCGCCGGCGACACGGGCGATACCGGCGACACCGGGGCGCCGCTCCCGCCCGATCCGGTGATCAACGAGTTCATGCCGGACAACGAGCGCGCCTGGGCGGGGCCGTCAGGGGAGTACCCGGACTGGGTGGAATTGTACAACCCGGGGGCAGAGGCGCTGGATCTGGCGGGCTGGACGATGGCGGACGCGCTGGAGCCCGACGCGCCGCATGCGCTGTCCGGGGTGATCCCGGCGGGCGGGCTGCTGCTGCTGATCGCGGACGGGGCGCCGGAGGCGGGGGCGGATCACCTCGGCTTCACGCTGGACGCGGACGGTGAGGAATTGCTGCTGTGGGCGTCGGACGGCCGGCGGGCGGGCTGGGTGTCGTGGCCGGGGTTGCCGCCCGATGTCGCGGCGGCGCGGACGGCGGGGGGCTGGATCTACGTGCCGGATGGGACGCCGGGGGCGGCGAACCCGTGAGGGGAGCCGGGGCGGGGCCGGACGGGTCGGATGCAGGTTAACAGGCGCGGATGGACGGCTTCTGGAGCGGGATGGGCGCCCCGGCGCTCGTGAACTGGTGTGAACCTGACTATGTGCTGACCCCGGCGGTGGCGGAATTCTGGAACACGCTGTCCAGCATCGCCATCGTCCTGATCGCCTTCGGCGGCCTCAGGCAGGTGCGGCGCAGCGATCTGCGCTTCCGGATCGGGATGTGGGGGCTGGCCGCTGTCGGCGCCGGGTCGGCGGCTTTTCACGGGACGCTGCTGCGGGTGGCGCAGGCGGCGGATGAATTGCCGATGGTGTGGTCGATCCTGGCCTGCGCGTGGACGGTGATGGAGCGGGAGCGGCCTGCCGGGGCGGGGAACGGGCGGGCTGCCTGGATCGCGCTCTCAGCGGTCGCGTTCACGCTGGCCTACGCCCGGGTGCCGTGGGCGTTCGCGCTGTTCCTCGCGGTCTACGCCGGGGTGGCGATCTGGGTGATGGGGCGCACGATCCAGCTCTCCTTCTTTCAGCCTGCGCCTGCGCCGATGCGCCGGGCGGCAGCGGGGGTGATCGCCTGCTACGGCGGCGGCTTTCTGCTGTGCTGGGTGCCGGAGCATCTGCTGCTCGGCTGCGATCATGCGGTGCAGCGGCTGCAGCTCCACGCCTTCTGGCACCTCGGCGCGGGGCTGGGGTCGGCGCTCTGGTGGGAGTGGGCGCGGCTGGATCGGGAGCGGCTCAGGAGCGCAGCAGCGTGATCCCGGAAGTGGAGAGGAAGGCGAGGAGCGCGAGCAGGGAGAGCACAAAGGAGATCCCGGCGAGCCGGGAGACGCGCACCCCTGTCCGGCCCTGGAACGGGTGGATCAGGAGGAAGGCGAAGTTGCCCGGTATCCAGCACGCTGCCAGGACGACGGCGGCGGCCTGCCACCGCTCCCACCAGCCCCGGGCGATGACGCGCGCCGGATCCGGGTCCAGCCCTGCCGCCCGCGCCGCCGCCAGGGTGATCTCCCCGACCGCGCCGCGCGTCCCCCGGATCGTCTGAGGCGCGCAGCCGCTCCCCGCCTCCGGAACCCGCAGCAGCCAGCCGAGCGGCTGACCGGTCTGCGCGTGGCGCAGCGGGGCCACCGTCTCGCTGTGCCGGTTTGTTCCGCCCTTGCCCCTCGTCGTCCAGTCGCCGGTGGCGGCGCTGTCCAGGTGGACGCAGGCGCCCTCAATGATGATCCGGGGATGCGTCACCGGCGCGCCCGACAGCAATTCATCGGCGGTGACCACGCTGACGCCCGGATCGAGCACGATCCGCACCATGTCGCGCAGCACATAGAGCAGGGCTGCCAGACCCAGAACGGAGATCGTCAAGGGAATGGCGGTCTGTGAAAAGCTCCGGTTCTCATTCATCGCAGGTTGCTCAGGATATCAGCTCATTGACGCCCGCGCCGATGCACAGGATCACGAACGCCGCGAGGGAGAGCAGCACCGAGGTCGCGGCGATCTTCCGCGCTGCGTCCGCCGCCCGCCCATTGAACGGGTGGAGCATCGCGACCATGCTCCACGGGAACCAGCAGGCCAGCAGCACCGCGCCGACCGCCTCGCCCCAGGTCCACCAGCGGTGGACGAGCACCCGATCCGCGTCCGGACTCAGCCCCGCCACCTGCGCCGCCTCCAGCGTGAAGCGATGGATGGAGCCCCGCACCCCCCGGATCTCCTCTGGCGCGCAGCCGCGCCCGCCCGGCTTCGGCACCCGGATCAGCCAGCCGGTCGCCCGCCCGCTCTCCGCGTGTCGCAGCGTGACGACGGTCTCCTCGTGATGGGTTCTGCTGCTGCTGTGTCTGGACTTTGTCGTCCAGCGGCCTGTGGCGGCGCTGTCCAGATCGGCGCAGGCGCCCAGCAGGATCATCCGGGGGTGGGTCACTTGCGCGCCCGCGAGGAGCTCATCGGCGGTGACCACGCTGACGCCCGGATCGAGCACGATCCAGAGCATATCGCGCGTCAGGTACAGCGGGAAGCCGAGGAAGCCGAGCGCCAGCGCCAGCAGGATCGGTGTCTGGATGAAGCTTGGATATGCGCGGCCCAATCTCCCTCCCGGCGCCCTCGGATCAATGCACCTCGAAGTACCCTAACACCTCCCGCGCGTCCCCCACCAGCGCGCGCATCGGCGCCCCCGGCGCGATCAGCCCGCGCGCCTGCAATTCGCTGAGGCCGTCTGGCACGTTCCGCATCTGGAAGCCGCTCGGCCCGTCGCTGACCCGGAGCGGGCGATCCTGCTTCAGCTCGACGAGGAAGGCGCAGCGCCGCAGCGGATCGGGCGCGGAGAGGTCGAGGATCACGAAGTCCCCGCAGGCCGCCCCCTGGTGCGAGCGCCACAGCCAGAGCCGCGTCTGCCGCCGCAGCAGCAGCCGGGCGAAGTCGCGCTCGTCGTTCTTGAAGGCGTAGACGTGGAAGGTCGAGAGCAGGTTCGACGGGGCCGGGCGCAGCGTCCGGGTGATCTGGAGGAGGAGTCCGTCGTTGGTCTGCGCGGCATGCAGGGGCAGCCGCAGGAGGCGGGGGAGGATCTTGGGCATGGTGACAATCTGGGCAGAGAGACAGGGTCTCCGGTGCAGACATCGCTGCAACGGGCTGCTTGTCATCTGAGGGCTCGGCGCGACATCTGATCTGGAGGAAGCTCCTGTGGATCAGACCCGCCTGCGCTGCTCCCTCTTCCGGCTCCTCAGCCGAGGGCGCCGGAGTGCTCCAAGAAAACCGCCAATGCACACCTTCCTGCGCGCCCCTTAACCGATCACAGCATCCAGAGCCACCCGCCCGCGCAGACCCGCTCCGTCGCGTGGAACAGCCGCGCGGTCAGGCAGCGCTGCCGCTCCTGCGCCGCCGCCAGCATCGCCCGGTCGCCGGACTTCCGCGCCGCCTCCAGCTCCAGGACGGCGATGTCGCGCCACTCCTCCCGCAGCAGGTAGCGCGCGGCCTGCGACTGACCCGCGATGGCGACCTCCGCCGCCTCTCTGTAGCGGCGCGCCTGGATCAGCATGCGGGCGAGGTGGATCGCGGGGCGGACGCTCACCGGGCTGTCGGCCACGGCGCGGCGGGCGAGGCCGATGGCGGCCTCCGTGTCCCCGGCAGCCTCGGCGGTGAGCGCGGCCTCCAGCTCGAACGGGCCGTAGCGCTCGCGGGCGCCCACGTCGGCGAGGTGGCGGCGGAGCTGCGCGCAGTCTTCGGCGTCGGGGAGCCGCAGCAGCACCGAGAACGCCTCAGTCATCACGCAGCCCTCCCCGATGTCCTCCCGGCAGGGGTCGCCCTTCGTCGCAGGATCTTCGCGGGTGACGGTGCGGGTGCAGGTGAGCCACGCGCCCGGCGGGCGATCGCGGGGCGGGGCGCCCATCCCCTCCGGCGGGGCGCCCATCCCCTCCGGCGGCCCGCCCATGCCTCCCGGCGGCCCGCCCATGCCTCCCGGCGGCCCGCCCATTCCTCCCGGCGGTCCCCCCGGCATCCCTGGCGGCCCGCCCATTCCTCCCGGCGGTCCCCCCGGCATCCCCGGCGGCCCGCCCGTTCCTCCCGGCGGCCCGCCCGGTTGACCCGGCATCCCCGGCGGTCCCCCCATTCCTCCCGGCTGGCCCCGGATCTGCCCGAAGGCGTCGAGGTCGGGGGAGTACCACATCCAGTCCTGCGCTGAGCGCGCCTCTGCGGTGATCCGGATCGGGTGGCTGGAGGGCATGTGCGCGAGGGTCATCGCCTCGCGGCGCGGATCGTAGACGCCGGGCGTCAGCGGCGCGATGCTCACGAGGCTGGACACCGGCACCAGCACCTCGCGCAGCCCCGGCAGGCCCCCCGCCACGAGCAGCAGCGCGATCCCCCACGCCGTCCCCCCGCGCCAGCCGCCCGCCCCGCCCCGCAGCCGATCCGCCCCCGCCGCGAGCGCCACCCCGACCAGCATCGCGAACGCGCCCTGCACCGGCGCATAGAGGTAGAACTTGCCGAGCGTCCCCGGCTCTGTCGACCACAGCCAGGAGACCGCGAGCGCCGCCGCCATCCAGCCCGCCAGCGCGAGCCGCGCCCCGCCCGCGCGCCGCAGGCACACCCCCAGCCCCGCCGCCGCCAGCAGCGCCAGCACCGCCGCCCCCGGCGCGGTGTAGTCCGGCCCCACCGGCCACAGCAGCCACCGCCACACCGCGAGGGATCGCGGCAGCACCTCGTCCGCCGCGACCTGCGCGCGCA
>JBEIQZ010000578.1:0-3847 GCA_040376255.1 Alphaproteobacteria bacterium
CAGAGGCACAGAGGGCACAGAGGAAAGGCAGGAGAGAGGGAAGAGGGGGTTGTGGGGGTTGTGGGGGCTTTGGGGGTTGTGGGTGGGGTGTGGATGGGGGGATGGGGAGATGGAGGTTGGGGGGATGGAGGGAGCGGGGGAGAGAGAGAAGGCGGCGGTGGAATTGGCGGGGTGCGTGCGGGAGGAGATCGGGGGGACGGTCGGGTATGTGTGCGCGGGAGGGGTGCGGCTGATGGTGACGGAAGGGGCGGGGCGGGAGATGTCCCCGGCGGAGGTGGAGATCGCGCTGGAGTCTTTGGAGTGGCGGGTGCCGGGGACAGCGCGGCGGGAGGTGGTGATCGGGGGGCGGGCGTGGCCGGGGCGGGAGGGGGTGGCGCGGGGGATGGGCGCGGGGGCGGGGGCGGGGGCGGGAGATGTGGAGGTGCGGCGGGCGGTGGTGGAGCGGCGGCTGATCGTGGAGTGCGCGGCGCCGCCGCCGTGGGAGGTGGGGTGCGGGCTGCGGCTGGAGGAATTGGTGAGGGGAATGTCCGGGGGCTGATCAAAGCCAGGAGCGGAGGTTGTGCCTGGTGATCGCGTCCACCACATCATGATCAAGGACATTCCTGGCGCCAGGTTGCTCCGCAGTCTCCACCAGCCAGAGGAGGACAGAGGAGAAGGGATAGCGTGTCATCCGACCCTGGATGTCTGCCGCCTTTGCCGTCTCCCCCGCCTGACTGGCGCGCGCATAGGCGACCGTCAGATCCTGGAGCGTGCCGAAGGCGTCCAGCCTGCCCTGTGGTAATCGGCGGCCTGTGCGGGCTCCATTCAGATCGAAGGTGGTGATGCTCGGTTGGCCTTTGACCCCGGTGGCGTTGAAGTGACCGGTAGAATGACGGAACGTCAGGTGATGCCGGGGATCGTCCTGCGGGTCGATGGACGCAGGGTTGAGGAGCAGCGGAAGATCACTGCTGTTAAGAGGAAAATCCTCACGCTTGCAATTGCTGTTGCAGAAGGAGCAGGCGAGGAGGTAATTCTCCCAGCAGAACGCGCCTGCCGGATATCTGCCCTTCGGCCAGAAGTGTTCGATATCTGTCCCCTGGCTGTCCTCGCAGTACATGCACCGCTCGATCCCCGGGGCCATCTGCCGGAGCACCTGACGGATCTCCTGAAAGGCTGCCTTTGCTGAAGACGGGTGGCTGTCCCACAACTGTTGCGCCTTCGCCTTCGGATCCGCCGCTCCTTCCACCTGCGCGGAGAGCCGATCCAGCTCAGCCTCCGCCGATGCGGAGAGCGGGGGCCGCTGGAGCCTCCTCACGGCGCCTACGTCGCCAGGAGCGCCCGCAGGCTCCGGTTCGCCGCCTCCCCGATCCCGCCCGGCAGCAGCCGCTTCAATTCCGCGTACCGCTGCAATTCCGCCTCCGTCGCCTGCCCGTCCAGCACCCGATCCTCCAGCGCCGCCATCTCCTGCCGCAGCCGCTCCGAGGCCGGAGAGTGCGCATGCTCCAGCCCGAACAGCTCGCTCATCGCCGCGTCGTCCGCCGTCCCGTTCACCACCGCCTGAAAAATGGACGGATCCACATGCCGCATCCCGCCATCCTCCCCCGGCGCCGCCAGCCGGATCAACCCCCGCGAGCTGGCCGCCTGACAGATGAACGGGCTGTGCGTCGTGACGATGAACTGGATGCCGGGAAAATGCTCAGTGAACCACACCCCGATCCGCTGCTGCCAGGACGGATGAAGATGCGCGTCCACCTCATCGATCAGGACGATCCCCGGCAAGGGACAAGCCCAGTATTCGCGTCCTGCGGCAACTCTCCGCTCTATTGTGAATTTTTTATAATATATAAAAATATGCTGTACCATATCTACCACCAACGCCAGCACTGTCCGGTAACCGTCGCTCATCTCCGTAAGCAGCGACTCCACCCCGTCCCGCTCCACCCACAGCCCGTCCGATGTCACCCGCCGCACCGCCACCCCGTCCGGCAACAGCCCGTCCCCGATGAACTTCAGCACATCGTCCCGCAGCGCCGCCCAGCCCGCCTGCCCCTCCAGCGCCTTGAAGTGCGCCTGGCTCAGCCAGGTGATCGCGTCTGAGAGCGTCGGACTCTCCAGGAACAGGCTCCGCAGCCGCGCATGGACAGGGTTTTTGAGGAGGGCGACCTCTTCAGAGGTGGGCTGGCCGAGGTTGCGGCGGGCGCCGTAGGCTACCAGAAAAAAGGAAGATATATCTATAGAAGGTATCTCCCGAAATCCCATTGTTCCTTCAATGTCAAGTCTAACTTTTATTTGAAAGTATTTTTTATTAAAAAAATAAGAACAAAAAACCTCGCCATATTTGTACCCCCCCAAAATGAATGACTTAATGCTTCTTGTCAATGAAAAGAAATTCGCAGACCCTACTTGGGCACAAACTAATATTTGCAACAAACTCGTCTTCCCCGTCCCATTCCTCCCCGTAAAAACCGTCCACCCCGCAAAACTCCCGTCCTCCCGCTGCAGATCCACCCCCTGCCTCCCCTTGAAGCAGCGCAGGTTCTCAATCTCCACCCGCTTGATGTACATGCGTCCCTCCCCTCCCCTCCCCTCTATCCCGCATCCCGGCCTGCTGCTCCGCCGCTCCCCACGCTCCACTCCCCGTCCACCTGCAGCGGCGCCTCCCCGTGGTGGCTGATCAGGATCACCCGATCCCTGCGCCAGCCGTCCAGCCAGCCGCACAGCGTCCTGATCGCCTCGACGTCGAGGTTGGCGAACGGCTCATCGAGCAGCAGCACCGGCGGCTCCCCGGCGAGCGCCGCCAGCAATTCTGCCTTGTGCCGCATCCCTGCGCTGCAGGCGCCGAGCCGGGTGGAGGGCTGGAGGCCGATCTCCTGCAGCCGTCCGGCTGCCGCCCCCATCGCCTGCCCGCCCCGGAGCGCCCCGAGCATCGCCATCCCCTCCGACACCGAGAGAAAATCTGGCAATTCCGGCGCGGACGGGCAGAACCCGATGAGGCGGCGCGCCCGGTCGATCCGGTGGACATCCAGCCGCCCCTCCGGCCCGCCCGGCTCCACCCACGCGCTCCCTGCCGCCGGGAGGAGATCCCCGGCGATCGCCCGGAGCAGGGTGCTCTTGCCCGCCCCGTTCGGCCCGCAGACGCGCCAGATCCCCGGCCCCCAGGCCTGCGCGACCGGCCCCAGCGTGAACCCGCCCTGCCGCACCACCAACCCGTCCACGCCCAGCCGCATCCCGCCTCCCGCCTGCCCTCTGCGCCGCTCCCCTGCCCTCACGCCCGGAGCCGCCGCCCCGCCCACCCCAGCAGCGCCGCGCCCGCCGCCGCCGACAGCCCCCACCGCTCCCCCAGCGTCAGCGCCAGCCCCGCGAGCGCCCAGCCCCCGAACCACCCGAGGTTGAGCGCCCGCCGCGCCGAAAGCCAGACCGCCCCGCCCGCGAGCATGAGCAGCACCGGCAGCGGGCGCACCCCCGCGTCCGCCCCGCCGGTCGCGGCCATCGCGGCCTGCGTCGGGAGGAGCCAGAGCCAGAACAGGATCGCCAGCGTGATCGCGCGCTCCAGCCCGGAGATCGGCCAGGATCGCGGTGCGAATTGCTGCCCGAGCCGCCCCCGGAGCGCCGCCAGCATCGCCGCCGCCCCCATCGACGCCCCGCACAGCAGCACCCCCGCCGCCCGCCCGAGCGCCGCCCCCTCCAGCCCGCCGTTCACCCGCAGGCCCAGGATCATCCCGCCCGCCAGCAGCGCCGCCCCGGGCGCCCCCCAGATCGCGCCGCGCTCCGTCCGCCACAGGCAGCGCAGATCGCGCCCCAGGATCGCCGACCACGGGCCGGACGGACGCCAGGGCAGGTCGCCAGCGCGCCACTCGCCCGCGACCCG
>JBEIQZ010000204.1:0-9456 GCA_040376255.1 Alphaproteobacteria bacterium
CCTTCGCCCCGGCACGGGGAGAAGGTGTCGGCGCAGCCGACGGATGAGGGGAAAGCCCTGCCAATACGCCCCTCATCCGGCCCTCCGGGCCACCTTCTCCCCCAGGCGAAGGGACTGAGAGCGCACATCGGCAGTCTATTGCCCGGTCCGGTATTACTGTCGATGTGGCCGCCCCTCCCCACGGGGGTGGCCGCCCGGACGGCGCGGCCGCTCTCCACGGACGCCGGGCGGGCGTCCAGGCGCCGCCACCGGGGCCACCGGGGCCGCCGGCACCGCCGCCAGCGCCGCCGGAACCGGCACCGCCTCCGGCCACAGCATCGCCGGGGCGGTCGACGACCACAGCCGCTGCCCCGTGCCGAGATCGTACAGCCCGATCGCCCCGTCCGCGACCCGCGCGAGCAGCCAGCCTTCGCGCACCTCCGACATCAGGCGGCTGTTCTGCTCCAGCCCGGCGAGCACCTGCCAGCCGGTCACCGCGCGGATCAGCAGCGGCCCCAGCGGGAGCGGCCCCTCCATCCAGTCCGAGGGGTGGGCGAGGGTGGGGCCCGGCTGCTCGATCATCCAATCTGTCGAGGCCTGCCCCGGCTCCAGCCTGGCTGCCTGCTGCAATTCCTGCTTCACCGCCGCGTCGCCGGTCGGCGCGTAGGACATGAGGTGCTGCACCTCGACCTCCCGCGCCCACCCGCTGACCGACTTGAGCTGCGTCTGCTCTCCGAGGATGTCCCAGACATGCTGCCCTTCGTAGAGGTAGCAGACATCCGTCCCGATCACCGTCCAGCCCCCTTCCAGGCGGAGGCTCTGGCAGAGCACCGTCTGCGCCGCGCTCTCCGCCTCATCGCTAAGTGGATAGCGCTGCCCGTCGAGGACCATGAAGGATTTTCCGTTCTCCTCTTCCCGGCGCCCCTCGCGCAGCCGCGCCCCGATCAGCCGCCCCTCCCCGTCGTAGCCGAGCCGATCCATGTCCTCCAGCGGCAGCGACACCCCCTGCCCGGTCAATAGATCGACCTCGTACAACCATCCCTCTCCCCACAGCGCCGCCTTCGTGTGGAGCGGATGGATCGCCGCGCCGTACCAGCCAGCACACCCCCCCGGCACCGCGCCGATGGTCTGCTTTACTGCACCGGGGAATATATACATATTCAATGAGCAACCTTGGTTCACGCCCGGTTCCAGCACCACCACCTGCGTCGGCGAGGCCGTCGCCTGCCCCGTCATCGGCACGATCTTTGTAGCGTCCGGCGCGACTCCCTCCGGCGCGACTCCCTCCGGCGCGGCTCCCTCCGGCGCGGCTCCCTCCGGCGCGGCTCCCTCCGGCGCGGTTCCCGGCACCTGCTGCTCCAGCATCCCCGAACAGGGGCAGAAGCACCCCAGCACCACCAGCGCAAGCACGACCGTCCGCATCCTGTCCTCCCGCCGCTGATCCATTAACCGGCTACCCGGCCTTTACCCCCATCCGCGCGAGCAGCCACGCCTCTCCCGATTCCCGGTCAGGCCGATATTCAAGGATGCCGACGCCATGTTCTTCAATAAAGCTGCTGTCAAACCAGGGCGCCACCTCCTCGGTACAGGACGGCGCGAGCAGCAGCGACGCCAGCGGCGCCCCTCCGCTGGCGCGATCCCGGAGCGCGTCCCGGTACACATGCGCCGCGCTGAGCGCCTCGCCCAGCCGCCACTGCCCGGCCCGCCACTTCGCGTCGAGGCAGATCCAGCGCCCCCCGCGCCCGTCCTGCACGCCGATCGCGAGATCCGGGCGCCGGGGCTGGGAGAGCGTGAAGCGCCGCGCCTCGGCCGCCTGCATGTCGAGGTAGCCGGTGAACACCGGGTTGAAGTCGATCCACAGGGTCGCGCCCGGCCCGCGCGCTGTGAACCCGATCCCGGCGTCCTGCGCCCCGTCCGGCACCTCCCCCGCCGGCGCCTCCGGCTCCTGCATCAGCCGCTCCAGCCCCCGCTCCTCCCACGCCCACCCCGGCAGCAGCGCCGCCAGCCGCCGCCTCAGCGTGAACAGGCACCACATCTCATAGATCTGCCAGCTCAGCCTCACCATCGCCGGGTTGGGGCCGTCCCGCACATCGAACAGCGGCGACAGGAAGAACCGGCAGAGCCGCAGCACCGACGCCACCGGCGCCTCCGGCATCCCCCCCGGCAGCCCCGGCCCGCGCTCCATCCCGGCGAAGGGCCGACGACCCGCCTGGAGCCGCGCCGCCCCCTCCCGCAGCCGCCCGGCCCGCACGACCGCGACCGGCCCGCCGCGCCCCCGGAGCCACGCCGCCGCCCGCTCCAGCCGCGCCACGACCTGCCGCACCCGCTCCGCAACCAGCCCCAGCCAGCGCGCATCGGCCCGATCCTCCTCCCGCCACACGATGATCCGCTCCCGATCCGGGCGCTCTGCGCGCGCGCGCAGCTCCGGCGCGCCCACCCGCCGCAGCGCCGACAGCGGGACATCGGACTGCTGCTCCGACCCGGCCTGCGCCGGACGCGCCGCCAGCCGCTCCAGCGCCGCCTCCAGCAGCGGCAGCACCGGCATCAGCGCCTCCACCGCCAGCGGCGTCGCCGCGCCCTGCCCGGCGCTGCCCGACCGCTCCGCCTGCGCGCCGATGCTCAAGCCCGGCAGCGCCCCCTCCAATTCCTCCAGCATCCTCAGGTACAGCCCCTCCGGCAGCTTCGACGCCTTCGCCCGGATCTGGATCGCCACCTCCGCCACGCCGTCTGAGAGCGCCCCGCGCCCCACCACCGCCGGCGTCCGGAGCACCAGCCCCCCCTCAGGATGCGCCGGCAGCGCCCGCCCGTCCATCCATCCCCGCTCCGCCCCGAACAGCCGGTACACCTCCGACTCCTCCAGGTGCAGCACCCCCTCCACCGCCCCGATCTCCTCCCCGTCCTCCCCGAACACCCGCATCCGTCACCCCCGGCACCCCGTCACCCCCGGCACCCCGTCACCCCCAGTACCCCGTCACCCCCCGCACCCGTATCCGCCCGATCATCCCCTCCACCGCCCCCGCCGACCCCTTCAGCCCCTCCCCCTCCAGCCGCTCCCGCGCCCGCTCCAGCGCCCCGACGAGCCCTGCCGACTCCACCCCCCGGATCCGCACCAGCACGCGCGACCGGATCGCCGCGTCGAGCGCCGCCGTCCGATCCACCCCGAGCCCGGCCGCCTCCCGCACGAAGTCCGCGACCTCCTCCGCCGTGCGGAACGCGAACCCGAGCCCGGCGCCCGCCAGGATGGCCTGGAGATCGACGATCAGCGCCCCGGCCGCCGGATCGACCGGGCGCCCGAGCGCGGCGCGCCGCTCCATCCACGCGCGCAGATCGGCGTCGCGCAGCTCCAGCAGGAAGGCGCGATCGAGCACCCGATCGGAGAGCGCGTGCGTGCTCTCGTCCATGTTGAGGGTGCCGCCGAGGAAGAGGTTGGGCGGCCAGGGGATGGAGGGGGGGACGCCGTCGACGGGCTTCGGGTGGCTGTGGAGGAGGATGGGCTCTCCGCTCTCCAGCGAGGACAAGACGGGGGCGAGGTAGCGCTCGACGCGGGCGAGGTTCAGCTCGTCGAGGAGCAGGAAGAACGGGCGCTCCGGCCAGCGCAGGGCGAGCTGGAGGATGGACAGCGCGGGGCCGGGGACCCAGGCGGGGCGGGCGGCGAGGGGCTGGAGCCAGCCCAGGAGGCTGCCGGGATCCTGCCAGTCGGGGGCGACCGCGAGCAGCCGGATCTGGGCCTGCGGATCGTGGCCGAGGGCGCGGCAGAAGGCGCGGGCGTAGCGGGAGAGCAGGGCGGTCTTGCCGATGCCGGGCGTCCCCGCGAGGATGACGAAGCGGCGGCGCAGGTTCCAGGCGGCGTGGAGCATGCGGAGCTGATCATCGTCCCAGACGAAGCCGGCGGCGCCGGGATCGGATCGGAGCGCGGCGATCAGGCGGTCAGCCGGGCAGTAGAAGGGCTCCGGGAGATCCGTGAGGAGGGGCGCGGGCGGCGCGTCGGCGGGCGGCGCGTCCGGCACGTCGGCCCCGGCGAGGAACAGGGCGCGGCAGAGCTGATCGCGCAGGCCGCGACCGGGGCCGATGGCCTGCTGGAGCCGGCGGCGGCGGGCGAGCATGTTCCGGATGCAGGCGGCGCTGTCCCCGACCGGCCAGGGCAATCCGAGCCGATCCGGCAGCAGCATCACCGCGATCCGGGCGAGCCGCTGGAGCGGCAGGTCGCGCACATGGCGGCGGACGCAGCGGCAGAGGTGATCCCAGGCGGCGATGATCCGGTCACCGATCTCCTCCTCCGGCCCCTCCGGGGTCTCCCGCAGCGCCCGCAGCGCCCGCAGCGCCCCGACCGTCGCCGGATCGGTGGACAGCACCGCCACGTCCACCGGCTCAGCCGAGGGCAGCCCGGCGGCGCCCAGCGGCATGCGCCAGAGGATCTCCTGGTTCGGCAGGCCGCCGAAGTCCGCATCAGAGAGCGCGCGGAACCAGCGCACCTCCGTCTCCAGCCGCGCCATCGCCTCCGGGGGCTGGCGGGCGACCCAGGCGAGGAAGGCGGCGCGCAGCCCCTTCTCCGGGGAGGCAGCGCGGACAGCGCGGGCAGGCATCAGAAGTTGATGTCGTCGAAGGTCGCCGAGCTGGCCTTCCCGATCTCCTCATCGGAGAGGCCGCTCCGGGCCTCGATCCGGATGCTGTGCTCCTTGTGGATCTTGTCGTCGATGGCGCGGACATGCACGATGCCGTCCACATCGATCTCGAAGGTGATCCGGACGCGCACCTGCCCGCGCGGCATCGGCGGCAGGGCGTCGAGGACGAATTCGCCGAGCAATTCGTTGTCCGCCGCCATGCGGCTCTCGCCCTGGAACACCGCGATGCGGACCTCGGTCTGGTTGTCGTGGGCGGTATGGAAGATCTTGGCGGCCTCGGTGGGGACGGCGGAGTTCCGGGGGATCAGCACCTCACAGAAGCCGCCGACGGTGCGGACGGAGAGCGACTGCGGCGTGACATCGAGCAGCACCGAGGACGGGCCCTCCTCGACGTTTGTCAAGTTGTATGCCTGGATGGCGGCCCCGACCGCGACGACCTCATCGGGGTTGATGCCGGTGTTTGGCGCCTTGCCGAAGTGGGCGGCGACGGCCTCGCGGATCAGCGGGTAGCGGGTCATTCCGCCGACGAGCAGGACGTGATCGACGGTGCGGGCGGTCATCCCGGCGTTCTTCAACGCCTCCTCGCAGACCTTCAGGCTGCGCTCGACGAGCGGCATCACCCAGTTGGCGTACTGGTTGCGGTTGACGCGCACCGCGAAGTCCCACTCCTTGCCGTTGATGTCGCGGTAGAGCTGCGGCACCTTGATCTCGACCTCCGGGGCGTCGCTCAGGCCGATCTTGGCGCGCTCGGCGGCGTCGCGGAGCTTCATGCGGACGGTCTGGTTGCCTTCGAGCTGCAGGCCGCTCTGCTTCTGGAACATCTGGAGGAACTGATCGGCGGTGAGATAATCGAAGTCGTCGCCGCCGAGGAAGGTGTCTCCGGCGGTCGAGACGACCTCAAAAAAGTCATCGTCGATGCGGAGGATCGAGACATCAAAGGTGCCGCCGCCGAGATCATAGACGGCGACGTGCTGGCGCTTCCCCTGCTTGAAGCCGTAGGCGAGGGCGGCGGCGGTCGGCTCGTTGAGGATGCGGAGGGCGGTGAGGCCCGCGATGGTGGCGGCGTCGCGGGTGGCCTGGCGCTGGGCGTCGTTGAAGTAGGCGGGGACGGTGATGACTGCCTGATCGACGGTCTCGCCGCTGGCCTCCTCGGCGATCTTCTTCATGTGGCGCAGGACGTGGGCGGAGATCTCGGGCGGGCTGTAGATGCGGCCCTGCACGCGCACGCGGGCGTCCCCGTTCTCGCCCTCGGTGATGCCGAAGGCGCTCAGGGACTTGACGCGGGCGATCTCCGGGGAGGAGTAGCGGCGCCCGATCAGGCGCTTGACGGAGATGACGGTGTTCTCCGGGGCGTAGAGCAATTGCTTGCGGGCGCGGTGGCCGACCACCACCGTCTTGCCGTAGCCGAAGGCCACCACTGAGGGCTGGGTCTTGCGCCCCTCGTTGTCGGCGAACACCTCGACCTCGCCGTTCCGCACCATCGCCACGCAGGAATTCGACGTCCCCAGATCAATCCCGACCGCTGCGCCCATCAAAAACCTCTCAGGAAGAGGTGTTAGCCTGTCCCGACCGGGATTGCACCCGGGCGCGCTGGCCCCGAGGGCGCATCGTCGTGACCTGCCCGAAGGCGGCGGGCCGCACCGGGGCGTGGCCGGTCAGCACCCACAGCACCTCCAGATCCGGCGGGGCGGCGGCGGGCGCGGGGCCGTAGCCGTCGGTGAAGTAGACGAGCAGATCGGGCTGGAGGCGGCGCATGATCGGCTCAGCGAACGGAGGGCGGAAGTCGGTGCCGCCGCGCCCCTTGACCCGGTTGAACACGAAGCCGGGCGTGACGCGCACCTCCTCGCGGATCAGATCGTCGCACTGCATGAGCGTCACCTCGACCTGCCGGCGGCAGAGGCCGTTCAGCTCCTCGGAGATGGCGGTCAGCTCCTGCGCGGTCATCGAGCCGGAGGTGTCCACCACGAACAGCACCGAGGGCGGATCGCGGCGGCTGCGGCGGCCGGGGACGATGCCGACGAGGTCGGGCTGGCGGCGGCTGGGGTGGCGCCGGGTGGCGTAGCGCACCATCAGCCCGCGCACGCCGCGCCGCAGCACCTCCTCCCAGGGCAGCGTCCCGATGCCGTCCGGGTAGAGCTGCTCCGCCCACGGCTGGCCGCTGTGGAGGCCGACGGCGCGGATCTGCTCCTCGCTCAGCTCGTCCGCTACCAATTCCGCCGCCCCCCGCACCAGCGTCCAGGCGTTCTGGGGCGGGTGATCCATGCGATCCTGGTGGTGGGCGGCGAGGGCCCGGACGCTCCAGAGCAGGATGTCCGTGCCGATATCGGGCAGCGGCCCCATCTTGAGCAGGCGGTGGTAGCGGGAGGTCGTCGACTCGCCGGGCGGCAGGGCGAACTGATCGAGGGTGACCGGCGACCCCGGCAGCGGATAGCGCACGTACTCGTTGGCCGTACACTCGCAGGCGATCCGCCACGCTGCGCCCTCCTGCACGCTGTAGGGGCGGTCGAGGTGGCCGAAGATCACGTGGTTGATCTCGTGGATCAGCACGCCCTTCCGCTCCTCTTCGCTGATGCCCTCTACGAACGCCGGGTTGTAGAACAGCACGGCCGAGGCGCCCTCGGCGGAGGCCACCGCCATCGTCGGCACGCCGCGATCCTCGACGATCCGCAGCGAGGAGAGGATCACCCAGTGCAGCGGGTACTCCATCAGGAGCCCGTCGATGGCGCGCTCCATCAGCGGCCACGTGCCGGTGCGCTCCCGCCGCCGGGGAGCCGGGATGCGGCGGCGGAAATCGGCGCCGCGCGCGCGCAGCTCGTCCGCCGCATCCTTCGCCTCGCGGAGTCCGGAGCGGGTGATGTTGCGGATGTGCTTGACCGCCGGGATGAACTCGTTGTTGCGGATGTGCTGCATCGCGACCTCGACGTCGGCCATCTCCAGCCAGAGCACCCCGAGCTGCATCCCCTGCTGGTGCGCTCCCAGCACCGTCAGCAGCTCCGGCGGGAGCCACTGCCCCCCCGGCAGCTCCCGGCGCGCCGGCGAGATGGGGGGCTGCGCCGTCAGCACCGCCTCCGGATCGGCCCCGCACCGCACAAGGAGCCGCCAGTACCGATCCGCCGCCCCGAACAGATCGGGCCGCTGGCAGAGGCTCACCATCGCCAGCACCTCCGCCCCGCAGAGCCGCTCCGGCATGGCCTCGCGGAGCCACCCCAGGATCTCCTCCTTCGTCCAGCCCGTCCAGTCCTCCGGCGCGATCGGCACGTTGTGGAGCGCCGCCTCGCCCGGCGTGTCGTCCAGCGTCGCGTACCGCGCGCGGAGCATCGCCCACAGCGCCTCCTCCCACTCCGCCCCCATCATCCCCCACAGCGCCTCCGGCAGCACCGGCGACGCCCCCAGCACCTCCCCGTCCCACGGCACCGCTGCAGTGCGCGGCGGGGAGTCCAGCCAGCCCCACGGCAGCGGCTTCGGCCCGCCGTCCGGCAGCGGCCCGTCCACCCAGGACTGCACCGCGCTGTACGCCTCCTCAGGCGCCATCCCGCGCAGCACCAGCAGCCGCCACGCGCCGTCGGCGTTCAGCGTCGAGAGCCACAGGTAGAGCAGCTCCCGCTGCGGACGGATCGGCCCGCCGACCTCCTCCCACCAGCGGCGCTGCGCAGGGATGAACCGCTCCCGCGCCCACGCCTTCACCTCCTGGCGGCTCACCCCGTCCGGCAGCGCGAGCATCACCGCCCGCCACTCCTCAGCGGTGGAGCCGGGCGTGCTCTGGAGCCGCAGGATCTCCCAGCCGATGTCGATGGCGTCCAGCGCCGGGAGCGCCGCCGCCCAGCCGGACATCACAGCCGCAGCTCCTTCACGAGCGGCGCCACCAGATCCGGCGGCATCGTCGCCAGCAGCAGCCGGATCATTACCCGATCCAGATCCTCCGGGACGCCGCCCGCCACCACCTGCCGCAGCCCGTTCACAAGGAACAGCTGCAGATCCGTCCGCCCCTGATCGCGCCAGCTCTCCAGCCGCTTCAGGTGCTTGCGCGGCTCCAACAGAAAAGACTCCGGCGAGATATCCGGCGCCAGCGCGGGCAATTCCATCATCAGCGCCTTCGCCGTCAGCGGCTTCAGCACCGGGGCCAGGATGCCCTCCATGTCCTTCAGCTTCCAGCCCGCCCGCAGGCCCGCCTCGATCAGCCGGGCCGCCTGCGCCCAGGTGCGCGGCGGGGCGCGCTCGAACGACTGCGGGAACCGATCCACGAACTGCACCACCCCCGGGAAGAGCCCCGCCGCCTTCGCCCACGCCACCCACGCCTCCCGATCCGGCACCACCGGCAGCGTCACGAACCGGCTCGCCAGCGCAGGATCGAGCGTGTCGACGTCATAGCCGCCCTCCGCCGGGTTGATGCACGCCGCGATTCGGCAGTTGTCCGGCAGCCGGTAGTCGTTGAGCCGCCGCGTCGTCAGCAATTGCAGGCAGGGCTGGCGCACGCTGCGATCGCACCGGTTCAGCTCCTCCAGCACCAGCAGCGCCGGCTGATCGCCCGGCTGCGGCAGCGAGGCAGGCGGCGCGAACCGCGTGAGGCCGCCGTCCCGGTATGGCAGCCCGGTCAGATCCGTCGCCTCCAGCAGCGACAGATCCAGCACGCAGGCCGACCAGCCCCGCGACGCAGCGTAGTGCTCCAGGTACTGGCTCTTGCCGATGCCGTGCGAACCCGACAGCAGCACCGGCAGATCCGCAGCAAAGATCACGTCCAGCAGCCTCCCCAGCTTCGCAGAGATGGCGACAGTCTTCACTGCATCCGTGTTGACAGCAGCGGTGGTCATCTGGATTCCGGTGTTGTGCTGGAGAGGAGATGATCAGGCTACATGCC
>JBEIQZ010000147.1:0-11280 GCA_040376255.1 Alphaproteobacteria bacterium
CCGGCAACGACGAGGCCTGCGACGATGGCATCGACAACAACTGCAACGGCGACACCGACGAGAATTGCTCCACCAGCTACACCGGCACATGGACGCTGGACGAGTACATCTCGTACTCCTGCGCCTATGGCATCGTGGCCATCGGCTTCAACCAGGTGACCGTCATCGACAGTTATCCGGCGCTCAGCATCTCGGTGCGCGGCGCGCAGCCCGGCACGATGAGCGGGCTGATGAGCACCCCGACCGACTTTGATGTGCTGAACGTCCTCGCCGGTACCTGCAACGAGACCTACACGTTTGTCGGCACCTTCACCGATCCCGACACCTTCGTCGGCGACTTCTCAGCGGAGTTCTCCGGCGGGCAGTGGTGCTTTGACTGCCAGAACCAGTACTGGACGGGCGTCACCGGTATCCGCTGAGGGCGCTCATGGCCCCAAGAGCCGCAGGCTTCAGGGCTTCAGGGCGCAGATCCCCCGGAGCAATTCCGGCCAGACGACCGGCGGCAGGTAGTGGCCCATGCCCTCGACCGCCTGCAGCCGCGCGCCGGGGATGGCGCGGGCGGTGGCGGCCCCGGCGCTGAACGGCACGAGCGGGTCGGCGGTGCCGTGGAGCACGAGCGTCGGGATCCCGCTGAGGGCGGCGAGGTGCGGGCGGCGGTCGGGCTGGGCGAGGACGGCGGCGAGCTGGCGCCGGAAGCCCTCCGGGTTCATCCCCCGGTCGATGGCGCGCTGGATGGTGCGGCGCAGCGCGGGCTCATCGAAGGGGAGCGTGCCGCCGGTGTAGCGGAAGAAGCCGACGAGGTGCTCCAGCGCGGCCTCCGGGCCGGGGGCGGGGCGGTCGAGCAGCCGCACCAGCGCGCCGGGGGTCGGCACCCAGCGCCCGCCGGGGCTGGACATGATCGAGCAGAGGCCGAGCGTCCGCTCAGGGGCGAGCAGCGCGAGGCTCTGGGCGATCATGCCGCCCATCGAGGCGCCGACCACGACCGCCTTCGGGATCTGGAGCGCGTCGATCAGGCCGAGGGCGTCGCGGGCCATGTCGGGGAGCGTGTAGGGCATCGCGGGCGGCGCCCCGGCGAGATCGGGGCGCTGGGCGGCCCAGGCGGCGAGGCAGCGGGGGACGGAGGGCTGGCCGGCGGCGCGGGCGGATCGCCCGATGTCGCGGTTGTCGAACCGCAATACGCGGAAGCCCGCCGCCGCGAGCGCATCACAGAACTCCTCCGGCCAAAGCACCATCTGCGCGCCGAGCCCCATGATCAGCAGCAGCGGCGTGCCGTCCGGCGGGCCGCGCAGATCGTAGCAGAGGCGCAGGCCGCCGGGGAGAGTGCAGAATTGTTCGTCGGGCGGCATGGCGGGACCGGTGGTGGCGGGGTGGCGCCCATGATAACCGGCCCGGCCCGGGAGGGTCTGATGGAGGCGGGACGGATGGCTGAGACACGGATACTGTCAGGTGCGATGCGGAAGGCGCTGGTGGTCGAGCACCCGGACATCGTGCTGGACGGGCTGCTCAAGGAGGCCGGGGTCGCGGTGGATCGGCGCGCTGAGGTGCCGGAGGAGGAGACGCTGATCCGGTGGCTGCAGGAGGGCGGCCACCCGGTGCTGTTCAAGCGGAGCCGGGTGCCGGTGACGCGGGCGGTGGTGGAGTCCTGCCCGGAGCTGATGGCGGTGCAGCTCTGCTGCATCGGGGATGACAGCGTGGATCGGCAGGCATGCGCCGATCACGGCGTGCTGGTGTTCAACGATCCGGTGAGCAACGGGCGCAGCGTGGTGGAGCTGATCGTCGCGCACCTGATAGCGCTCTCTCGGCGGCTGTATGAGACCTGCGAGGATACGCGCCGGGGCGGCTTCGACAAGTCCTCCACTGAGCGCTACGAGATCCAGGGGCGCGTGCTGGGCGTGCTGGGCCTCGGCAACATCGGGCGGCAGGTGGCGCGGGCCGCTGAGGCGCTCGGGATGCGGATCCGCTTCTATGACAGCCGCGAGGTGGCGCGCGAGGTCGGGCGCGAGATGGGCTGGGAGGGCATGGACAGCATGGAGGCGCTGTTCGCCGCCTCTGATTATTTGACTGTCCATGTGAGCGCCACCGACATCCGGGGCGCCTCCAACCAGGGGCTGATCGAACGCGCGCACCTGATGGGGCTGGGCTCGGATCGCCCGCGCGAGTCTCCCCGGATGTTCCTCAACCTCGCGCGCGGCTTCCTCTACGATCCTGCCGATCTGCTCGCCGCCGTGCAGACCGGCGCGGTGCGGCGGGCCGCCGTGGACGTCTACCCCGACGAGCCGCGCGGCAAGGAGAAGTGGCAGAACCCCTACGCCGCTGAGCCCCGCGTGGCCTGCACCCCGCACATGGGCGCGGCCACCCTCGACGCCCAGCCCCGGATCGCGCGCCGGGTGGCGCAGACCTTCCTCTCCTTCAGCCGGATCGGCGCGCTGCGCGACTGCGTGTACCGGCCCCGCCTGACCCTCGGCCTCGGCGAGATCCCCCCCGGCAGCACCGTCCTCGCCGTAGCCCACAGCACCCGGCGCGGCTCCCGCAAGGCCGTGCAGGACGCGATCTTTGAGGCAGGCGCCTCCAACCTCTCCTCGCTCCACCAGGACTTTGAGGAGCTGGATATGGCCTATGAGCTCAGCGCCATCGACCGGCCGCTCGCCCCGGAGCAGCTCCAGGCCATCGGGCGCCACGCTGACCTGCTGACCGGCGCGGTCGGTACGATCCGGTCAATCCGTCAGATCACGGTATAAATCAGCACGCTGGCATAGGATATGCTACATATCCGCTGCCCGGCTGTCGATGTTCAACCAACACCACTGAGGAAATCCATGGCCCCCATCACTGTCCGTTCTCTTTGCCGTACGTCGAGCCTCGCGCTCTGGCTCGCGCCGATCGTCCTCGCCTCCTGCTCGCCCGAATTGGCACCCCTGGACACGGCCCCCGGCACCGATAACGGCGCCTCCAACCTTCAGGGACGCTGGCTGTCCGAGGTGAGCGGCGGGGTGGAGCTGCTCGCCTACCAGCCGAAGCTGGACGGGGCGGCGCTCCGGATGGAGAACGGGCGGCAGGGGTTTGATGTCGCGCTGGACGGGGCGGGCGCGCAGATCGGGGGAGGGGACTACACGCTGGAGCTGGATGTCGTGGCGTGGGGCGGGGCGGGCGCGCTCCGCGAGGTGGCCGGCGGCGAGGCGGTGATCGGGGACTGCGCCGAGGACGTGGCGGGCGCGACGGCGGAGGACGCGACCGGCGCCTGCCTGCGGCAGGCCGAGCGCGATCTGGGCGGGCTGCGCGAGTGGTGGCAGAACCGGCCTGAGGGGCTGCAGCAGGGCTTCGTGGTGGAGGAGGAGGTCGAGGGCGACCTGGTGATCCACATCGCGGTGAGCGGCACCGATCGCCGCGCAGAGGGGGCGGACGCGGGCGCGCTGGTAGAGGTGGTGGACACGGACAGCGCCCGCCTGATCATCGGCGACACGGAGCTCACCTATGAGGGGCTGCGCGCCTGGGACGCGACCGGCCGGGAGCTCCCGGCGTGGATGGAGGCCATCGAGGGCGGGCTGGCGCTGCGGGTGGACACGGCAGGCGCGGTCTGGCCGCTGGTCGTCGATCCGACGCTCACCTCGCGCGAGTCCGATCAGGCGAGCGCCGACTACGGCTATTCGCTCGCCTCGATCGGCGATGTGAACAACGACGGCTATGACGACCTCGCGGTGGGCGCGCCGCTCTATGACAACGGCCAGACCAACGAGGGCCGGGTCTTCGTCTACTACGGCTCGGCCACCGGCCCCGCCGCCGCCGCCTCCTGGACCGCCGAGGCCAACCTCGCGCAGGCCCGCTTCGGCATCTCGGTGAGCGCTGCCGGCGACGTCAACAACGACGGCTACAGCGACCTCATCGTCGGCTCCAGCTACTACAGCAACGGCCAGGCCTATGAGGGCCGCGCCTACGTCTACCACGGCTCCGCGACCGGCCTCGCCGCCGCAGCGGCGTGGAACACCGAGTCCAACCAGGCCAGCGCCTACTACGGCTCCGCAGTCAACAGCGCGGGCGACGTGAACAACGACGGTTACGACGACGTCATCGTCGGCGCGCCCTACTACGACAACGGCCAGACCAACGAGGGCCGCTCCAGCGTCTACCTCGGCTCGGCCACCGGCCTCTCCACCACCGCCGCCTGGACCGCCGAGTCCGATCAGGCGGAGGCCCGCGCCGGCTGGTCGGTCGGCTCGGCGGGCGACGCGAACGGCGACGGCTACAGCGACGTCGCGGTGGGCGCGGTGCTCTACGACAACGGCCAGAGCAACGAGGGTCGGGTCTCGGTCTACTACGGTTCGGCCGCCGGCCCTGCCGCCGCCGCCTCCTGGACCGCTGAGTCCAACCAGGCCAACGCCTACTACGGGGCGTCGCTCAACGCCGCCGGAGATGTCAACGGCGACAACTACGGCGATCTGATCGTCGGCGCCTACCTCTACGACAACGGCCAGACCAACGAGGGCCGCGCCTACGTCTACCACGGCTCCGCGACCGGCCTCGCCGCCGCCGCCGCCTGGACCGCCGAGTCCAACCAGACCAACGCCTACACCGGCTACTCGGTCGCCTCTGTCGGGGACGTGAACGCCGACGGCTACGGCGATGTCATCGTCGGCGCCTACCTCTACGACAACGGCCAGACCGACGAGGGCATGGCGTCCGTGTGGTTCGGCTCGGCCACCGGCCTCGCCACTGCCGCCGCCTGGACCGGCGAGTCCGATCAGGCCACCGCATGGTACGGCTTCAGCGTCGGCGGCGGCGACTTCAACGGCGACGGCTTCACCGATCCGCTGGTCGGCTCGCAACGCTATGACAACGGCCAGACCGACGAGGGCCGCGCCTGGATCTACACCGCTGACCCTGTCGACAGCGACGGGGACGGCGATCCCAACCCCACCGATTGCGCCCCCGCCGATCCGCTGATCTTCACCGGCGCCACTGAGTCCTGCGACAGCGTCGACAACGACTGTGACGGCCTGATCGATGAGTCCGGCAGCAACGGCTCGACCTTCTACGCGGACGCCGACGGCGACAGCTACGGCACCACCGCCCCCACCACCGTCGCCTGCACCGCGCCCGCCGGCTACTCCGCCTTCAGCACCGACTGCGACGACGCGGACGCCACCGTCTACCCCGGCGCCGCCGAGCTCGACGATCTGGCCGACCAGGACTGCGACGGCTTCATCGACGAGGACTTCGTCGCCGCCGGTGACATCATCATCACCGAGGTCATGCGCCAGCCCCGCATCGGCACCGCCACCACCGTCGGAGACGCCCAGTGGTTCGAGGTCTACAACACCTCCGCCCGCACCGTCGATCTCTCCGGCTGGTTCATCGACCGCACCGCCACCGTCGGCACCGACCGGTTCTACGTCGATCCGGCGGCGGCGCTCCAGATCCCCGCCGGTGACTACGCGGTCTTCTGCAAGACCGACAACTACGAGAACGACGCCGGGGTCGCGATCCCCCTGCTCTGCGACTACATGTGGAAGGACGAGACCCAGCCCACCACCTATGTCGGCACCTACCAGGACAACACCTTCAACATCCAGCGCGACACGGACAACCTCCGCATCTACATCGAGGGCGACAGCACCGGCGGGCGCCTCATCGACAACGTCCAGTGGTTCTTCGACGCCACCAACGGCTATTGGCCGCGCGACGCCCGGTTCTCCACCTCGCTCGATCCGGCGGCCTTCGACGGCACCTCCAACGACGTCGTCACCAACTGGTGCTCCACCACCGCCACCTCGGCGGGCGTCGTCGCCAACAACCCCACCTACCGGTGGTACGATGTGGCGGCGACGGCCAACGATGAGCACGGCACCCCCGGCACCAGTAACTACGATTGTCTCTGATCGGCGCGGGCATCCCCTGAACCCCGGAGGGTTCAGGGGATGCCCGCACCGATCAGAGTTGTTGGAGGGATCTGCGCGCATGTGGATAAGGATGCGGCGCTGATCAGGGGGTGTACGGGAGCCGCTGATCAGGGGGTGTCCGGTGAGTTACCTGTTTGAGACAGAGGAGCATGCGGCGCTGCGCGATCAGGTCGCGCAGTTCGCCCGCCTGCACATCGCCCCGTCCTCCGCTCAGTGGGAGGAGGACGGGGAGTTCCCTGCCGATCTCTACCGGCTGGCTGCCGAGGCGCAGATCACCGGGATCGGCTACCCGGCGCACCTCGGCGGCAGCGGCGGCGACCTCGGCCACCTGATCGTCGCAGCGGAGGCGATGCTGCTGGCGGGGCGCTCGGTGGGCGTCGTGGTCGGCCTCGGCAGCCACGCCATCGCCCTCCCGCCGATCCTCGCCGCCGGGACGGAGGAGCAGCAGCGGCGCTTCCTCCCGCCGGTGCTCCAGCAGGGCCGGATCGCCGCCCTCGCCATCACTGAACCGGACGCGGGCTCCGACGTCGCGCGCCTCCGCACCCGCGCCCGCCGGGACGGGGATGCCTGGGTCATCGACGGCACCAAGACCTTCATCACCTCCGGCTGCCGCGCCGACTATGTCTGCTGCGCGGTGCGGACGGGAGAGGCGGGCCACGGCGGCCTCTCGATGATCATCGTCGAGCGCGGCACGCCCGGCTTCACGGTCTCGAAGAAGCTGAAAAAGACCGGGTGGTGGGCGTCCGACACCGCCGAATTGTCCTTCGACGGCTGCCGCGTCCCCGCCGGGAACCTGATCGGGGAGGAGGGGAGCGGCTTCCTCACCATCATGCAGAACTTTGTAAATGAGCGCCTGATGCTCGCCGCGCAGTGCGTCGCCATCTCCACCATCGCCCTGCAGGAGGCCATCGCCTGGGCGCAGGTCCGCCGCGCCTTCGACCGGAACCTCTCCCAATTCCAGGTCACCCGCCACAAGCTCGCGGACATGCAGACCCGGCTCGCCGCCGCCCGCGCCCTGACCGGCGAGGCCGTCACCCGTCAGCTCCGGGGCGACGCCACCCCCGCCCTCGCCGCGATGGCGAAGAACCATGCCTCAGACGCCTGCTCCTTCATCTGCGATCAGGCCGTCCAGATCCACGGCGGCTACGGCTACATGCGGGAGACCCTGGTGGAGCGGCTGTACCGGGACGCGCGGCTCTACCCCATCGGCGGGGGGACGCGGGAGATCATGAACGAGATCATCGCGAAGACGGAGGGGTGGTAGCCCGGCTCTCTGCTGCCTGAAGCTCCGCTGCCTGCGGCTCCGCGATCCGCATCCCCGGCGCCATCATCGACGACATCTTCAGCAGCACCTCCTCCCACTCCTCCTCCGGGCGGCTCGCCGCGACGATGGCCCCGCCGCTGCCGATGCGCGTCTGATCCGCCCGGCAGTCCGCCGTCCGGATCGCCACGGAGAGCGCCGCCGATCCGCCGCCGATGAACCCGATCACCCCGGTGTACGGTCCGCGCCTGCGCCGCTCCTCCCGCTGGAGCAATTGCCGGGTGCGGCGCTTGGGCGCCCCGGTGATGGAGCCGCCGGGGAACGTGGCGAGCAGCGCGTCGACGACATCGAGCCCGTCCCGCAGCCGCGCCGTGACGGTCGAGGAGGCGTGGTAGAGGTGGGGGTGGGCGGTGATGCGGCGCTCCTCCGGCACGTTGACAGAGCCGGGGGCGGCGACGCTGGCGAGATCGTTGCGCCAGAGATCCGTGATCATGCGCAATTCGGCCTGCTCTTTGGGGCTGTCGCGCAATTCCTGGCGGAGCCGCTGATCTTCGACCGGATCGGCGCTGCGCCGGCGCGTCCCCTTGATCGGCTCAGTCTCCATGCGCCCGTCCGGCGAGAGGCGCAGGTACAATTCGGGCGAGGCCGACACCACGGCCCGCTCCGGCAGCCGGATCAGCGCCCCGAAGGCGGCGGGGGTGCGGCGGCGGAGGCAGCGGTGGTAGCGGAGCGGATCGAGCGGCGGCCCGACGGCTTCGAGGCTGAGGCAGGCCTCGTAGGTCTCGCCGTCCCGGATGTCGGCCAGCAGCCGCCGGATGGAGGCGCGGTAGGCTGCCGCTGTCCGATCCAGCACCAATTCCAGGCCCGGCATCGGCTCCGGCGGCGGGGGAGGCTCCGCCGGCAGCCCCTCCCACACCGCCCGCGCCGCCGCTCCCCACGCGCCCGCGCCGGTGAGCCAGACCTGCCGCGCGGCGTGATCCCACACCAGCGCCTCCCGCGCCTCCAGCCAGCCCCCTCCGTCCCCCTCGTAGTCGATCCAGCCGTACAGCCCCGGCCCGAACGGCAGCCGCCCTCCCTCCGGCCGCGCCGGCAGCCCCGGCGACCCCGCGAGCAGCGCGCGCAATTCACCGATCCCGGTCAGCCGGTGGAGCCGCGCCGCCGGGGCGATCACTGAGAAGCCCTGCCCCTGCCTGCCATCGTCGAGCCAGACCCCCGGCGCCGCCCCGATCAGCGCCATGAACGCCGCCTCCGGGTCGCGCCAGGGGAGGGGCGCGCAGGGCGCCGCGCTCTCCACAGGCCGCGCCTGCACCTCCGTCCGCGCCTGCGCCGTCGTCCGCGCTTGCACCGTCGTCCGCGCCTGAAGCGTCGCGCCGCTCCGGATCGGGTGGCATTCAAAGAACGCATTGATCAACCTGTGTCCCTCCGGGGTCGAGACGGACTCCGGGTGGAATTGCACGCCGTACCGGGGCAGCCTGCGGTGCCGGATCGCCATCACCAGCCCCTCCTCCGTCCAGGCGTCCACCTCGAACCCGCCGTCCGGCGCGCCCGGCCTCGGACGCGCCGCGATCAGCGAGTGGTAGCGCGTGGCGATCATCGGCGATGCCAGCCCGGCGAACAGCCCGGCGCCCCGGTGGTGGACGGGCCAGGGGTGGCCGTGGACAGGCTCCGGCGCGTGGACGACCGGCCATCCCGCCAGCAGCGCCATGAGCTGGTGGCCGAGGCAGACGCCGAGCGTCGGCACCTCCGGCAGGCCCTCCAGCACCTCCGCCGACAGCCCGACGTCCCCCGGCACCGCCGGGTGTCCCGGCCCCGGCGAGATCAGCAGATGCCCTGGACGCATCTGCCGGATCTCCTCGAACGTGCATGCATCATTCGGGATGACCCGCACCGGCTGACCGCAGACCGACTCCACCAGATGCGCGAGGATCCAGGTGTAGGAGTCGTAGTTGTCGATCAGCAGGATCGGCCGCCCGCCGTCCGGCCCGCCGTCCGGCCCGCCGTCCGGCCCGCCGTCCGGCTCAGAACACGTCGGTGTAGATCCCATACAACCCGGTCTCGTCCAGCGGCGCGATCTCGATGATGTCCGGCTGGAGCGTCAGTCCGGGGATCAGCTCGACAGCGCCGAGATCAAAGCTGAGCTGCCCGCCCGCCAGCAGCCCGACCATCGGGCCGATCAGGCCGACGAGCTGGGTGGCGACCGCGTCCTCATCGACGCCCTCCGCGCCGTAGTAGGTGACCCACGCGCCCGGGAAGCCGAGATCCGCCGACACCTGCGTCCCCTCCAGCGTCAGATCTACCGTGCCGAACAGCGTCGCGTTGAGCCACGGCTCGCAGGCGGAGTCCCCGGAGCGCGTCGAGACTGCCACCTGCACGTCCGGCAGGTAGCCGCGCGCCAGCACCGTCCCGTCGCCCGGCACCATGCGGACGACGCGGGCCTCCCCGGTGGTCAGCGCGAGGCACCAGCCCGACGTCTCAGCGGGGACCTGATCGCCGCCGGGGAGCGCGCGGAAGGTCGTGCCGATCACCTCGCCCAGCCCGCCGTCCAGCTGCAGCTCCAGGTTCAGGAAGTCCGACAGCAGCCCGTCCATCAGCGTGTTGAAAAGCCCCTCGTGCACCGCCGCGCCGAGCTGGTAATTCAGCCCTGACGGCGTGGTGGCAGGCAGCGTCGCCAGCCCCGCCGGGAGCTCCGTCGCCGCCTCCTCCCCGATCCCGATGGTCAGCCCCAGCCCTACGCCCTGCATGTCCGCCCCGACCTCGGCCAGCCGCGCCGAGAGCTCCGTTCCCATCAGATCAAAGCTGAAGGCGAACGGCCCGCCCAGCTCGAACGCCCCCAGGCTGGACAGGATCAGATCCCCCAGCCCGTCCACGCCGCCCAGCACCAGATCGATGATCGGCTCGACGATATAGTCGAACACGAACCCCGGCAGCTCGATCCCGATGATCGTCAGATCGAACGCGTCGATCTCCACCACCAGATCGTTGATCGCCAGCGTCAGCATGTCGTCCGCCAGCGCAGGCTGCAGCCCGAGCCCCAGCGTGATCGTCGAGATGCTGAACTCCGCCGGGAACGCATACCCCAGCACCGAGATGTCCATCCCGATTGTCAGATCATTGATCGTCGCCGTCGCCCCGATCGCGTCCTCCATCGGGTACAGATCGGCTGTCGCGGGCGAGGCCGTCACCCCGGTCGGAACCAGATCAAAATAATCCGTATCGATCGCCGGGATCAGGCCGCCGAGCATCCCCGGAATATCCAGCGCGTCGATCTGCGCCGCCACCAGCGGCTCCAGCGCGTCCAGCCCGGTCGGCGTCAGCAGCGCCTGCACGGCGCCCGGATCATAGGGGCGCGGATCGACGCTGTCGAACACCGGCACCAGCGTCCGCAGCTCCTCGTCCACCCACGCCGCCTTCACGTCCACCACCATCGCCCGATCCGTGAACGCCACCTCTGCCCCGAACGTCCCGTCCTGCCGCACCCGCACCGCCGCCCCGTTCACCCACACCGCCGCCGCCGCCGGACTCACCGTCCCCGTCACCTGCACCGGCCCGTCCCCCAGGAACTCCCCGTAGGTGGGGCTGGTCACCGTCAGGCTGAGCGGCTCCATCTCCACCTGCTTCTCGACCAGCTCATACTCGTTACATGCGAACAGCGCGATCAGCAGCATAGATCACCTCCCGGCCCCTCTAACAGGTTTTTTGCGGGGGGGGGCGGTAATATCTGTGATGTCGGGGGCTCTTTTGGTTTTACGCCCCTTCCGTCCACCGGGCCAGCCGGGGCGGGTCAGGGAACAGTCCCGACGAGTGGATAAACAGCAAAAGTCCACTTCTTTCTGCATCCCAGCGGGACGACAATATCCGTAACCCCGCCAACCCAACAACAAAATTCCTTTCCGCCTTTCCGCCTTTCCGCCTTTCCGCCTTTCCTCTCTGTCCTCCGTGCCTCTGTGCCTCCCAAACCCGCCTTTCGCCTTTCGCCGTGCCGCCGTGTCGTCGTGATCCCCGCCTTTTCGCCCCCCTACCTCTGCACCCACGCCACCAATTGCGGCCCGATCTGCACCGCCCCGATCAGCGTCAGCAGCCCGAGCGCCCCATAGCAGAGCAGCGTCGGCACCAGATCCGGCGACC
>JBEIQZ010000784.1:0-1985 GCA_040376255.1 Alphaproteobacteria bacterium
AGGCCCAGCGGTTGGGGGCGCTCAGCGCCCGGCGCAGCACGGCGGTCTCGACGAGATCCATGTCGATGTAGTGATCCGGCGACGTACCCCCCTCGAGCGCGGGATCGAGCCGTCGCTCCACGTTGGCCTTCCACCGGTCCGGCTCGGGATTCAGGTACGAGAGCTGTTCGCTCGCGTTCCGAAAGAAGGCGGGCATGTCGTTGGGCAGCCGCTGAGCCGCGGCCAGACCCACCAGACGATGACCGGCATCGCCCCAGGCGGGGAGGTTGCCGGGGAGGGCCAGGGTGACAACGGCCGCGAGGGCCGGGAGAAGACGGCGGAGTGGTGTGCGCATCCCTCAAAGATATCCCCGCCCCGGAGCCGGCGGAGGCGCCCGCCGATCTCGACGCTCAGCTCCGGCAATTCCTCGCCGCCGGCCGCCCGATGAAGGAGATCCGCGACCTCGTGGCCGAGCAGACCGGCCTCCCGCGCCGCGAAATCTATCAGCGGTTGCTGGAGCTGACGCGGGGAAGCCAAGAATAGAAGTCAATAATAAACTGACACAGTCAGCACTCGCCCCCCGATATGTTGTACAATCCCCGCTATGCGACACTCTCCCCTCACCGAGTTTGCGCTGCTGGCGTCCCGCCCCGACGATGCGCTCGATCTGGAGTCGCTCTGCCTCTCCATCGGCCGGATGCGCGACCCCGATCTGGATGAGCAGGCGGCCCGGCGCGGGCTGGATCAGATCGCCTCGTCGCTCGCGGACGAGGCGCTCCCTCCCTGCCGCCGGATCGGCTGGCGGCGGCGCTGCAGGCGGGCATCGGGCGGCGGCTCGGCTTCCACGGCGAGCCGTCGGACTACGCGCTGCCGGAGAGCTCGATGTTGGATCAGGTCACCGATCGGCGGCGCGGGCTGCCGATCCTGCTCTCGGTGGTGTGGGTGCTGGTCGGCCAGCGGCTCCGGCTGCCGATCCGGGGCGTGGCCTACCCGGGCCACTTCCTCGTCTGCCTCGACACCCCCGGCGCCCGCATCTTCCTCGATCCCTTCGCCGGGGGCGAGCGGCGCGAGGGGCGCCTGCTGCTGGAGGAGGCGGGCGGGCGGCGGGAGGCGCTGGCGCCGGTGCAGACCCGCGCGATCCTGCTCCGCATCCTCACCAACCTGAAGCACCTCGCGCTCTCCCAGGAGCGGTGGCAGCTCGGCGTGGACGTGATGGATCGGCTGCTGCTGCTGGCGCAGGACGCGCCCCTGGAATTGCGCGATCGCGGGCTGTTTTTACTCGGTCATGGGCGCATCCGCGAGGCGGCGGAGGATCTCCGGCGATACCTCCGCCGCGATCCCGATGCCCCCGACCGGGCTGAAATGGAGGCGCTGATCCAGCGGCTCCGCGCAGGCGACGAGGGAGATGAGGGAGACGCCGATCAGGAATTGCCGTCCTGAACCGGTGAGAACACCGCGAAGCTCCCCTCGCACAGCTCCTCAGCAGGCCGGTCAGGGCGCAGCAGATCCTGCACATAGATCCGCGCCGATCCTGAGAGATCGGCATGCCCCCCGCCCGCCGGGTAGCCCGCGTAGCAGAGCCAGCGGCCATCGGCGGAGATCAGCGGGTGGCTCGTCGCGTACTGGTCGAAGAAGTGAAGGTAGAACAGCATGTCCCGCGTGGGCCAGAAGCTCCCCAGCGACCGCAGCCCCCCGTCCGTCCCCAGCCGGAACCACTGGAGGCAGTTCTGCTCCCGATCCACGACGACGTAGATCAGGAAGCGCCCGTCCGGCGACCAGAAGAACGCCAGCATCGAAGAGGGGGTGAGCGGGAGCGGCTGCGGCTCCTCGTCGTCCATGTCGAGCAGATCGAGCCCCTGGTACGGGTTCCCCTCGCCCTCCGGCGAGGAGGTGATCGCGAGCCAGCGCCCGTCCGGTGAGGGCAGCATCGCCACCAGCCCCTCCCGCAGATCGAGCGCCGGGCCGGGCTGATCGTCGATCAGCCGGTGGATGCTGGAGCCGTCCTC
>JBEIQZ010000120.1:0-12546 GCA_040376255.1 Alphaproteobacteria bacterium
ATGCTCGGGAGGAAGATCAAGAGCAGCGGGCCAACGGCTTTGCTCCCTCCTTTCTCGCCCCCTCTCCCCAACTCGCGGCGCACCGCGACCCGCTGGCGCTCGCCCGACATCTGGTGGACGACTGGTGGCTGTCGGCAGATGCCGCCTCCTGGTACGCATGCAACCTTACGGATCGCTCCCAGACTGAGGCTCCCGGACTTAGGCGACACCTGAAGATGTGCGGCGATCCGCCGGACGAGCCGCCGTTACCGGACGGACGCCTCGCGGATGGACTGATCGGCAATCTTGCCGACGAAGCTGGCGAGAAGAACCTCATCACTGCCGCCCGGGTCGCCGAGATCCGCCGCACCTCCTGATGTGGATGCTGGATGAAGGTGTGCTGCTCGATCTGGCGCGCGTTGTGAAGGATTCAACCAGCCTGACGGGCGCGCCCCTCCACATCACCGAGATGATGAAGGAGAATATAAAAAGCTGTTGGCATCGAAAAAATCTATTAAAATCTAATGTGCTGACGATCCATTCGATCCCTCTCAACACACCCGCCTTTGAACATTTCCTCCACCTCCGCACATCTGCCCGGAAGGAGAAAGCTGACATCGGTGAGCATGAGGCCATCGCGCTGCTCTATGCGCGCGGCAGCGGCGTCTTCGTGACCCGTGATAAACAAGCCGCGATGCTCGCGATCCACGAATTGGGACCGGGGAGCGTGATATCTCCCTATGATCTGTGGCTCAAACTGCGGCAGGGCGGCTGGATAAATGATGAGCAGCTGAGTCTGCTCTGTGACGCGACCCGCAAGGCAGAACAGGCTCCGCTGCCCTGGCGGCTGGCGACTGTGGCGCGGCCAAAGCCCTGATCGGAGGCGGCGGCGCAGCGTTCCGGTGTATACTGGCCGGATGTCCCGCCCCCGCCTCGATCTCCTCCGCGCCATCGCTCAGACCGACACCAGCTTCTCCCGCATCACGCGCGACGGCGAGGTGTTCTGGTCGGGCAAGTGCATCTACTGCAACACGCGCCTGGATCTCTACGAGGACGGGCGCCCGCTCTCCCCCATCACCGTCGAGCACCTGCGCCCGCGCAACCACGGCGGCACCGGGGAGCTGCAGAACCTCGCGCTGGCCTGCCCCTCCTGCAACCAGTCGAAGGGATCGAAGATCGACAACCGCAAGAAGGGCGACACCCGGATGGAGGAGGTGATCGCGGCGGCGCTGGAGCGGCGGCAGCAACGGTGGCGGGAGCCGTGAGCGGGCCAGGCGGGGCGACCTGCGCTGATCCGTGGCCGCCCTCCGCGCTACATCGCCTTGAACGTCAGCGTCTTCTGATCGGGGCTGATCTTGAACAGCTTCATGTCGTTGCGGAAGGCGCCCCCGCCAGCGGAGAAGGTGCCGCCGATGGTCATCTTCTTCCCGATGTGATCGTCAAATTCGACCGGCGCGGCGAGGACGCAGGTGAACAGCTCCTCCTTCGGCTTGAAGGTCCCCTTCTTCACCTTGAACATCAGCTTTGAGCCCATCATCACGCTGATCGTCTCCACGATCCGCGCCTTGTCCCCGTCGAGCCAGGCCGCGTCCGTCTCTGCCGAGGAGGGCAGCGCGTCCTCCTCCTCCATCGCCGCATCCATCTCCTGCGCCTCCGCGATCCACGCGCGGACCATCTGCAATTCGGCGCCCATGTTGCGCTCGCGGAAGCCCCTGCGGGTTTTCTCGAATTTTGCGAGATCGGCGAGCGCCTGCTGGTGCTCGGCTTCAGCGAAGGGGGCCAGCTCCGAGACCTGCTTGAAGGTGAACTGGGGCGTCACCGTGAACCGCTGGAACGACGCCTCCCCCGGCGGCGCGAGGCCGATGACGTTGTTGCGCAGGTTCGAGACGGTGTCGTTCACCTGCTTGGCGAGCGCTTCGAGCTCTGTCTCGTAGCGCACCAGCTTCTCCTTGAACGCCTTCGTCTTGAACAGCCGCTCCCGGCGGCGCTCGATCATCCCCTGGATCTCTTCGATCCTGCCCTTCATCGCCCGGCCCTCCGCCACCAGCTCAGCGCCCTCCCCGTCCGCGAGCGCCGACCACTGCTGCGTCACCCGCAGGCCGTTCTCCCGCGCGGTGGTGAGCCCGTTGAGGTAGTCCTTCAGGTTGCTGTCCTTCAGCTCCAGCAGCGTGATGTCAGCCGCCTCGTCCGCCGGGATGCCCTCACCTCCAGCTTCTCGGCGACATAGATGTAGAGGCTGGTGCTGCCCTCAAACAGCTGCTCCATGGCGTTGCCGGCGTTCGTGGCGAGGGCGGCCATCTTATCGGTCAGCGCGCCGATCTCCCTCACCATTGCCTCTCCCCGATCCGCCAACACGTTCAATGCGATCTTCAGCTTGCCCACGCTCACCTCCGGGCGCAGGTCTATCCTGAGGCTCAGCGATACAGCAACCCCTCACCCCAGCCCTCCGCGCAGTCCTCCCGCCCGATCTCCGCCCCGTCCATCTCCAGCGCCGCCCGCACCGCCGCGAGCGGGCGCCCGAGCGACGGGGTCCACCGCTGCACCGCCGCCTCGACCTCCAGGCGCGGGACCGCCGCCATCACCGGCCCCGCCTGATCGATGGCCGCCGCCACGCGCCTGCGCCGCTCGGCGTAGGGGAGCGCGGCGAGGGTCTCCGGCTGGATGGCGGCGCCGATGAAGATGTGCTGCGCCGAGCTGTCCTGCGGGATGTCGTGCTTCTGGCCGTCCCCGATGCCGCCCCGGAAGGCGACCGGCACGATGGGGATGCCGCGCTCGATGGCAAGATCGACCCAGAGCGAGGAGATCTGCCCGATGGGCTGGCCCGGCTCCACCTGCCGCGCCCCCTCGACGTGGCAGAGCAGCCCCGTCGTCCGCAGCCGATCCTGCAGGAGCAGCGGCAGCGAGGCGGGGTCCTGCTGGTTGAAGTAGACGATGCTCCCCGGGTGGGCGACGCCGGGGTAGCGGGTCAGCAGGTCGTGGAGGCGGCCCAGCCAGCCGCTGCGGTGCTCCTCCTTCGCCAGCGCCTCCACCCGCACGCCGGTCAGCGCCGACACGAGGATGGTGAACATCACGCTCTCCAGGTAGGTCTCGTGGTTGCCGAGGTACAAGACCGGGCGCCCCTGCAGCGCCGCCAGCCCCGCCGGATCGTTGATGTGAAGCCCGCCCAGCCAGGTGCGGATCAGCGCCGCCGCCACCCGCTCAGCGGGCCAGCCCCCCTGATCCGGATCGCGCCCGAGCTGCCGCCGCCACCAGCCAAGCGCCGGCCCCAGATCGCAGTCCGCGCCGTACTGGAGGTGGTGCATGTCCTCGTCCGACCAGAGCCGCCACCGCCGCAGCGGCTCCTGCGGGTCCCACACCTCGTCTGGCGTGGAGGCCAGCAGGCGCGGGTGCTTCGAGAGCGCCGCCGCCAGCAGCTCCCGCCCCGCGATCTGCGCCGCCGCCCGCGCGCCGAACACCCGCTCCACCGTCCCCGGCAGCCAGTCCGAGCTGTCGACGTCGGCCTGCGCCAGCGAGGCCATCATGTCCGCGCCCGCGTCGATGCGCGACAGCGACAGCCCCGGCACGTACGTCCCGGTCAGAAACGCCCGCCGCGCCTCCGGGGGCGCCGATCCGATCCGGCCCTTCGGGAGCTGCACCTCCTCCCACTCCAGGTAGCAGAGCAATTCGCTGTCCTCCGGCGACAACAACCACGCTCCAATGACCGGCATCCGGGCCTGCGAGTAGCCGAGCGCCCGCAGCTCACAGCGCACCTGCCCCGCAGGCGGCGGCCCGAAGAAGCCCAATTGCCGGATGCGGAGCGGGTAGGCAGCCATCCCCGCCGGGAGCTCGGGGAACCACAATTGCAGGTTGTCGTGCGGGACCCCGTGCGTGGCCCCGTCCAGCAGCACGTCCGGCGCCAGCCCCGCCTTCAGCAGCAGGCTCGCCCCGTTGGACGCCCGCGCCACGAGCTGCTCGACGGCGTGGAAGCGCGGGCCGTGGAAAAGCGCCCCGGAGGCGTAGAGCGCCTCGCCGCTGCAGCCCTCATCGGCGTCGATCAGCGGGTTGAGCGCGGGCGGATCCTGCAGTTCGCCGGGCAGCGCGGTGAAGAAGGGTCGCCCGTCCGCCACCAGCACCACCCGCGCGCCGCCATCAGGCGCGTGATCGGGCGCGGGGTGATCCTGGATCTGGATCGTGCGCGGCCCGTCAGGGAAGGTCAGCCAGCGCTGGGCCACCGCCTCGCGCAGCGCGGGCGCGCCGGAGTGGCCGAGCGCGATCATCGCCATGCTCATCATCGGCAGCGAGGGCAGCACCCAGGTCGGCGCGTGATCGACCGGCACCGGCACCGTCAGCGCGCTCCCGTGGATCGGCGCGGGGGGCGGCGCCCCGTAGAGCTGCCGCCGCGCATACTCGTCGGGGAGGCCGTCCCGGCCCAGCCCGATCCGCCGCGCGCCGACAGTCGTCCAGTACGGCCCTGAGGGCGGCGCGACCGGATCGTCCACCACCCGCACCGCCAGCCCCTCCGCCTTGTAGATCCGGCGCCCGTCCACCCACAGCCACACATCGGCCACCGCCACCGTCTCCGTCTCGGCGGTGATCTCCAGATCGACGCCGACGATCTTGTCGTGCGGCACCACCTGGCCCCGGTAGCGCCACACGATCGGCAATTCGGTGGCGATGGGCTCGAAGCGCGGGCGCTTCATGCCGCGCCCGTAGCCCTTGTGGATCATGTGCGCCTGGAGCGTCTGGATCATCGCCTCGATGCCGAGGCTGCCCGGCTGCACCGGATCGCTGTAGAAGTGCGCCCGCAGGTACCAGTCGCCGGGGCGGATGTCCTTCTCCGCCCGCCAGCGGCCCAGCCCCTTCGCGCCGCCCTGCGGCCAGTACCCGGTGAGCCGGTCGATCATCAGCAGGAAGCCCGGCGCGATGGAGGGCGCGGGCGCGCCGTCTGCGTAGCGCCCGCCGAAGAAGGGGGCGGGGCGCTCCAGCAGGTTCACATGAAGATCTGAAGGTTGCTCAAATGTTACGCGCTCCTCTGGCGTGGGCGGCAGGCCGACCTGTTTCGCAAACGCCGCCGGGGGGAAGAAGCCGAACACCGTGTCCAGATCGTAGACCGGGCGGGTCTGCCCGTCGGCCAGCACCTTGACCATGCGGACGCGGAAGTTCTCGATGATCATCCCGCCGCTGCGGCTGATCCCGGTGATCACCACGCGGGTCTTCAGCAGCTCGCCCGGATACACGTCCTCATAGACCTTGCCCTTGCCGTCGAGGTTGCGGAACAGCATCTCGCCGGGGAACTGGAGCGACGACCCGACCCAGGAGGCCAGCCAGCCGCAGGGCTGCAGCACCGCCTCCAGCAGCACCGCGTAGGGCATCACCCCGTGGCCCTCCTGGAAGTACCACTCCCAGGCCGGGGCCTCGTACTCCACCTCCACCGCGCAGTCCGCCTGGAACGCCCCCATCTCCCCCTCGGTCTTCGTGACGCGGGTGATGAACAGGTAGGGCGGCCCCGGCAGGCGCGGGCAGCGCAGCGGGCTGTCGTAGGGCGCGTAGAGCTTCCCGAACGCATGCGAGGGCTGCCCCCAGGCGCAGGCCAGCAGCGAGCGGTAGTCCCACACGCAGGGCTTCGGCTCCCGGTGGTTGTCGAGCACCGACATCCGCGACATCGGCCAGTCCGGCACCAATTCCACCATCAGCGGATCGGCGTGGAAGCACTTCAGCCCGTCCACCGTGCAGAGCACCTGCGCCCGGATCTTCGGCACCGGCCCCGCCCACATCCCCTCGACGAAGATCTCGTAGGTGAGCTTTCTGCTCGTCGGGATCACCTGCCCCCGGCAGATCAGCTTGTAGACCTGATCCTGCACCGGCTCGAAGCGCCAGCCGTCGCGCTCAGTGCCGTGGCCCATCGCCAGCAGGTAGAGCTGCAGCGCCTGCAGGCAGCCGTCGAACATCAGCGTGCCGGGCATACAGGGATCGTTCTTGAAGTGGCCGTTGAAGAACCAGAGATCGGGCGAGATGTCCAATTCGGCGCGCAGGTAGCCGCGCCCCCACGGCCCGCCCTCAGGCTCGAAGGACACCACCCGATCCATCAGCCGGTTCTTCCCCATCCTCGGGCTGTGGGTGTGCGGGTCGGCGCGGTAGAACGCCCGCCCGAACGCCTCGGACTGCCGCCCCTCGGCCAGCGCGTCCAGATCCTTCCGGCTGAAGGAGCGCTTCGGCGTGACGACCGGCCCCGGTTGCACCGGCAGCGCCGCGTCGAGCGCATGCTCCTCCGGCGTCCACAGCACCCCGCCCGAGTCCGCCAATTCCGCCTCAGTGAAGAAGCCCGCCTGCCCCTCGCGCACCTGGATCTGCAGCGCCTCCCCCGCGCCGCCCGCGTCCACCCGGCAGTCATAGTGGAAGAAGAACATCCGGATGCCGCCGAGCTTCGCATGCCCGTCGATGTGGATGTTGTAGGAGAGCGTCTCCCCCGGCTTCGGCAGCGGGCGCCGGTAGATCAGGTGGCAGCCGAGCAGCCGGTAGATGCGCTCCCCCCGGCAGGCGAGATCGATCCCCTGCCAGCTCCCCAGCAGCAGATCCGCCTGGCCGCTCTCGATCAGCACCCCGCCCGGCATCCGCCCGTCCTCCAGGTACCAGGCGTCCGCCTTCACGTCCGTCTGCGTCCAGATCGTCCCCCGCCCCTGCACGAGCGCCGGGCCGTCGATCCCCAGCACCCGATCCGCCAGCAGCAGCGGCGGCTCCGGCATCCGGATCACCTTCGCCCACGCGTCCAGCGGCCCCCACCCCGCGCCCAGCACCGTCGAGACCGGCTCCGAGGACAGCCGCTCCAATTCCACCCGCGACAGCTTCGGCCCCGGGAACGCAGCAGGCCACGCCGGGACCGCATGCCCCGCGCCGCCCTTCACCGGCTTCGGCGCGGCAGCCGCGACAGCCGGTGCGACAGCCGCGACAGGTGCGACAGTCGGTGCGACAGCCGCGACAGGTGTGACAGCAGGTGCGACAAGTGCGACAACAGGCGCGACAGCAGGTGTGACAGCAGGTGCGACAGGTGCGACAGCCAGTGCGACAGGTGCGACAGCCAGTGCGACAGCCGGTGCGACAGCCGGTGCGACCCCTGCGACATGCGCGACAGGCTCCGCCTCGATCACTGTCCCGCCTGCGGCGGCTGCCATCAGCCGATCCGCCGAGCCCCACGCTGAGAGGAAGCGCTGCTGAGCGGCGCTGATCCCCTCCAGGAATTGCCGGTGGACAGAGGCGACATCGGCGTTCTGCTGCTGGATAAGAGAGAGCGGATCGTTCTGTCCGGCCATCGCGGGCTCCGTCTCATCCGCACCGGATGGACCGGCGGGTGAGTCAATGGATGTGTCAGGGGATGCGTCAGGGGATGCGTCAACAGGTGGCGCGCGGGGGCCGACCGGGGCGCGCGCTGCCTCACCCGCGCTGGAGGCCGGGGCGACCATGTCGGCATACAGCACCGGCGGCAGCGCGGGCGCGGGCGCGGAGCGATCGGGGCGCGACGGGCTCAGGCGCTCACAGAAGCCGTGCAGCGGGATCTGCATCCCTTCCTGCGCCGGCTCCGGCGCCGCCTCCAGCTCCCCCGACGGCTCCACGCCCACCGAGGCGCTCCCGCCGAAGCCCCGGATCTGTACGGTGCGGGGCAGGCCCGCCCGCAGCGCGTCGACGACCCGGATGAGCCCCTCAGCGGCGTGGAAGCAGCGGCCGTCCTCCGGGGTGTACAGAGGGAACTCTGTGCTGCGGCAATGGATCGTCCCGCCGCTGCCCCCGGATCGCGCCAGCACCAGCACCGCCACCCCGTCGCCCGGCTGCGCGCCCGCGCCGAGCTGGAGCCGCGCCGAACGCAGCCGGGGCTCCGTGGCGAGATCGACCGCCCCGACGATCGCCAGATCGATGTCCCCGCTGTGGAGGCGATCCGCCGCCACCTCCAGCGCCCGCAGGCCGGACAGCTCCTCAGCGGAGACGGTGAACCCCGGCCCTGCCGCGTCCATCTGCACCGAGATGCGGTTCGCCGGGATGTTCGGCATCGTCCCGACCACATGCTCCGCCCGCAGCCCCGGAGCGGCCTGATCGCGCAGCCCGCCCGCTGACTCCCCGTCGACGAGCGCCGGCATGCGCCACCGCAGCCCCCAGCCGCTCACCGCCCCGTCACAGCCCATCCCGATAAAGACGCCGACGCGCTCGCGGGGGGGCAATTCCAGCCCGTCGCAGAGATCGCGGGCCGCCTGGAGCAGCCAGCTCTGCTGCGCGAGCGCCTGCCGCAGATCGTTGGGGGGGAAGCGGAGCCGCTCCAGCTTCAGCGTGAAGTCCTCGCCGCCCCGCCGCGCCCCGGCGGCGATCACGGACAGCCGCGACCGGCCCCCCGTCATCCGCAGGCGGGCGCTGCCGCCGCGCCGGGACATCGGGCGCGGCGACGATCAGGTGGGCGTTGTTGCCGCCGAACCCGAAGGCAGACACCGCCGCGATCCGGTCACCGTCCCAGGGCTGCGGCCGGCCGACCGGCGCGAAGGGCGCGGTGTCGATCAGCGGCGCCGACACGCGCATCGGCGGGAGCTGCCCGCGCGCGAACCCCTCCAGCACCTTCAGCAGCCCGGCGGCGCCCGCCACCGTGATCAGGTGGCCGGTGTTCGACTTCAGCGATCCGATGGCCATCGGCTGACCCGGCGGGCGGGGGCCGGAGTAGACCTCGCGCATGCTGCCGATCTCGGTGCCGTCCCCGGTCTTCGTCCCGGTCGCGTGGCACTCGACATAGCGCACCCGCGAGGCCGGGATCTCCGCCTGCGCCAGCGCCAGCCGCATCGCCCGCGCCTGCCCCTCCACCGACGGCGCCAGCAGGTTCCGCGCCCGCCCGTCGTTGGACAGGCCCACGCCCCGGATCACGCCCAGCACGCGATCCCCGTCCCGCTCAGCGTCCGCGAGCCGCTTCAGCACCAGCAGCGCGCAGCCCTCCGCCGGGAGCAGCCCGTCGGCCCCGGCGCAGAAGGGGCGGCTCTGCCCGGTCGCGCTGATCGCGCCGAGCGCGTGGAAGCCGATGTGAAGGAACAGCGGGTCTGCCCGGTTCACCGCGCCCGCGAGCGCCAGATCGATCCGGCCCGCGCTCAGCGCGTCCACCGCCAGCGCGATCGCGTAGAGCGCCGAGGCGCAGGCCGCGTCGAGCGCGAACGACTCCCCGCCCAGCCCCAGCCCGCGCCGCAGGATCTCCGCCGGGAGCCCGGACATCATGTGGTTGCGCGGATCGGCGGCCCCGCCCGGCCGCCCGCTCTCCGCCAGCAGCAGCGCCTCCCCCCAGCGGCTCATCCCCTCGGTCGGGAACGACAGGTTGCCGAAGATCGCGCCGCACCGCGCCAGCCGCGCGTCTCCCGGCCCGATGCCCGCCTCAGCGAGCGCCGCCCGCCCGCAGTGCAGCAGCCAGTGGAACAGCGGATCGAGCCCGTCCAATTCTGCAGGATCGACGCAGAGGCCGCCCGGCTGCCAGATCTCCTCAAAGCCCTGCACATAGCCGCCCGCCGTCGTCGGGGTCCGATCCACGCCCGTCCCCGTCACGAGCGCCGGATCGACGCCGAAGCGCCCCGCCGGGACCTCCGACACCAGATCGTCCCCGGCGAAGATCCGCTCCCCGAACACCGCTACGGAGAGGGCGCCCGGAAGGACGCAGCCGCGCCCGATGATCGCAACATCGATTCTCTGGTTCATCGGTCCTTCCGATCCCTATTGCGATGCTTCCGCGTCGCGCTGTGTCGTTCCCCGGCCCGGCCACACCCCGCCCGGAAGCACATATGTCTCCACGCCCCGCAGCTCCCCGCAGACCCGCGCCTCTGCGTCCAGCAGCTGCATGTCCACCACCACCTTCGACCCCGACACCATCCGCCCCCGCAGGCAGCAGCGCACCGCCGCGCCCCCGTCGAAGCGCCGCCACTCGGCGATCCCGGTCGGGAGGCTGGCCGAGCGGCTGTGCTGGCGGTTCCACAGCAGCGCGAGCTGGAGCGCGCCGTCCATCGCCGCCGGATCGGTCACGAACGCCGCCGACCACGCCGGGGTGGACAGCTCCGCCTCCAGACCCTCCGCGTCCGCCCCGAGCGACCGGATCACCTGGAGCTCCGGCCCGTGGAACAGCGCCTCCTCGTAGAGCTTCGACGCCGGGATCTCCCACTCCGGGAGGTGACGGGCAGGCGGCCCTGACGGCGCCGCCGGGAGCACCGCCGCCAATTCCAGCTCTGCCCGGTAGTGCAGCCACCCCTCAGGCGAGCGGATCTCGCCCGCCAGCCGCCGCTCCCCCACCGGCTGCAGCAGGATCCGCAGCGTGTCCCCGCCGTTCTCGTAGTGCGCCAGCGTGATGCCCTTCATCACCGACACCCCGCGCACCGCCACCACCCGGCTCCCCGGGTTCTGGCGCTCCGCCGCGCTGACCAGCCACTCCAGCGCAAGCACCACCGGGAGCACCGGGCGATCCGCGACCGCGTGATCGACCAGCCACGGGAACCCGGCCCGGCCCACCTGCTGCTCAGTGACACCGCCGGTGATGGCCGCCGGCTCTGCCGGGATGGCTGCCGGGATGGCTGCCGGGGCTGCCGCTGCGCGCGCCGAACCACCGGACTTCGTGGTCGGCCCCTCAAAATTTCGGGCCGCCGGGAGCCCTCCGCCGATCACGACCTCAGCGGCGCCGCCGCTCCGCAATTCCAGCGCCATCGCCAGCGCACCCGCCGCCAGCGGGATCAGCGGGACGTGCTGGCTCTCGAAGTGCCGCTTCAGCGCGGGCGTCACCATCCCGCCCTCCCACGGCCCCCAGCCGATCGATCGCACCACCCGCACCCGCCCCGCCAGCGACGCCGCCGAACGGTTCAGCACCTCGTTGGCCATCGCGTAGTCGCACTGGCCCACGTTGCCGCTCCGCCCCGCGACCGAGGAGAACAGGATCAGCGCCCCGATCGGCTCACCGGCCTCCAGCGTCGCCTGCAGCAGCGCCTGCAGCCCGCCCACCTTCGTCCGGTAGACAAGATCGAACTGCGCGTCCGTCTTCTCCGCGATCCGCTTGTCCTGGATCACGCCCGCCGCGTGGATCAGCCCCCGGATCGGGCCCCAGGCCGCGCGCACCTGCGCCACCGCCGCCGCCACCGGGGCCGGATCGGCGACGTCCACCGCGAGGTAGCGCACCTCCGCGCCCGCCGCCTGCATCGCGGCGATGTTCTCCCGCGCCTCCCGCGCCGCGAGCACCGCCTCCACCTTCCGCCCGATCTCCTTCAGCGGCGTCCCCGCATGCTGCTTGATGAGCGCCCGCTTCAGCGCCCCCTCGTCCGCCGCCGCCGCGACCTCCGCGCTCTCGGGCAGGTCGATGGCGCTCCGACCGAGGATCGCCAGCCGGGGGCGGCACTGCCGCGCCAGCTCCACCAGACAGCGCGCCGTCACGCCGCGCGCCCCGCCGCTGACCACGAACACCGTGCCCGGCGCCGGGAGCGCACCGGCCCGATCCGGCTCCTGCGCCACCTCGCGCAGGCCCCACCGGAGGCCGGCCGTGTCCACCGCCACCTCCACCGGCCCCTCCGTGAGCAGGGCGCGGACGACCGCCTCCGCCGCCGCGTCCGGCGCCAGATCCGGCGCGAGATCGAGGCTCAGCGCCGCCGTCTGCGGCTCCTCCAGCTTCAGCGTCTTCGCCAGCCCGCCGAGGCCCGCCATCGACGGGTGCGCGCAGCCCGACAGCCCGAAGCCGCCCATCCGCGAGATCAGCGCGACGGTCGCGCCAGCGCCCTTCGCCGCCGCCCGCACCGCCTGGAACGCCTCCCGGTTTGTGTCCTCCGGATCCACCCCGCGCACGAACACCAGCCCGCGATCCGCCGCAGGCGCGGTCCCCGGCTCAGCGAGGATCGCGTCGACGCCCGCCGCCAGCAGCCGGGCATGCACCCGCTCCGCCAGCCCGCCCTGATCGCGCACCACCGTCACCGGGCCGCAGCCCCGCGCCGCGCCCTGCTCACCCAGCGCCACCACCTCCAGCACCGTGCGGGCGAGGCCGGTGGCCTCCTCCTCACCCGCCATCTTAGGGTTTACGGTCGCGGCTCCGGGGAGCGCGTCGAGGATCTGGCCGAGCGTCCTGAGCTTGCCGAGGGTCGCCGCGTCCAGCTCCGGCAGCTCCGGCGCCTTCTCGCGGAGCGTGGACAGGATCTCGACCCGCTTGATCGAGTCGATCCCCAGATCCGCCTCCAGACTCATCCCCATCTCCAGCATCTCCGCCGGGTAGCCCGTCTTCTCAGACACCACCCCCAGCAGCAGCCCCTTCAGATCCCGGCCCGCAGGCGCCGCCGCAGCCTTCGCCGCAGGTGCAGACGCAGGTGCAGACGCAGGCGCCGCCGCCGCGCCGGGGAGCGCGTCGAGGATCTGGCCGAGCGTCCGGAGCTTGCCGAGGGTCGCCGCGTCCAGCTCTGGCAGCTCCGGCGCCTTCTCGCGGAGCGTGGACAGGATCTCGACCCGCTTGATCGAGTCGATCCCCAGATCCGCCTCCAGGCTCATCCCCATCTCCAGCATCTCCGCCGGGTAGCCCGTCTTCTCAGACACCACCCCCAGCAGCAGCCCCTTCAGATCCCGGCC
>JBEIQZ010000635.1:0-3168 GCA_040376255.1 Alphaproteobacteria bacterium
GGGTATCCGGGATCGACAGCTCTTTGAAACTGAATCACCATCCCCTGTCATGCACCTTTGTCCGTGTACGTCGGGGGGGGTCCTGGGGACGATCTCCGGACAGCAGGGCGCACACCCGCTGTCCTTCGCCGATCTTCGCGGGCTGAGCAGCCTCTGGCTTGATCCAGGGGGGGAGCTCATTCCGAGCAGGTCTACGGGGTACGGAGCGGGGTCTTTCCGGGAAGGCGCAGTTTTGCCATCAGACAGACCCTACACAAGCTCACAACAAGAAAGACACAACAAGCAAGAGAGTACCCCATGAATATCCAACAAGTGACCATCGAGGTCGGCGGGCGCCCCCTCAGCATCGAGACCGGCAAGTACGCCAAGCAGTCCCACGGCGCCGTCACCATCCGCCAGGACGACAGCATCGTGCTGGTGACGGTCGTGGCCTCCCACCAGCAGAAGCCGTTCGACTTCCTGCCGCTCACCGTCGAGTATATGGATCGCACGGCGGCCTACGGCAAGATCCCCGGCGGCTACTTCAAGCGCGAAGGCCGCTCCAACGAGCGCGAGATCCTCGTCAGCCGCCTGATCGACCGCCCCGTCCGCCCGCAGTTCCCGAAGACCTGGCGCCATGAGACCCAGATCATCGCCACCGCGCTCTCCTACGACCCCGCCAGCGACACCGACGTCCTGTCCATCTGCGGCGCCTCAGCGGCGCTCCAGGTCTCGGACATCCCGGTGTCCGGCTCAGTGGCCGGCGTCCGCATCGTGCGGGTCGAGGGCCGCTACATCGTCAACCCCAGCCATGTCCAGCTGGACGCCGCCGATCTGAACATCGTCGTCGCCGGGACCGCCGACGCGGTCTGCATGGTCGAGGGCGGCGGTAAGGAGGTCTCTGAGGCGTCGATGCTCGACGCCATCGACCTCGCCCACGCCGAGATCAAGAAGATCTGCGCGGCCATCGACGAGCTGCGCGTGAAGGTCGGCTCCCCCGAGCGCCGCCCCGTGCCGAAGGGCACGGAGATCAGCGACGATCTCAAGGCGAAGGTCGCCGGGGCCTCCCTGGAGAAGATCCGCGCCGGTCTGCGCACGGCTGGCAAGCAGGAGCGCCGCGAGGTGCTCGGGGCGGCCCGCGTCGCGGCGGTGGCTGCGGCCACCGAGGGGCTGGAGGACAAGGACGCCGAGCGCGCCGGCCTGCTGGCCGAGCAGGTGGCCGAGAAGCTCATCCGCACCGAGATGCGCCGGATGGTGATCGACGACGGCGTGCGCCTCGACGGCCGCGCCACCGACGAGATCCGCCCGATCTGGACCGAGGTCGGTATCGCCACCCGCGCCCACGGCTCGGCAGTGTTCACGCGCGGCGAGACCCAGGTCTTCGTCGCGGCAGCCCTCGGGGTCGAGGACGACGCCCAGCGGCTCGATCACGCCGGCGCGCTCAACCAGATCCGCCGCTGGATGCTCACCTACAACTTCCCGCCGTTCTGCACCGGCGAGTCCTACGGCATGCGCGGCCCCAAGCGCCGCGAGGTCGGCCACGGCGCCCTCGCCCACCGCGCCCTCCAGGCGGTCATGCCCGCCCAGGACGCCTTCCCCTACGTCATCCGCTGCACCGCTGACGTGCTGGAGTCCAACGGATCCTCCTCCATGGGAACCGTCTGCGGCGCCACCCTCGCCCTCATGGACGCGGGCGTCCCGATCAAGGCGCCCGTCGCCGGGATCGCGATGGGGCTCATCAAGGAAGGCGACGAGTACGCCGTCCTCTCCGATATCCTCGGCGATGAGGATCACCTCGGTGACATGGACTTCAAGGTCGCAGGCTCCCAGGAAGGCATCACCGCCTTCCAGATGGACACCAAGATCGGCGGCATCCCCCGCCATGTCATGTTCCGCGCCATGACCCAGGCCCGCGAGGGGCGGCTCCACATCCTCTCCGAGATGGGCCGCACCATCAACGCCCCCCGCGCCGAGCTGTCCGCCTTCGCCCCGCGCATCACCACCCTCCACATCAAGGCCGACAAGATCCGTGAGCTGATCGGCCCCGGCGGCAAGGTCATCCGTGGCCTCCAGGAGAAGACCGGCTGCCGCATCACCGTGGACGACTCCGGCCGCGTCGATGTCGCCTCCACCGACTCCGTCGCCGCCCAGCGCTGCATCAGCATGATCCGCGAGATCACCGCTGAGGCCGAGATCGGCAAGCTCTATGTCGGTGTCGTCAAGCGTGTCGTCGAGTTCGGCGCCTTTGTCGAGATCTTCCCCGGCACCGAGGGGCTGGTCCACATCAGCCAGCTCGCCAAGGACCGCGTCAACAAGGTCACCGATGTCGTCAATGAAGGGGACGATATCCTCGTCCGCGTCATCGACATCGACAAGGCCGGCAAAATCCGCCTCTCCCGCAAAGACGCGCTGGATACCTGAGACAGGAGGGCGCTGCGCCCTCCTGTCTCAGGTGTCCAGCGTGTCTTTGCGACGTTGCTGAGGCGGGGGGAGGTGTCCCCCCGGCCCCCTCGGGGAGCGCACCGCTGGGAATCTGAGGAGGGGAGGGGGGGCTGCGGTTCGGCGGTGTTGCTTAGGCAGGGCTGCTTAGGGGGGAGGTGTTCCCTTGGCCCCCTCCTGGGGAGGTCGTAGATGTCGGTGGTGAGCATCGCTGTCTGCCGTCTGCCGCACGGCGCGGATCTCGCGCTCCCGGTACAGGCGACGCCTGGATCTGCGGGGCTGGATCTGCGGGCGGCGGTGGCGGGGGATGTGGAGATCCTGCCGGGCCGGTGGGCGCTCGTCCCGACCGGGATCGCGCTCGCGCTGCCGCCGGGGACGGAGGGGCAGGTGCGTCCGCGCTCCGGTCTCGCGCTGCGGCACGGGATCACCGTCCTCAACGCCCCCGGCACCATCGACAGCGACTACCGGGGCGAGATCGCGGTCCCGCTGATCAACCACGGGGCGGAGCCGTTCATCGTGCGGCGCGGGGATCGCATCGCGCAATTGATCGTGGCGCCCGTGCTGTCCGTCGTGCTGTCAGAGGCGGAGACGCTGCCGGAGTCGTTGGGCGCCCGCAGGGTCGGCGGCTTCGGCAGTACGGGGAGATAACGGGACGGATCGCGCCAGCCCCCGACACCCGGCCCCCGGCCTGCTCCCTTCCCCTCATGGAATTATAGAGGAACGCCTTTCCATCGCAATTAGAAAACTCTA
>JBEIQZ010000254.1:0-8333 GCA_040376255.1 Alphaproteobacteria bacterium
CAAAAGCTAGCAGCGTAATCCCAACATGGGCTTAATGCAACCTATCGACGATTAGTCTTGGATGAAGAGACTTCGAGTCTTCTAGTTAAGCCCAAGGGAATATTGTTCTGCAAAGAACTTGACCAACGAGTTTACGCTGTTCTGAAGTTTTGACTACATACATCATTGACTGAAATGGATCCATTTCACCTCCAAGGCAGTGGGTACGAGATACAGAGGATCATAATACATGGTGTTTTGAATGACAAGGTGCATTTGAAGAATTTATTTTTTCTGCCTGCGGGTAGCTTCATTGCTGACAAGCGAGGGTATCCCGCCAGGTGCAACACCATCAGCGTTTCCAGATGGGGCGTATGTTGGATGGGGAGAAGCCACATCTTCAGTCGGCTGGCCACTGGCGGCGGATCTATTGCTCCATCGGGTTATAACAGAGAGATGGCTGCAAGAATTCTTGTTGTAGATGATGAGCTGTCGATCCGTAAGGTGCTGAAAGCACAGCTCGAACGCGACGGCTACACCGTGGAGACGGCGGTGGACGGGGAGGAGGCGATCGCGATGATCGGGGAGGTCGAGTACCACCTTGTCATCACCGATCTCAACATGCCGCGCAAGACCGGGATCGAGCTGCTCCAGCACGTCCGCAGCCACCACCCGTCCGTCCCGGTGGTGATCCTCACCGCGCACGGCACGATGGACACCGCGATCGGGGCGCTGAAGCTCGGCGCACAGGACTTCATCAGCAAGCCCTTCGACGTGGCGGAGCTGCGGCAGTCGGTGGAGAAGGCGATCCGCACTGAGCGGATCCGGCGCCGCTCCAGCCTGCTCGATCCCTCCTGGCCCGCCCCCTCCGGCCAGGCGGGTCTCGCGCGCCCGGATCGGGGCGGCATGGTCGGCAGCACCGACATCATGCAGAAGCTCCAGTCCCTCGTGTCGCGCGTCGCCGACTCGCCCAGCACGGTGCTGCTGATCGGGGAGAGCGGCACGGGCAAGGAGCTGTGCGCGCGGGAGCTTCACCAGCAGTCAACACGGGCGGAAAAACCTTTTATTGCAATCAATTGCGGCGCCATCCCTGAGAACCTGTTTGAGAGCGAGCTGTTCGGCTATGAGCGCGGCGCCTTCACCGGCGCGGCCACCAGCAAGCCGGGCCGCTTCGAGCTGGCCGAGGGCGGCACCATCTTCCTCGACGAGATCGGGGAGCTGCCGCGCGACATGCAGGTCAAGCTGCTGCGGGTGCTGCAGGAGCGCGTCGTGGAGCGGGTCGGGGGCGTGAAGCCGATCCCGGTGGACGTGCGCGTGATCGCCGCCACCAACGTCCAGCTCGCCGCTGCGGTCACCGCCGGGCGCTTCCGTCAGGATCTGTTCTACCGGCTCAACGTCGTCCAGATCCAGCTCCCGCCGCTGCGCGAGCGCCGCGAGGACATCCCGGCGCTCGTGCAGCACTTCCTGGCGCGCTATAACCAGCGGCTCGGGAAGGATGTCGGCGTGCGCGGCGAGGATCTGGCGAAGCTGCTGGCCTGGAGCTGGCCCGGGAACATCCGGGAATTGGAGAACGTCGTCGAGCGCGGGGTGCTGCTCTCAGACGGGGAGTGGCTGGAGGTGGAATTGCCGGAGCCGCCGGCTGAGGTGCAGGCGGGGGTCGGGAGCGGGAGCATCGACCTGAAGCAGTGGATCCAGCAGGAGACCGCCCGGCTGGAGCGGCGCAAGATCCAGCAATTTCTGGAACAGGAGAACGGGAACGTCACCCGGACGGCGAAGCGCCTCGGGATCAGCCGCAAGGGCCTGCAATTGAAGATGAAGGAGTACGGGCTGCGCGACGAGGAGGGGGAGGAGGCTCCGTAGAAGACGCAGGCTTCGTAGAAAACGCAGGCCGGACATTCAGCCGCGCAGGCTGGAGACCTCGATCAGCGCCCGCAGGCGCAGCTCATCCTGCACCTCCTCCAGCGCGAGCTGCCGGATGTCCTGCTCCATCGACAGCAGATCGACCTCTGCCTCCGCCCCCGCCATCAGCCCTGCGGTCTTCGCCTCGACCTCCGCCAGCCGCCCCGCCTGCGCCGAGAGCGCCATCCGCGTCGCGAGCGCCCGCCGCCGATCCAGCCGCTGATCGATCCCGGCCAGCCGCTCCGCCAGCTGCCGCTGCAGCCGCTGGATCCGCTCCAGCACATCCACCTGCTCCCCGATGGTACGGCGGATCTGGATCGTCTCAGCATCTTCTTCTGTAGATCCTATCTTCTTGTTCAATTCCGATATCTTCAGACGTGTCGCATCAAGTTCTTCTATATGGTTCCGGATGCGCCGGTCGGCCTGGCGGAGCTGATCGATGCGCAGCAGGATCAGGTCGCGGTGCGGCGTCGCCTCGATGACCGTGCCCCCCATCGGCTCGATGAAGGAGTGCTCCATCAGTTTCTTGAGAATCGCATACATCTCATTGGAATGATTCGGTATATCAGTTTTTTGATTCCTCTGACGGGTGAACACCACGATGCCTGCGGTCAGCGCGAGCAGCAGCGCGCCGAGCCGCCACAGCGCGGTGTCCTGCAGGAGCCCGATCACCAGCAGCGCCCCGCCGACGGCGCCCATGCCCTGGAGGGTGCGGGGATCCATCGGGCGCACCTGTCCGTTGTTCAGCGCCGGGGCGTCGGTCCAGGCGGCGAGCCGCTGCTGGAGGCGGGCGATGAGCTGCCCGGCGGGGGTGTCGGCGGCCTGGATCTGGAGCAGGCCGGTCCGGCGCAGGGTGCGCTCCCAGTCGGCGCGCGGGCTGTCGGGGCGCAGGCGGGCGAGCAGCTCCAGATCGAGGATGACGGTCGGGGGCAGGCCGGGCTCTTGCATGGGCGGGGTGTATCCGGTACGCTCCCCGGATGCAGCCACCTCAGACCATCCCGGCCCGCCTCCTGCACTTCGCCGCCGCTCAGCCGGAGGCGCCGGCCTGTGTCCACAAGCACCTCGGCCAGTGGGTGACGACGAATTGGAAGGAGTATGCAAGACTCGTAAGATGCTGTGCAAAGTCATTGATATCCATCGGGTTTCAGCCTGGACAGAACACCTGCATCCTGGGCTTCAACCGCCCCGAGTGGGTGATCTTCGACGTCGCGACGATGATGGCGGGCGGCGCTCCGGCGGGGATCTACGTCACCTCCTCGCCCCCGGAGGTGCAGTACATCGTCCACCACGCGGAGGCGCCGGTGGTGCTGGTGGAGGGGCGCGCGCAGTGGGAGAAGCTGGCGCAGAGGCTCGCGGAGCTGCCGCTGCTGCGGGTGGTGGTCTTCATGGGCGGGACGGAGCCGACGGAGGAGGAGGCGGCGCGGGCGGGCGCGCCGGGGGCGCCGAGGCTGGTGGGCTGGGAGCGTTTTTTGCGCGAGGGGGACGGCGTGCCGGACGCGGAGGTGGATCGGCGACTCGGCGCGCTGCAGCCGGACGGGCTGGCGACGCTGATCTACACCTCCGGCACGACGGGGCCGCCGAAGGGGGTGATGCTGAGCCACCGGAACCTCGCGTGGACAGCGGAGGCGGCGCAGCAATTGGTGGGGCTGGGGCCCTCAGATCGGATGCTGTCCTACCTGCCGCTGTCGCACATCGCCGAGCAGATGTTCTCGATCCACGCGCCGCTGACGGTGGGGGCGCAGGTCTGGTACGCGCAGTCGATGGAGAAGCTGAAGGACGACCTGGTCGATGCGCAGCCGACGGTGTTCTTCGGCGTGCCGCGCGTCTGGGAGAAGATCCACGCGACGCTCGCCGGGCGCTTCCGGGAGGCCACCGGCCTCCGGGCGGCGCTGCTGGCGCAGGCGCGGAAGGTGGCGGCGGAGGTGGATGAATTGCGGGCGCAGGGGAAGACGCCGGGGACGGTGTTGGGGATCAAGTACCGGTTCGCGGATCGGGTGATCTTCAGCAAGATCAAGGCGGCGCTCGGGATGAGCCGGGCGCGCATCCTGGTGAGCGGGGCGGCGCCGATCCCGAAGGATGTGCTGGAGTTCTTCTCCAGCATCGATCTGCCGATCTGCGAGGTCTATGGCCAGTCAGAGGACAGCGGCCCCACCAGCTTCAACATGCCCGGTCGGCGCCGCCTGGGGAGCGTCGGCACCGAGATCCCGCCTATCGAGATAAGGATCGCCGCCGATGAGGAGATCCTGGTGCGTGGCCCCAATGTCTTCCTCGGCTACTACAAGGATCCGCAGGCCACCGCAGAGACCCTGATCGACGGATGGCTGCACTCGGGCGATCTCGGCAAGTTCGACGCAGACGGATTTCTGCACATCATCGGGCGGAAGAAGGAGATCATCATCACGGCCGGGGGCAAGAACATCGCGCCGAAGAACATCGAGGCGGCGCTGAAGCGGTCGCCCCTGATCGCGGAGGCGGTGGTGATCGGCGACCGCCGCCACTTCCTGACGGCGCTGCTCTGCCTGGAGCCGATGGAATTGGAGCGGGTGGCGAAGGCGGAGGGCATCGGCGGAGAGGGCGCCAGCGGGGACGCTGCGGCGCTGTCGACGCTGTCGGCGCACCCGCGCATCCGTGCGCTTGTGCAGCGCGACGTCGAAGCCGCCAACGCCGAGTTCGCGCGGGTGGAGCAGGTGCGGAAGTTCGCCATCCTGCCGCGCATGCTGAGCGAGGCGGAGGGGGAGCTGACGCCGACCCAGAAGCTGAAGCGCAAGCGCATCGCCCAGAACTGGGACGCCGAGATCGGGAAGATGTACGCCGGGCCTGAAAGCGGCGCAGGTAACTGATGGCGGGCCACTGGCTGCGCTGGCTGCTGAAGCCGGGGCCGGACGGAGGCGCGGGCGCGAGAGCGAGCGCGAGCGCGAGCCGTATGCTGGAGGGGGGGGCGCCCGGCGGGGGCCTGCGGCTGCGCTTCCTGGGGACGGCGGGCTTCACGCTGGAGTCGCCGGATCGGGTGATCGTCCTCGATCCCTACCTGAGCCGCGCCGGGCTGCTCAGGAGCCTGTTCGGGCGGCTCACCGTGGATGAGGAGCTGCTGAAGCGGCATATCCCGCGCGCCGACGACGTCCTGATCGGCCACGCCCACCACGACCACATCCTCGACGCCCCCGCCCTCTGCCTCCAGACCGGGGCGCGGCTGATCGGCTCGTCCGCCGCCTGCATGGTCGGCCGGGCCGCCGGGGTGCCGGAGGCGCAGCTCCTGGAGGCCCGCCCCCACACCGACATCGCCTGCGGCCCCTGGATCGCCCGCGCCATCCCTTCACAGCACGGGAAGGCCGTCCTCGGGCGCGTCCCGCTCCCCGGAGACATCACCGCCCCGCCGCCCTGGCCGCCGGCGATCCGCGATCTGCGCCACGGGCAGGTGCTGCTGTGGTGGGTGCAGGCGGGCGGCACACGCATCCTGCACGTGGACAGCGCGGACTGGCTGGAGCGGGAGCTGGAGGGATACCGGACCGACATCCTCTGTCTCTGCGCCATCGGGCGGCACTGGCGGCCCGGCTACACCGCCGACCTGATCCGGCGCACCGGGGCGAAGGTGGTGGTGCCCTGCCACTGGGATGATTTTTCGCTGCCGCTGGAGACACCGCCCCGTCAGCTTCCTGGCGTGGATCTGGAAGGATTCACGCGGGAGATCCGTGATGCAGGCGCTGAGGTTCGGACGCTCGGATTGCTGGAGGCGTGGAAATTCTGAGCGGACGCGCTGCGCGGGGTGTGCTACCGTAACTCTGTTATGAGTCACGGACACCTGCAGGGGCGCGGCGATGCATGAGGCGGTGGTCGAGGAGCTGACGGAGCTGGGGCTGACCCGGAACGAGGCGCTTGCCTATGTCTCGCTGTTGGAGGAGCCGGGGCAGGGCAGCACGGGCTACGAGGTCGCGGCGCGCTCGGGCATCCCGCGCAGCGCGGTCTACACGGTGCTCCGGCAATTGGAGGAGAAGGGGGCGGCGTTCGCCCAGGGGGAGTCTCCGGCGCGCTATGTCCCGACGGCGCCGGATCGGCTGATCGAGGCCATCCGGCGGCAGACGGCGGCGCGGCTGGGTCGGCTGGAGGGGGCGCTCGGGCGGCTCCCTGCCCGCAGCCGCCCGGAGCCGATCTGGATCCTGTCCAGGTACGACCAGATCATCCGGCGCATGGAGCAGATGATCCGGCTCGCTGAGCAGTCGATCTACCTCTCGGTGTGGGGGCGGGAGCTGGAATTGCTGCTCCCTGCGCTCCGGGAGGTCGCGCGCCCGGCGGGCCGCCCCATGCACTGCGTCCTCCACAGCCCGGATCGGATCGGCACGGCGCCCCCCGGCTTCTCCATGTGGATCGACGATGTCGCCGGGGACACCGGCAAGGCCGCGTGGTCGCACAAGGCCCTGCTGGTCGTGGATCGGCGCGAGGCGCTCATCGGCGGCGCGGAGCCCCACGCAGACAACCAGGCGGTCCTCACGACAAACCCCTCGCTCGTCGACACCGCCACCAACCACATCATCCTCGATATCACCCTGCTCGCCCGCCGGGAAGGCCGCGACTGCACGGATGATGTCTCGCCGATGATGCGCCCCCACCTCGCGATGGGCGTCGACCGGGGGGCCGCGCCCTGATCCTCCCCCTGATCCTCGCGCTGATCTCCGCCGGGTGCGCGCCGCAACGCGACTGCGGGGCGGAGATCTGGCACCTCGGGGCGGCGGGCGGGGTGTCGGTGGTCGGGGACTTCAACGGCTGGAACGCTGATGCGGCGCCGCTGGAGGAGATCCGTGCGGGGGTGTGGTTCCGGCGGCTGGAGCTCCCGGCGGGGGACTACCGCTACCGGCTGTCAGTGGACGGGGTGGAGGAGGACGATCCGCTCGCGCCGCTGCTGAGCTGGGATCCCGTGCTGGGGGAGGAGTTCTCCCTGCTCCGGGTGGAGGACTGCGGGCAGCCGGAGCTGGTGGCGGAGTCGCTCGCGGTCTCTGGCGCGCCCGGATCGGGGAGCGTGGCGGTGGCGGCCCGGTTTCTGGAGGCGGCGGGCGGCGGGCCGCCGGAGACAGTGCGGGCGGAGTGGGTCGCCGGGTCGGGGGCAGGCGGCGCGGTTCCTGTGCGGGTGCGGAGCCGGGGGCGGCTGGAGATCGCGGCGGACGGTCTGGAGGGCGGTAAGCACACGCTGCTGATCAGCGCCGTCGACCGGGCGGGCGGGGAGGCGACGCTCCGGCTCCCGTTCTGGGTGGAGGATGCGCCGTTCGACTGGCAGGGGGCGGTGATCTATTCGGTGATGATCGACCGGTTCTCGGCGGACACCGTCGGCGATGGCGTAGACGCTGACGGGAACCTGACCCCCGGCGATCCGGGCGGCCGGATGGGCGGGACGCTGCGGGGGCTGACCGCGAAGCTGGACGCGGGCTACTTCGCCGCGCTGGGGGTGGGGGCGATCTGGATCTCTCCGCTGGTGGACAACCCTGAGGGCCGGTACGCCGGGCGGGACGGGCGGCTGTATGAGGGCTACCACGGCTACTGGCCTGCTGCAGAGCCGACTGTCGATGATCCGGCGGTGGAGGCCGCGTACGGCACCGACGAGGATGTGGACGCGCTGATCGCGGCGGCCCACGCGCAGGGCGTCCGGGTGCTGCTCGACGTCGTGCCGAACCACGTCCACGCGGAGCACCCGTGGCGGCAGGCCCACACGGGCGACGGCTGGTTCCATGAGGACGCGGGCTGCATCTGCGGGGACTACACCTGCCCGTGGTCGGAAGACATCGGGGAGTGCTGGTTCACGCCCTGGCTGCCCGATCTCGCCTGGGAGCACCCCGGCGCCCGCGCGGCGGCCCTCGCGGCGCTGAGGGCGCAGGCGATCCGGTTCGATGTCGACGGCTTCCGGGTGGACGCGGTGCCGATGGTGCCGCGCGCCGCGATCCGCGAGGTGAGCTGGATGCTCCAGCGGGAATTCGGCCAGGGCGCCGCGCTTTCGGGCGCCCCGTTCCACACCGTCGGCGAGACGTTCACCGGGGCGGACGGCTGGCCGGAGGTGGCGTACACGCTGGGGCCCTACGGGCTGAGCGGGGCGTTCGACTTCCCGGCGATGTGGGCGATCCGTGGCTTCCTCGGCGGATCGCTGAGCGGTGAGGGGCTGGAGGAGGCGCTCTCGACCGGGGAGGCCCGCTGGGAGGGTTCGGGGGCGGTGATCTCCCCGATGCTCGGCAACCACGACACGACCCGCATCCTCTCCGAGCTCGCCCGCCAGGATCTGAGCGATCCGTGGGGCGCGCCGCCGCCGCTGCCCGACGATCCGGCGGCCTATGCGCGGCTCACGCTGGCGCATGCCCTGCTGTTCGCCCTGCCCGGCGCCCCGGTGATCTGGCAGGGCGACGAGTACGGCGAGCCCGGCGCGAACGACCCCGACAACCGGCGCCCGGCGCGCTTCGGGGCGGCGCTCGGGGCGGCGC
>JBEIQZ010000570.1:0-3906 GCA_040376255.1 Alphaproteobacteria bacterium
CTGGTGGCGATCCCGTCGATCCCGCCGGTGCTGGAGGGGATGGCGGATCTCGCGGAGGCGTTCTTCTCGTTCGACTGGCTGCGCTGGGAGCGCGGGATGAGCTTCCTGCTGTACGTCCCGATGATCCTGCTCAGCTTCGCCTGGACCTCGACGCTGTTCCTGACGCTTCCGTTCGCCTTCACCGCGCTGTCCGTCCAGAACGGGCTGCGGCTGCGGCGCGCGGCGGAGGCCGGGATCGGGCCGTGGGCGGCGTGGATGCTCTGCCTGCTGCCGATCCTGATCCTGCCCGTCGCGCTGCGCCCCGGCGCCCCCCAGCCGAACGAGGGCGTGATGGCGCGGCTCGCTGAGGCCGACACCCCGGCGGAGCGCGCCGCCCTGCTCGACGACCGCGAGGCCATCCGGCTCGGCCTCATCGACGCCGCCCTGGCCCGCTACCGCTACTGGGGCGGGATGGACGACTCCAACGCCGTCTCACGCTATTGGGAGGAGTCCTTCTCCCTGGATCGCGGCGGCGGCGGCTGGGCGCAGACGCTGTTCAACTCCCTCTGCTTCCCGCTGATCTACCGGGGCGACTGGCGGAGCGACCCCGAAGCCGCCCGCGACGCCTACCAGGCATTCTTCGACGCCCCCTTCGAGGAGGCCGAGCGCGCCGCCCTCCGCCACGCCCTCAACGCCACCTGGGAGCGCGACGAGGCGAAGGCCGGGCTGCTCGACATCGACGAGGAGAAGGTGCTGCTCGTCGAGCAGCGGCTCCGCAGCGAGACCGCCGGGCCGGTCGCCACCGTCGTCCTCGACGAGGTCTACCAGAACCAGACTGAGCAGGTCGAGGAGATCCAGATCTCCTTCTCCATGCCCGAGTCCGCCGCCCTCACCGGCCTCTGGCTCTCCGACGACCCCGCCGACCCGACCCGCTTCTCCCCCGTCCTCGCCCCGCGCGGCGCCGCCCAGCAGGTCTACGACAACTCCCGCAGCCGGGGCCGCGATCCCGCCATCCTCGAACAGGTCGGCCCGCGCCAGTACCGCGTCCGCGTCTTCCCCATCCCCGCCCTAACCTTCACCGAGCGCGAGACAGGCCAGAAGAACGCCGACAAGGTCTACCTCCGCATGCGCTGGAGCGCCCTCCCCGACGCCCAGGGCATCCCCCTCCCCGCCGAATTGGAGCGCCGCAACCTCTACTGGGACGCCTCCACCCTCCGCACCGTCAACGGACAGCCCGCCACCTCCTCCGCCGACGCCTGGATGCCCGACCGCTTCGGCCCCGTTACCCCCGGCGCCGCCCCCCTCGCCGCCCGCCTCCCCGACACCGCCGGCAGCGCGTGGCAGGTGACCGCGACGCCCGCCGACCCCGCCGACCTCCGCCTCCCCGCCGGACAGGACGTCCTCGTCGGCATCGACGGCAGCCTGAGCATGGCCGCCCACAGCGCCCCCCTCGCCGCAGAGCTCGACTGGCTCATCCACAACCTCGAACCCGCCAACCGCGTCCAGCTCGCCCGCGTCAACGCCGACGGCTCCGTCACCCCCCTCCCCGATGACTGGCGCCCCGGCAGCCCCGCCGCAGACGGCAGCCCCGCCTTCTACGGCTCCCTCCACGCCCAGCAGGCCCTCACCGCCCTCACCGCCCTCCCCCGCCCCTCGATCCTCCTCTACCTCACCGATGACGGCGCCTACAAGGCCGCCAAAGACCTCCCCATCCCCGCCAGCCTCCCGCCCTTCTGGTTCGTCCACATCGGCGGAAAACTCCCCATCGGCTACCCCGACGCCGTCGCCGACCGCCTCTACATCGACGGCGGTGTCGCCACCTCCGCCTCAGAGGCCCTCTCCCGCCTCGCCCCCGCAGCAGACGGCGCCGTCCGCCTCGACGGCTGGACATGGAAGGTCGGCGCAGCAGAGGCCGCAGACGGGGCAGACGCCCCCTTCGCCCCCCTCGCCGCCCGCCGCCTCGTCGCCCACCTCGCCCGCGACAAGGCAGAGATCCCCCTCGATGACCGCGATCAGATGAACGCCGTCGCCGCCCGCTTCTCCGCCGTCACCCCCTGGACCACCCTCCTCGTCCTCGTCGAAGACTGGCAGCGCGAACAGCTCAAGCAGCTCTCCAAGGCCGATGATCGCTTCGACCGGGAGGCGGATGACGGGAGCCAGTTCGTCGGGAACCCCGGATCGCCGCTGGTCAGCTCAGTGCCGGAGCCGGAGACGTGGCTGCTGGTCGGGATCGCGGGGATGATGGTGATGTACAAGAGGGGCGCTGCGCGCCAAGGACACGAAGGAACGAAGGACACGAAGGAGGTATGGGTGACTGCCGGTTTGCTGAGGGGGAGGGATAGAGGGTAGAGGGGGGGAAGAACGCCTGTTACGCCCGGTACGGTTATGTTGGATATTCCTGAAAAAATAGAAAACCCTCGGAATCACCGCCCAACGAGTCGAATCATGGGCTCAAAGATTCAAAAATAAAACAATACCACAAAACACACACTGCCTCCAAGGTTCTTCAATCGACACATTAACTCCACTCGCACCCGAAGCCCTCCAGAACCTCCCCCTCTTCGCCAATCTCCTCGACGGCGCCACCGAAGACATCGACCGCCTCCTCGGCTACACCTTCGAATACAAACACATATCTACCCACAACATCGACGCCATCACCTGCCGCTCCAACCTCTACTCCGAATCCGACCCCTACCAACCCAACCACATCCTCTTCAAAACCCTCCCCTGACCTTCCTTCGTGTCCTTCGTTCCTTCGTGTCCTTGGCGCGCAGCGCCCCCCCAGTTTCAAATCAACTGCCTCGCCTTGATATCCAGATAAGCATCCAGCAACCCCGGCGTGAACTCCGCAGGCGCGCAGTCCAGCACCATCACCCCTCTCGCCGCCGCCTGATCCAGCACTCTCCGCCGCCACACAAGGATCTCCGCCGCCGCCCCCCGCTCCCACGCCCGTTCTCCGGCCCACCCGGACTCGACGATGGCCTCCACGCCGGGATCGCGGAGGCAGACCCAGCAGATCAGGTGGGGTTTCGCCCCGACGAGGAGCCGCTGGAGCAATTGGGCAGTGGCCTCATCGACGAGGTTGGAGAACAGGACGACCAGCGATCTCCGCCGCACCCGGCTCCGCAGCAACGCGAACGCCTCGGCGTAGTCGGGCTCTTCGAGGGTGGGGTGGAGGTCGCAGACAGCCTGGACGAGCTTGCGGGAGGCGTCGGAGCCGCCGACGGGGGGCTGCCACGCGCGGATACCTTTGTCGAAGGCGATGAGTCCGGCCTTGTCCCCCTGGCGGGCGGCGACGTGGGCGAGGAGGAGGAGGGCGTTGAGGGCGTCGTCGAGGGCGGGGCGGCCCTTCCATTCGGCGCTCATGCCGCGCCCGCAGTCGAGGAGGAAGACGATGTCCTGATCGGTGGCCTGGCGCATCTGGCGGACGACGGGCTCCTTGATGCGGGCGGAGGCGCGGGCGGTGGCCTTCCAATCGACGAGGCGGTACTCGTCGCCGCGCTGCCAGGGGCGGAGGCGGTCGAACTCGGACTCGGAGCCGGGGCGCTTGACGGTCTGGAGCATGAGGCCCTGGCGGTTGGTGCGGGCGAGGAGGTCGTACTCGCGGAGGGCGTGGACGTCGGGCCAGACCTGGATCTCCTCGCCGCCGGGGATGTCGATCTGGCGCTCCCAGAGGCCCCAGGCGGAGCCGGCGCGGACGTGCTGGGGGCCGAGCCGGTAGCGCCCGCGCCGCGCGGCCTGAGCGCGGTAGATGACCTCGGCCACCCCGCCCGGCCCGACGCGCAGGGGGACGGGCAGGCCCTCGGCGGTGGCGCCATCGAACAGGGTCTGGTGGACGCGGAGCTGGAGAGAGCGGCGGCTGCGGTTCTCGACGAGGAGGGTGAGGCGTTCGGTGCGGCCGACCGACCAGATCCGGCGTACGGA
>JBEIQZ010000405.1:0-5833 GCA_040376255.1 Alphaproteobacteria bacterium
CTGCCGACGCTCTCGCTGCACGTCCAGCGCACGCTCCGCATCCCGGACGACGGGAAGGACTGGCCGCTGCCGCCGGGGCTGGGCGCCTTCCCGCTGCGCCGCGCCGGGGCGTACCCGGAGCTCCCGGCGGCGATGCGGGCGGCGGGCGGGGTGCTGATGCCGATGCACCAGGCGGAGGCGCTGTGGCTGTCCTTCAACAGCAACTACCCTGTCGCGCTGAAGATCTCGGCGGGCGGGATCAACGCGGTGAGCGGCGGCGGTCTGCAGCGCGGCCTGAGCCGCGACCCGCAGGACTACGTGATCGTGCCGGGACAGCCGTGGCTGGACGGCTTCTGCGTGGCGCCGGGCGTGATCCGGCAGTTCATCGCGATGCCGCTGGGCCGGGGCTATACCGCCGAGGAGCAGATCACCGGGCGGGCCGACACCGGCGGGGTGCAATTGCAGGTGATCCCGCTGCGCCCGGAGGTGTGGGCCGCTGAGCAGGCGGCGCGGCTGCCCGCGACGCTGGAGCCGATCCTGCAGTCTTTACTCCCCTCTCTGCCGATCCCGCCGCAGGTCGTCACCCGGATGAGGGGGATGGCGCCCCCCGCCCCCGCCGCCGCGCCTGGAGCGATGGGGCTGGGCGCCGGGGGCCGGATGAAGCAGCAGATCCACGCCGATCCGCGCTCTGCCGCGCAGTACGCGCCGGAGGCCGGGATGGGCTGCTCCGTCCAGATCCTGAACTCCCGCGACTGGCTCGCCGCGACCGGTGAGCCGCCGCCGCTGCCCCCGCCCGCCGCCGCCGAGTACGCCCGCTGTCGGCTGCCGTGGTTCGACCACTACCGTGAGGTGCCGGTGGTCGCCGCGACCCCGGTGCTGGAGCGGCTGAAGAGTGTGCTCGGGATCGCCGCGCAGAAGCAGGAGGTGATCGCGCCGCCGGAGCCGCCCGCCGATCCTGCAGCGCTCCCGGTGGTCTACCTGGGGCCGGAGCGCCCCACCTCGGTCACCGGCTGGGCGGGGGAGCGCTGATCCTCCCGCCCGCCCAGTCCAGCACCGACGACCGGATCACCCCCAGCACAAACAAAAACCCGGTCATGGCGCTGACCGTCCACACCAGCGGCGGTCTCAGCACGCTGACGGCGAAGGCGGCGAGGAAGATGGCGACGGCGGCGCCCATGCGGCGGTGGACGAGCAGGTGGAGCGTCATCGCCAGCCGGGGCGGCTCCCCGAGCCACCAGAGCGCGGCGTCGAGGGCGCTCTGGGCGAGCAGGGCGACCGCGAACAGGATCAGCGCGTCCCGGTTCACGTCGCTCTGGAGCAGCCGCCCCCGCAGCAGAAAAGCGGCGGCCCCGAGCAGCAGCAGCAGCCCGTCCCCGAAGCCGATCATCAGCGGGTAGAGCGGCCTGCCTGCAGCCTCCGCCCGGCTGAGCAGCACCGGCGATACGGCGAAGATCAGGCTGGCGGCGGCGATGACGGCGCGCCGGACGCCCGCGCTGGTGCGCGGGTCAGCGCGGTGGCGGAGATCGCGGTCAGCGGCGAGGTCGCGGCGCAATTGCTGGATGCGCTGCCCGAGCGCAGGATCGGCGCGGTGCAGGCGGGCGAGGCGGCTGGCGGCCTCCTCCGGCTCGCGGCGGCGGATCGCGGCGTCGACGAGGCGGGCGGTCGACCAGTCCTCCAGCGCGTCGCGGAATCCGGCGGCGGTGGCGTAGCGCCCGGCGGGGTCGCGCCGCATCGCCTTCCGGGCGACCTCGACGAGATCGGGCGGGCCGGGGGGCGGGGGAGGGTCGCAGATCCAGGCGGCGAGCAGCTCATCGCGCTGCTCGGGGCGGGAATACGGCGCGTGGCCGGCCAGCACCCGGTACAGGATCGCGCCGAGCAGGAACACGTCGCTCCGCACGGTGATCGGCCCCGGATGCGGCAGATCGGGCAGCGCGATCCCCTGGGCGCGCAGCAGCTCCGGGTCACCGACGGCCTCCGGCGGCATGCAGCAGGGCGTCCCGGCGGCGCGGGTCTGCGTCGCGGCGGCGGGGAGATCCGCGCTGTCCCCCGGCGACTCCGCCCCGTCCGCCGCCACCGCCAGCCCCCAGTCCAGCAGCAGCACCTCCCCGAACGGCCCGATCATCACGTTCTCCGGCTTCAGATCCCGGTGGATGACCCCGTGCGCGTGCGCGAACGCCACCGCCTGCGCCACCTGCAGCAGCACGGCGATATTTTCCTCCAGCCCCATCGCCGCCTGAGGATCTGTCATGCGCTCCAGCCATGTCCCGCCCCGGACGCGCCGCATCACGATCCACGGCATCCCGTCCGGCCCGCGCCGGATGTCGTGGACGGGCGGGATGTTCGGGTGCTCCAGCCGCCCCAGCACCCGCGCCTCCCGCAGCATCCCGGCGGCATGCTGCGGCGACCCCGGCACCTTGATCGCCACCTCCCGGCCCAGCGCGGTCTGCTGCGCCGAGAAGACCTGCGCCGTCCCGCCCTGCCCGATCTGCGCGCCGATGATCAAGTCCGACGATTCTGGCGATCCTGGCGATCCTGGCGATCCCGGCCGGGTCGGCTGCGCCGCAGGCTGCTCCGGCGCTCCGTCCTCCGGGGTGAGCGAGATCGTCTCCGGCATGCTCAGCCCGCCTGCCCGGCCTGCCCGCAGGCCCGGATCGCCGCCGATGCTGCTGACGCTGCTGCTGACGCAACCGCCTCCGGCGCCTCGGTGGGCAGCATGTGGCCGCGCCCCGCCAGCACCTCCAGCGCCGCGCCCGGGATCTGCGCCGCGAGGAAGGCCGCATACTTCGGCGGCGTCATCCGATCCTCCTCCCCGACCAGCACCCGCACCGCAAGCCCCGTCCCGCCGAGCCGCCTCAGATCAGCCAGCCGGTCGAAGCTGTCCGCCGCGCCCCAGTCCGCCCGCGCCGTCCCCGGCGGCACGGATCGCTCGATCTCCGCGATGAGCGCCCGCCGATCCGCCGGGGTGTCCTCCGGCAGCGCCCACCCGCTGATCTCCATCGGCGCCCCGCTGGACTCCGCCTCCGCCGCCATCGCCAGGATCTCAGGCCGCACCCGCAGCCGCCCCCCGGTCGAGATCAGCACCAGCCCCGCGATCCGCGCCCGCAGCGCCGGATCGCCCGCCGGATCGCCCGCCGCCCCGACCGCCATCAGCGCCACCTCCAGCGCCACCGCCCCGCCCAGCGAGTGGCCGACCAGCACCACCGGCGCATCAGCAGTCCGCACCTCCGCCGCGACGAACGCCGCCATCGAAGACACGGATCGGAGCGGAGCGCCCCCCCGGCGGCCCCGCCCCGGCAGGCAGATGGCGATCCCGGGAGGGTTCAGGCAGGATTGCACCGGGCGCCAGAAGCGGTCGTCGAGGCCCGCGCCGTGGATGAGCAGAGGGAGCATTTCAGCCGGATATCACCTCTGCGGGGGCGCCGCGTTGAACCCCAGCGAGAAGCGTTTGTCCGGCTCCGCCGTCAGGCTCGTCCCGCCGAGCGTCACCTCGACCATCACCGGGCGCGTCCCGGCGCCCTCCGCCCTGACAAAAAACATCCCGGTCGCGTCCGGGGTGAGCGGCAGCGCCGCCCCATCCCCGTCCTTCAGCGCCACCGCCAGCCCGTCCTTCAGCGTGTTCCGGTGTTCATCGGTGATCCAGACGCGGTGCTCGCCGTCCCGCCCGAGGTACTCGACGTGGTGATCGCCCCACATCCCGACCTGCCCGCCGTGCAGGGAGGTGTGATCGTGGCTCTGCAGCCCGACCGCCGCGACGTCGAAGGTGGCGCTCTGGGCCTTGCCGTCCCGCGTCACGGTCACGACGATGGTGGCGGGCTGTCCCTGCGCGAGCTTCGCCTGCGCGTGCAGGTGGTCGCCCATCGGGGCGAGCGCCACCGACGCGACGCCCTCCGGCCCCTTGATCACCGCGCTGCCGGTGATCCCTGCGAGCGGCAGCGGTTTTGCGTCCCCGTCCGTCAGCCAGAACATCACGCCGTCCGGCATCGCCAGCCCTTCGATGTGCATGCCGTCCAGCTCCTTCTGGATGCCGCCGTGGGCGGCGGCGTGGCCGTGGGCGGCGTGATCATGGGCGGGCGCGGCGGGTGGGGCAGGCGCGGCGTGATCGTGGGAGGCGTGATCGTGGGCCGGGGCGGCGGGCGCGGCGGGCGTCCCGGCGGGCGCCGGGGGGCTGTCACAGGCGATCATCCAGAGAAGCAGGAGGGACATGGAAGCTCCATAACAAGTGAACGGATCAGGCGGCTGCCTCCCTGGAGGGGGGCGGGTTCCACCACAGGTAGATCCCCGGCGTCACGACGATGTCGAGCAGCGTCGAGGAGATCAGCCCGCCGAGGATCACCTGAGCGACCGGGGTGAGGATCTCCTTGCCCGGGTCGCCCCCGGCGAAGGCGAGCGGCAGGAGCGCGAGTCCGGCGCAGAGCGCGGTCATCAGCACCGGGACGAGGCGCTCCACCGATCCGCGCGCGACCATCTCCGGGCCGAAGGGCTCGCCCTCGTTCTCGACGAGGTGGCGGTAGTGGGTGATCATCAGGATGGTGTTGCGGCTGGCGATGCCGCAGAGGGTGACGAAGCCCACCAGCGTCGCGACCGAGAGCGGCTGCCCGGAGATCCAGATCGCGGCGACGGCGCCGATCAGGGCCATCGGGATGTTGAGCATCACCTGGATCGCGAGCCGGTGGCTCTGGAAGTGGGCGAAGAGGACGGCGTACATCCCCGCGAGGGAGAGCAGGGAGAGCAGGGCGATGGCGCGGGTCGCCTCGCGCTGGCGCTCGAACTGCCCGCCGACGCTGATCCAGGCGCCTGCGGGGCGCGGGACGGCCTCCAGCGCCGCGCGCAGCTCCGCCACGACCTCTCCGGCGTCCCGGTCGGCGGTGTTGGCCGATATCACGACCCGGCGGCGGCCGTTCTCATGAAAGATCTGGTTGGGTCCGGCGCCGGTGTGGATGCTGGCGAGGTTCCCGAGCGGGACGGCGCGGCCGTCGGGGAGGACGACGGGGGTGCTGCCGAGGCGGCTCAGGTCGGTGCGCCAGGGCGCGTCGTAGCGGACGACGAGGTCGAGCGTCCGCACCCCGTCGATCACCTGCCCCACGGTGGTCCCGGCGATGGCGCCCTCCAGAGTCTCAGTCAGCCGCCCCGGCGCGATCCCGAAGCGGCGGGCCTCGGTGCGGTCGACCTGCACCTGGATCTGCGGGACGAGCACCTGCGGCTCGACGCTGACATCGACCAGCCCGGGGATCGGGCGGATCGCGTCGGCTACCGCGTCAGCGGTCAGGCGGAGGGCGGCGAGATCGTCGCCGAAGACCTTGATCGCGATCCCGGCCCGGACGCCGGAGAGCATGTGGTCGAGGCGGTGGGAGATGGGCTGGCCGATGCTGGCGGTCACGCCGGGGATCAGCGCGAGCCGCGCCCGGATGTCGGCGAGGACGGCGCTGCGCGGGCGCTGCGCCGTGACGCCAGGAGCGCGATCTCCGGGGTAAAAATCCACATCGATCTCGGTATAATGAACGCCCTCAGCGTGCTCATCGGCCTCCGCCCGCCCGGTGCGCCGCCCGGTGCTTTTCACCTCCGGCACGCCGAGCAGCAGCTTCTCCGCGATCGTCCCGAGCGCGCTGGACTCGGAGAGGGCGGTCCCCGGCGCGGCCAGCAGGTTGATCGTGGCGGTGCCTTCGTTGAACGGCGGGAGGAAGCTGGTGCCGAGGAATGGGACGGAGGCCAGCGCCGCCAGCAGCATGGCGCCCGTGATCCCGGCGGTGAGGCCGGGGCGGGGGAGCGTGGCGGCGAGCAGGCGCCGGTCGAGCCGCTTCAGCCAGCGGACGAGCGGGCTGTCGGCGTGCGCGCCCGCCGCCTTCGCCGGGGTCCC
>JBEIQZ010000352.1:0-6668 GCA_040376255.1 Alphaproteobacteria bacterium
CCGGCGCGACCGGCGCAGCCATGACCGGCGCGACCGGCGCAGCCACGACCGGCGCGGCCATCACCGGCGCCAGCACCGGCGCGGCAGGCATCACCGCAGGCGCGGCGGGCCGGGCCGGGAGCGTGCGCGGCTCAGCGGGCGCCTGGATGATCTGCGCGGGCGCAGGAGCGGCCCAGGCGACGGGCTGCCCGCCCATCAGCGAGAGGAGGTTCCGGTTGGACTCCTCCACTGTCCGCAGGTAGGCGAGGTGCGCCTCAGTCAATGTCCGATGGAAGCTCTGCTGCACCTCCGCGAGCTGCCGCTGGCTGTCCTGAAAGGCCGCGACCCAGCCGCCGGCCACCTGCCCTCGCGGGCTCCCGTTCTCCATCACTCCTCCGTCCCGCCGGGGGGCATAAGTCGCCGCGCCTGTCTTTGCTATAGCCGCTGCGGGGTTGTTGTGGTGGCCATTGCCATAACTGCCGGTCGAAGCCGATTTCGGCGCCGTGAGCGGCGCAGGTGCTGCCGGGGCGGCTGCCGGGGCTGCTGCCGGGGCAGGGGCGGCTGCCGGGGCGGCCGCAGGGGTGGCTGGCGCCAAAGCCTTCACCGCCGGCGCAGCCGCTACCGCAGGCGGAGCTGCTGGAGCAGGGGTCTTCCGCACATTGATCGGCGCCTTCCGCCCGTCCTGCGGCGGATAGGGCTTCTGGTAGTTTGCGCCGTTGAGCATCACTGAGAGCTTGCCGGGGGGCGCCGGCTCCTCGATGCGCCGATCTGAGAACAGCGGCCCGATGTCGACCGGGACGCCCGCCGCGTACAGCCGCCCGAGCAGCCCGAGCAGCGCGTCCAGCCCCTCCCCGCCCTTCGGATCGGCGGCGATGGCCCGGTGCGGGCGGCTGCCCAGCACGCGCCCGACCAGCCCGCTCAGCACGCCGGAGGGGCCGACCTCGACAAAGATCCGGCAGCCCGCCGCGTACATCGACTCGATCTGCTCGACGAAGCGCACCGGCGAGACGAGGTGCTGGCCCAATTCCGCCGCCACGCCCGCCGCGTCCAGCGCCGCCGGCCAGGGCGACGCGGTGCGGTTCGACCACACCGGCACCTGGAGCGGGCCGACGGGCTGCTGCGCCACGAACCGGCTCAGATCCTCGCCTGCCGCCGCCACAACCGGCGAGTGGAAGGCGGTGGACACCGCGAGCCGCGTCGCCTTCAGCCCGCTCTTCTCCAGCGCTGAGGCCACCACGCCCACCGCTGCGGTCGGCCCGGCCAGCACCACCTGATCGGGCGCGTTGTGGTTCGCCACCACAACGCCGCTCTGCAGGTAGGGCTCGACGACCGCGCGCGGCGCCGCCACCGCGATCATCGCGCCGGGCGTCTGCGAGGCCGCCGCCATCGCCTCTCCCCGGCAGCGCGCCGTCCTGAGGAACGTCGGCAGATCCATCGCGCCCGCCGCGTAGAGCGCAGTCAGCTCCCCGAAGGAGTGGCCCGCCACCACGGCAGGCGCCACGCCCAGATCCTTGAGCAGCGCGAGGATGCCCGCCGAGAGCGCGCCGATGGCGGGCTGGGCGTTCTCGGTGCGCGTCAGCCGCGCCGCCTGCTCCTCCCGCTCGGCCTCGGAGAACACCGGACGCGGGTAGATCCACTCGCGCAGCCCCGGGATCACCGTCTCGGCCTGATCCAGCACGCCGCGCACCCGCTCGAACCGCATCGCGAGCGCCGCCCCCATGTCGGGGAACTGGCTGCCCTGGCCGGGGAACAGGAAGGCCAGCCGCCCGGCCCCTGCCCGGTCGCCTGCCCGCTCAACGCTGCCTCAGCCGCGCTCCAGAACACGCCCGGCGCCACCGCGCCGCCCTTGCCGCTCATGGCGCGGAGCGCCGACTCCCGCTTGCGCTCCCAGTCGCCGCGCACCAGCACCGCCAGCCGGAAGGCGTGGGCGGCGTCCGCCTGCTTCCAGAGCCGCGCCGCCGTCCGCGCCTCGATGTTCGGCGCCCCGGCCTCCAGCTTCACCGCCGCCACCGCCGCCGTGACCTCCTCCGGCGAGGCGCCGGTGAACACGAACAGCTCCCCGGTCGATGCGTCGAGCCGCAGGGGCCGGTTCCCGGCGCCGGTGTACTCCTCAGCGGTCATGTGGAAGTTCGATCCGCCGAAGCCGAACGCCGACACCGAGGCCCGCCGCCGCCGGTCGGTCGGGTGGACCCAGGGGCGGCTCTGCGTGCTGACATAGAACGGCGAGTTCGGGAAGTCCGCCTGCGGATTCGGCTTCTGGACGTGCATCGTCGGCGGCAGCACCCGGTGGTGCAGCGCCATCAGCACCTTCAGGAAGCCCGCCACGCCCGCCGTCGCCTTGGTGTGGCCGATCTGGGACTTCACGCTGCCGATCGCGCACCACTGCCGATCCTTGCGCCCGCTCTCGTCAAAAGCCATCTTCAGCCCGACGATCTCCGCCGCGTCCCCTGCCTTCGTGCCGGTGCCGTGCGCCTCCATAAGCTCGACGGTGTCCGGCCCGTAGCCAGCCATCGCGTAGGCCCGCCGGAGCGCCTGCGCCTGCCCCTCAGAGACGGGCGCGTAGACCGACTTGGACTTCCCGTCCGAGGAGGTCCCCATCCCCCGGATCACCGCGTAGATCGGATCGCCGTCCCGCTCCGCGTCCGCCAGCCGCCGCAGCCCGACCATCCCGATGCCCTCCCCGAGCATCGTCCCGTCCGCGCTGCTGTCGAAGGGGCGGCAGCCGCCGCTGGCCGAGAGCGCGGGCGTCTTGCTGAAGCACATGTACATGAAGATGTCGTTCATGGTGTCGACGCCGCCGGTGATCACCATGTCCGAGTGGCCGCTCTGGAGCTCCAGGATGCCGAGGTGGACGCTGGAGAGCGCCGAGGCGCAGGCCGCGTCCGTCGTGCAATTCGTCCCGCCGAAGTTCAGCCGGTTCGCCACGCGCCCCGCCACGACGTTGCCGAGCAGCCCGGGGAACGTCGCCTCCTGCCAGCCGACGTAGTGCGCCGAGATCCGCTCGCAGGCCCGCTGCACCTCGTCCTCAACGAGGCCGCACTGGCGCAGCGCGTTCTCCCAGATCGGGCGCTGCAGGCGGCTCGCCATGCTGCCCATCAATTCCTGCCCGCCCGTCACGCCCAGGATCACCGAGAGGCGGCTGCGGTCGATGGCCTTCGGGCGGCAGCGCATGACGTCGTCAAGCACCTGCTGCGCGACGATCAGCGCCAGCAATTGGGAGGTGTCGGTCGCCGGGAGCAGGCTGGGCGGGATGCCGTACGCCATCGGATCGAAGGCGACGTCAGGCAGGAAGCCGCCCTTCTTCGCGTAGGTCTTGTCCGGTGCCTTGGGATCGGCGTCGTAGTAGTCCTCGATCAACCAGTGGCTCTTCGGGATCTCAGTGAGAAGATCCTTCCCGGACAGAATATTCTGCCAGTAGCCCGGCACGTCCAGCGCGCCCGGAAAGATCGCCCCCGCCCCCACCACCGCTATCGGCTCAAACGACATCTCCCACTCCCCTGTTGTTTACATCAAATAGAAAATGGACGCGGCTCAAACCGGAACGCCTCCGGCGGCACCGGCACCCCGAAGCTGCGGAGCTGCCCGGCCCGCGCGATCACCGCCGCCCCCTCCAGGATGTTGAGCGCGATCTGCACCGCGCTGCGCGCCTCCGGCGCCTCCAGGAAGCTGCCGCTCACCCACCGGTTGAACGCGCCCATCGCCGGGCCGCACCAGATCTGGTAGTCGAGCGTCCGGGCCGGGTCGCCGGTGATCGCCCACTTGCTCGCCATGCCGAGGTACCAGCGGAAGATCAGCGCCATCCGGTGGTGGGGGTCGGTCTGCGCCTTCGCGACCTCCGCCGGGTTGCGCCCCTGGAAGAACCGGGCCGTCCCCTCCCAGATCTCCTCCAGCGGGGCGCGGAAGATCTCCCGCTCGATCTTCTGGCGCTCCGGGGCGGGGATCTGCTCGATGCTGTCATAGCGCTGGTACAGCTCATAGAGCCGGTGGCCGCGCGCGGCGAACATCGTCCCGCGCTTCAGCACCTGCACCTCCACCCCCATCTCGAACATGTCCGCCGCCGGGGCCATCGCCACGTCCGCCATGTCCGCCGCCGCGAGCAGCTTCTTCACCGGGGCCGATGTCCCCGACTCCACCGCCCCCTGGTTCACCGATCCGGTCAGCACGAACGCCGCCCCGAGCGCGAACGCCGCCGCCGCCGCCGCCGGGGTGCCGATGCCGCCCGCCGCGCCGATGCGGATCGGGCGCTGGTAGCCGTGCGCCTGCGCGCAGTCGTCGCGCACCGAGGCGATCAGCGGGAACAGCCCGACCAGCGGGCGGTTGTCGGTGTGGCCGCCGCTGTCCGCCTCCACGATGATGTCCTCCGACACCGGCACGCGCCGCGCCAGCCGCGCCTCCTCAGCGGTAAGCTCGCCGCGCCGCACCAGCTCAGTCAGCATCTCCTCCGGCGCCGGAGACAGGAAGCGCCGCGCCACCTCCGCCCGCGAGATCTTCGCGAACAGCATGTTGCGCCGGTGGATGCGGCCCTCGCCGTCCTCCCAGAGCCCCGTCGCCGCGTAGCGCACCGCCGGGAGCGTCAGCGCCATGAACGCCGCCGCCTCCGCCCGGCGCACGCCGTAGCGCAGGTATAATTCTACGGTCCCCGCCTCGATCTGCGGCTCGTGCGGCGCGTGGATCAGGTTGCAGCCGAAGGGCAGCTCCGCCGCGTCCTCCCCCTCCCCTGTCCGGAGCGCCGCGCACAACTCCTGCACCGCCGCCTCGATCCGCTGGAGGCTGAGGCCCGCCGCGCCGAAGAAGGCGAGCATCCCCGCCCGCGCCATCGCGATCACCAGCCCCGTCGAGGCGATCCCGTTGGCCATCGCGCCCGCCACATAGGGGTAGCGCACGCCGTGAACCTCCAGGAAGCTGCGATCCCCCAGCCACTCCGGGTACATCGGCGGCAGCGTCCCGCGCCACGCCAGCCCGTTGGGGACGACCGCGCCGCTGCACAGCCCGAGCCGCCCGCCCGGCCCCTCGACCACATGAAGCTGCTCCCGGATCCGGGTTATCGCCTGTGGCAACGCTGCGGCATCGAATACAACCGGCTCTGAGTTCATCGGGCGGCCTGTCTCCTGCAGGGGCTGGCTTCTACCCGGAAGCGTCCCATATTGCTATCACAGCTTCGTCACAGCGCGGAAATGCGATGCCAGACCTCCTCCATTACCACCCCTCGATCAGCCCGGCGGGCGCCGATCTGTACGCCCGCATCGTCCAGCACCCCGACGCGCCGCCCTGGAACACCCGCATCGGCGACGCCATGCGGGCCGATGACCACGCCGTCCTCAGCGCCTTCCGCGCGACGCTGTGCGCCCCCGACGCGCCCCTGCCCCCCGCCCCGCCCAGCTCCCCGGACGGGCTGCCGCTCGACCGCTGGCGCCGGCTCGTCCCCTGGTTCCGCGACCGCGCCCCGGTTGGGCGGCCCTGGGCCGAGATCCCCTGCTCCAGCCGCGAGGATCTCAGCCGCGACCTCGTCGACTTCCTGCCCGACGAGCTGCCGGAGTGGGCCGATCTCAGCCGCCTGATCCGCTACGACACCTCCGGCACCACCGGCCAGCCCCTCGCCCTCCCCTCCCACCCCGCCACCGTCTCCGCCAACCACGCGCTGCTCGACTGGCTGCTCCGCCTCCACGGCGTCGCCCTCCCGCGCGGCCCCCGGCCCGTCGGCGCCCACGTCTGCGCCCAGCACAGCACCTTCACCTTCACCGCCGTCCTCTCCATGTGGGGCGACGCCGCCTTCTGCAAGGTCAACCTCAACCCCCGCGAGTGGCACCCCGACAGCGCCCGCCGCTTCCTCCAGGATCTCGACCCGCCCCTGATCTCCTCCGACCCGCCCGCCCTCGCCGCCCTCCTGCGCCTCGACCCGGACATCCGCCCCCGCGCCGTCCTCTCAGGCGCCTCCGCCCTCCCGCCCGGCCTCCGCGCCGCCCTGCTCGAACGCTACGGCTGCCCTGTCCTCGACTGGTACTCGCTCACCGAGACCGGCCCCGTCGCCGCCGCCGTCTTCCACCCCGGCGCCCCCGACAGCCCCGGAGACGGCACGGCCCACGCCCTGCTCTGCCCCGATCTCTACGTCGAGATCACCGACCCCTACGGCTACCCCCTCCCCGACGGCGAACACGGAGAGATCACCGTCAGCGGCGGCCGGAACCCCTACCTGCCCCTGCTCCGCTACCGCACCGGCGACCACGCGCGGCTCTCCTCCAGCGGGCAGGGCCGCCTGCTCCTCGGGCTCCAGGGCCGCGCCCCCGTCGGCTACCGCGCCGCCGACGGCCTCCCCGTCACCCCGATGGATCTCGCCCGCCCCCTCCACCGCTGGCGCCTCGCCGCCCACGAATTCCGCCAGCTCCCTGACGGCACCGGCGAGCTGACCTGCCGCCCCGTGCCGGGCTGGCCGGTCGATGTGGATCAGATCCGGCAGGATCTGGAGCGCATCCTCCAATTCCCGGTGCGCGTCGCCACATCCGAGGATCTCGGCGCGGAGCAGAAGGCCGTCGAGTGGAGATAGCCGCTGCTCCAGCTACTCCAGCGCCGTCGCGCACCCGTAGTCCAGCCCCCACTCCCCCCACTGATCCCCGCCGAACCCCCGGCAGTCCGTCACCGCCTCGCCCTCCGGGCCCAGCACCCGCAGCACCGCAGACAGCCCCGGCTCGGCG
>JBEIQZ010000756.1:0-2148 GCA_040376255.1 Alphaproteobacteria bacterium
CTCCATCCGCTCCCGGATCAGCCGGACGTCCCCCGTCCCCAGCGCCCGCCCGCCCGCCCGCGCCGCCCCCGCGAGCGCCAGCACCTCCCGCCCCGCCCCGCCCCCCGACAGCCGCCGCAGCCGCCCCGGCACCTCCACCGGGAACTCCGCCACCACCGCGTCCTCCCCCGGCGCCCGGATCTCCAGCCGCAGCACCTCCCGCCCCCCCGCCTCCGCCACCCCCTCCAATTCCACCCACGGCAGCAGCCGCTCCGGCAGCCCGCAGGCCTCGCGATCCGCCTCCAGGTCGACGATGTCCTCCCACCGCCGCCCCCCGAACACCACCCGCACCCGCACCGCCTCCCCTGCCAGCCCGACCGCCTCCCACGACGGCACTACCCGCAGCCCCGCGCCCTGCGGCCCGGACGCATGCACCTCGTACCGCAGGCTCCGGATGACGATCTTCGGCTCCCGATCCGCCAGCAGGTGGCCGACCACCGCGCCCACGCCCGCCCCGATCGGCCCGCCCACCATCGCGCCTACGGTCGTGCCGAGCGCCTTGCCTGCCCACTTCATCGGGGAGGTATAGCCCTTTCTGGAGGATTCACCCACACCGCCGACCCGTTCGGCGTCTCCCACAGCCGGATCTCCACCACCCGCACCCCCGCATCCTCCAGCAGCCCCTGCGCCACCCTCGCCAATTCCGCCACGATGTTCTCCGCCGTCGGGTGGCAGTCCATCCAGTACACCGGCCGCCCCGCCGCCGCGTTGGAGGCCGCGATCACCGGCGCCGCCGGATCGGGGTCGCCGCGCATGAGGATGGCGGTGTGATCCCAGTGCGCGTCGATCCAGCCCCCGACGCGCTCCTTGACGACCCCGAAGTCGATCACGCGCCCGAGCGCGTCCAATTCCGGCGCGGCGCAGCCGATCTCGGCGACGTAGCGGTGGCCGTGCCAGGCGGCGCACTTGCTCTCATGGCGGGGGATGCGGTGCATGGCGTCCCATTCGAGGCGGCGGAAGATGGTGATCACGGGATCTCCGTCAGGAGCGGCAGGAGGGCGGCGGCGGCGGACTGCTCGGCGGACTGGCGCGAGTGGCCCTCGCCGTCCGCGTGGCGGCCGTCGGGCAGGGTGACGCGGGCGCGGAAGACGCGGGCGTGGGAGGGGCCGGAGCCTTCGAGCGGGGCGTAGAGGGGGAGGCTCCCGTGCCAGCCCTGCTGCGTGAACTCCTGCAGGCGGCTCTTGGCGTCCCCGAGGCCGGGGAGGGCGGCGAGGGCGTCGATGCGGGTCCCGAAGCGGGCGTCGAGGAGCGCGTGGACGGCGGCGGGGCCCGCGTCGAGGTACAGCGCGCCGACGATGGCTTCGAGGACGTCGGCGAGGACGCGCGGGCGATCGCGGCTCCCGTCGAGGGTGGCGCCGCGCCCGAGGCGCATGCAGGGACCGAGGCTCATGTCGCGGGCGATCCCGGCGAGGGACTCCTCGGCGACGAGGCGGTGGCGGGCCTTGGAGAGCGCGCCCTCAGGCCAGTCGGGGAAGCGCCGGTAGAGCAGCGCGGCGACGACGAGATCCAGCACCGCGTCCCCCAGGAACTCCAGCCGCTCGTAGTCGGCCTCGCCAGGATGCTCAGCGGCGTAGGAGGGGTGGGTGAGCGCCTGGAGCAGCAGGGCGGGCGCGCGGAAGGTGTGGCCGGTCTCAGGCAGCGGGAGCGGGCGCCGCTTCGGGCGCTGAATATCTACGGGCTTTTTCATAAGGCTGATCGGATGAAGCCGCCGCCGATCACCTCGTCGCCGCTGTAGAGGACGGCGGCCTGTCCGGGGGCGACGGCGCGGGCGCGGGCGTGGAAGCGCAGGCGGAGGCGGGGGTGTTTTGCCGGGAGATCGGGGGCCGGATCGGGCAGCACCTCGCAGGGGATGAGCGCCCCCCGGTGCCGGATGCGGACGGCCAGCGGCTCGCCCGGCTCAGGCTGCCGGATCCATGAAAGACCGCCGGCCTCCAGCCCCTGCTGCTCCAGCCGCTCAGCGGGGCCGACCGTGACGCGGCGATGCTCAGCGTCGACGCCGAGGACGTACCACGGGCCGCCTGAGAGGCCCAGCCCGCGCCGCTGGCCGATGGTGAAGTGTTCGATGCCGTCATGGCTCCCCACCACCGTGCCATCCGCCAGCACGATCTC
>JBEIQZ010000870.1:0-1503 GCA_040376255.1 Alphaproteobacteria bacterium
GATCGATCGCCCAGAGCTTCCCGGTGCGGCCCATCCCCGACTGCACCTCGTCCGCCACCAGCAGCATCCCGTGCTGATCGCAAAGCGCCCGCAGCTTCCTGAGCCAGGGCGCGGGCGCCGGCAGGAACCCGCCCTCCCCGATCACCGGCTCGATCACCACGCAGGCGACGTGCGACGGATCGACGTAGCTCACGAAGGCCGCGTCGAGCTGCTCGACGTGCCAGTCCACCCACGCCTCGGCGGTCATCTCCGCCGGACGCCGGTAGACGTTCGGGAAGGGCAGCCGGTAGACCTCCGGGGCAAACGGGCCGAATCCCTTTTTGAACAGGTTGAACTTCGACGTCATCGCCATCGTCAGGTTGGTGCGCCCGTGGTAGGCGCCCTCGAACACCACGACGCCCTGCCGCTTCGTGAAGGAGCGGCTGATGTGGACCGCCGTCTCCAGGGCCTCCGCGCCGCTGTTCATCAGCACCGTGCGCTTCGGCGCGTCGCCGGGGGCGAGGGCGTTGAGCCGCTCGGCCAGCGCCACTGCGGGCTCATAGCTCGCGACGATGGCGCACATGTGGATCAGATCGGCGGCCTGCTGCTGGATCGCGGCGACGACGGCGGGCGGGCAGTGGCCGACCGCCAGCGTGCCGATGCCGCCCGCCATGTCGATGAAGCGGTTGCCGTCGACGTCTTCCACGGTGGCCCCGCTGGCGCGGGCGACGGCGATGGGCGTGAGCTTCGCCGCGCCGGGGGGCGTGGCGGCCTCGCGGCGGGCGATGATGGCGCGGCTGGCGGGGCCGGGGATCTCCGTCACCTGCCGGATGACCGGGACATGCGCGTTATCAGACATGATCAACCTCCTAAAAACCGTTCGCTGTAGTCCTGCTCGCTGGCATCGATCACCCTCAGCGCATGCGCCCGGTCGTAGATCCGATCCACCGTCACCGGCTGGGCGCCGTCGGGCGCGAGCTTGTAGGTGAGAAAATAATGCCGGAGCCGGTTGACCAGCGCCGCCGGGATGTCCGCCAGATCGCGCGCCTCCCCCCAGATCGGGTCCCGATCCAGCACCGCGATGATCTTGTCGTCCGCCTCCCCCTTGTCCACCATCAGGAGGCCGCCCACCACCCGCACGTTCATCAGGATGTCGTTGTGCGGGATGGGCCGCTCCGACAGCACACAGATGTCCAGCGGATCGCCGTCCCCCCGATCCGTCTCCGGGTACAGCGCCGCCACCCGATCCGCGCACAGCGTCTGCGGCAGAAACCCGTACAGCGTCGGCGGCAGCGAGTTGGTCGCCTGCGGGCGATCCACCTTCAGGTAGCCGGTCGGCTTGTGTACCTCATACTTGACCGCGTCGAACGGCGTGATCTCGATATAGGCATGGAACAGATCCGTCGGGCCGGGCCGGATCGGGATCCCGTGCCAGGGGTGCGGGCGGAAGTGCTGGATCGGCATGGACAGCTCCAGAGCAGCCCCCTGTAACCGGTTAAGCCGCCCCCTCCCTCCCCCGGCCCC
>JBEIQZ010000493.1:0-4737 GCA_040376255.1 Alphaproteobacteria bacterium
CGCGCTGCCGGGCCTCCAGACCGTCGGGGATCTCCTGATCCTGGAGACCGCGCTCGCCGATCTGGACGGGCTCTCCGGCCTCACCGCCGTCACCGGCGATCTGCTCATCCGGGGGAACCCGGAGCTGTCGCAGGCGGAGATCGACGCCTTCCTGGCGCGTGTGACGGTGTCGGGCGAGGTCTCGGTGGAGGTCGTGGAGTGATCGGGGTGTGGCTGTTCGCGGCGCTGTGCGGGTGCGGGGGAGCAGAAAAAGCGTCGGAGATCCCTGCCTGCGACGATCTGTACTGGCAGGGTGAGGCGCTGTCCTCGCCGGAGGAGGCCGCGATCTTCTTCCACGACTACGCGGGGACAACAGAGGAGCTGTCGATCATGGATCTCCCCGATCTCGCGTCGGCGGATCGGCTGTGCCGGGTGGGGGAGGGGCTGGAGATCTACCGGGTCGGCGGGCGCGATCTGGCGGGGCTGGGGCGGCTCCAGACCGCCGGGTCGCTGACGCTGTCGGGGATGACAGAATTGGAGACGCTGGCTGGGGCGGGGTCGCTCTCGGTGATCAGCGGGACGCTGGTGCTGGAGTACCTGCCCGCGCTGGCGTCGCTGGAGGGGCTCTCCGGGCTGGTGGCGGCGGGCGGGCTGTCGGTGCGGCAGACCGGGCTGCAGCGGCTGGCGTGGACGGCGCCGACCTGGGGCCTGGGGCGGGTGGACATCGGGGAGAACGCCGCGCTGGAGGAGGTGGAGCTGCCGCTCCTGGAGCTGGGCTACCTGAGCGTCAGCGAGCAGATCCTCACCGATGTCTCCCTTCCCGCGCTGCGAACCGTTGATACGGTGATCATCGATGCCCCCCGGCTGGATCGTTTGTCCGCGCCGGCGCTCACCGGCGTCGGCGTCCGCCTCCACATCGCGGTGGATAACCCCTCCGGCCCCGCAGCGGCGCTCGACCTCCCGGCGCTCCAGAGCATCCCGATGTTCGATGTCTGCGGGAGGATCTCCGGCACGCTCCCGGCGCTCGGAGCGATCGGGACGCTCCTCCAGTGCTTCCTCAGCCAGGACACCTCTCTACAGGGGACCCTGGGCCTCGGCGATCTCAGCCTCCCGGCGCTCGAACGCATCGGCACCATCCAGCTCCAGGAGGCGGAGGTCTCAGGCTGGCCGGGGATGCCCGCGATCCGCGCGGTCGAACACCTCGATCTCATCTCTGTCAGCGGCGTCCCGGATCTGCGCTGGCTCGCCGGGGTGGAGGCCATGACCGTGCTCTCCCTCGTCGCCACCGACACCGCCTCGCTCGCCGGGCTGGAGCGGCTCGCCGCCCTCGACGCGCTCGTCCTCTACGGGCTGCCGGATCTCACCGACGCCGCCGCGCTCTCCGGCCTCGCCGCTGTCGGGGCGATCTCGATCCGGACCTGCCCGCTGCTGGCGCGGCTGGAGCTGCCGCTGATCAGCCGCATCGACGGGGATCTGACGCTGTCAGGCACCGGGCTGACCGATCTGGAGGGCTTCGCGGGCCTCACAGAGATCGGGGGGGATCTGATCCTCACCGGGAACCCGGAATTGTCGGCGGAGGAGGTGGCGGCGTTCCTGGGGCGGGTCAGCGTGGGGGGAGAGGTGATCACGGAGTGATATCAGAGCGCATAATACGGAAATGCTGAAAGCAGTTCCGTCTGATATCATCGTGAAACCATCCAGCTCTTTTCAGAAGGGGCGGCTTCCTTTAGAATCTCCGGATGCCCGACCAGCGACAGATCCAGTCTCCACAGGCCGCTCCCCAACAGGCAACCAGCTCCGGGGGGGCGGCGCAGAGCTTCGGCAGCAACGCTGCGCGCGCGCAGGGGATGGGGCTGGCGGCGACCATCCAGGCGGGGATCGTGCTGAAGCCGGGGGCGCAGGGGGCGGCGGTGCTGGAGCTGCAGCGGATGCTCGGGCTGTCCACGGGCGGACAGACCGGCACCTACGGGCGGACCACGCAGGAGGCGGTGATCGGCTTCCAGAAGGCGAGCGGCGTCCAGCCCACCGGAGATGTCGGCCCCACCACCTGGGAGGCGCTGAAGAGCCAGGGCGGCGCCAACGGCGTGCTGTTCGGCCACCAGAGCGGCGGGATGCGCGCTGAGACTGCCCGCAACCAGGGCGCCTCCGGCTCCGGCGTCGCCGCGTCGGCTGAGCTGGCGGGCGCGGATCGCCAGCGCCTGCTGAAGTACCGCGACAACTTCATAAAGATCGCTCAGAAGTACAAGCTCCCCCCCGCGCTGCTCGCCGCCATCGCCAGCCGCGAGACGCGCGGCGGCCTCCAGCTCGACAGCCGGGGCTACTCGGTGTGGGACGGCTACGGCTTCGGCCTCATGCAGGTCGACCGCGAGTTCCACGCCCCGCGCGGCGGCCCCGGCGACCTCGATCACATCGATCAGGCGGCGAAGATCCTCGCCGACTTCCACGCTGAGGCCCGCCGTCGCTTCCCCTCCTGGTCTCCCAGCCGCCAGCTCCAGATCGCTGTCGCCGCCTACAACCGGGGCAACGCCGTCTTCGACAACCCCACCGGCTACGACTCGCTCACCACCGATCACGACTACTCCAACGATGTCTGGGCCCGCGCCCGCGCGCTCGCCAAGGACTTCGGCGGGACCGGCCTCCCCGCCCAGCAGCCCGCCCAGCAGCAGCCCGCCCAGCAGCAGCCCGCCCAGCAGCAGCCCGCCCAGCAGCAGCCTGCCAAGGCAGACGCGGGCGAGGCCGCGACGGCGGCAGGCATCGGGCGCGGGGCGATCTACTTCGAGGGCGACAGCGGGGCGGAGGTGCTGGCGATCCAGCGGCGGCTCGGGATGACCGGCGCGGGACTTAGCGGGAGGTACGGCGAGACGACCGCGCAGTACGTCCGCGACTTCCAGAAGAAGAACGGGCTGAAGATCGATGGCCTTGTCGGCCCCGAGACCTGGGCCGCGCTGATGAACGCCCCCGCGAGCGGACAGGTGGCCCCCGCGAGCGCACAGGCGGCCCCCGCGAGCGAACAGGCGGCCCCTGCGGGCGGGCAGGCTGCCCCCGCTGCAGGAGACAACCTCAAGCTGGCTGACGCCATCAAGGCCGGCAGGGTTTTTGGCGAGGGGGATCGCGGCCCCGCCGTCGTCGAGATCCAGACCATGCTCGGCCTGTCAGCCGGGGGCCGGACCGGCACCTACGGCTCCACCACCGTCGAGGCGGTAAAGGCGTTCCAGGCCCGCAGCAACATCCAGCAGACCGGCAAGGTCGGCCCTGACACCTGGCGCGCCCTTAGCAGACCCCGCTCCGGCGCGCCGCTGATCGATCAGCACCGCATGGATCACGAGCGCGCCGGCGCCTTCTGCGGCATCGCCACCCTGATGATGACCCTTCAGGCCAACGGGAAGAGCGCCAACCCCCGCAGCCGCGAGGAGCTGGATCAGTTCTCGCGCGGCATCTACAGCCCGGGGCAGGGCTCCTCCGGCACGGCGATGGCGGCCCGCATGCAGCAGAAGGGCCTCTCCGGCGCCGCCTTCACCACCGGGGGCAACGTCTCCACGCTCAACGCCCAGCTCGCCGAGGGCAAGACCGTCCCGATGGGGGTCGTCAGCCTCTCCGGCATCGTCGCCGAGCTGCCGCGCCCCTCCGCCCGCTACCCCGGTCTGCGGGTCGGGGATCACCACAGCCACCGCTTCGGCAACTCAGGCCACTGGGTCGCCGTCGTCGGGATGGAGGGCGATCCGCGCAAGCCCTCCTGGTACTATGTGAACGACCCCGACACTGGTGCCAGGCTCAAGATGTCCCCCACCGAGCTCAAGACCTCCGCTGACGCTCAGAGCGGCGTCTGGATGATCACCTACTGAGCCGGCTATCGGTCGTCCTGGCAGAGCACGATCTCCGGCGCCACGCCCATCCGGGGCGGCATCGCCATCCACCAGTTCCCGCTGTGGACGAAGTGCCGGGTGGGCCGGGGGTTGTCCGGCTCCGATACGAACATCCCCTGATCGCGCCAGCCGAAGATCCGCAGCACCGACACCGGCCAGCCGAACATGTTGAGCCCGAGCTGGCCGCCGTGGGTGTGGCCGGAGAGGACGAGGTCGAAGCGGCCGGGCGGGGCGCAGACCCCGGCGCGGGGGTCATGGGCGAGGAGGATGCGGCAGGCGTCCGGCGGGGGAGGGGGCAGCCGGGCGAGCAATTCTGTCAGGCGGTCACCGGGCTTCTTCCAGTAGAAGTTGACGCCGGTGAGTTCGATCTGTACCGGATCTCCTCCCGCGCCTGATCCCGCGCCGGGCCGGATCTCCAGGATCTCCTGCGCGTCGACCAGCATCGGCATCCCGGCGGCGGCGCACTCCGCCTGCAGCCGCGCCAGCACGGGCAGGTCGTGGTTGCCCGCGCACATGCGGACGGGGGCGCGGAGCTTCTTCAGCTCATCGAGCAGCCAGCCGTGATCGGCCTCTGAGAAGGGCATGAGCTGGTCGCCGGTGATCAGCACGAGGTCGGGCTCAGCGGCGTTGACGGCGCGGACGAGGGCGGCGACCTCGGCGCGGTGCATCAGCCCGCCGGCGTGGATGTCGGAGAGGTGGGCGACGCGGATCGGCAGCCCCGGCACCGCCACCCGGCGCAGGCGGTTCCCGGTGAGCCGCGTGTGGGCCGTCCCCCACAGCGCCAGCCCGCACGGCAGCAGCAGCCACGGCCCCGGCCCGGCCGCGATCCAGACCCCGATGAGCGGCAGCCCCCAGAAGGCGGCGGCGAAGGCGACCTGGGAGGGCCAGAGCAGCA
>JBEIQZ010000687.1:0-2679 GCA_040376255.1 Alphaproteobacteria bacterium
TGCCTTTCGCCTTTCCGCCTTTCGCCTTTCGCCTTTTCGCCTTTCCGCCTTTCCGCCTTTCGCCGTGCCGCCGTGCCGCCGTGATCCTATACTCCCCCCATGTCCATCCTCGACCCTCTCCTCGACGCCAGCGTCTACTGGTCCTTCGACCGCTCCGGTTACCTCCGCCACGCCCGCTCCTTCCATCCTGAAGATCTCACTGTCGATCTGCGCGGACGCCGCTGGCTGATCACCGGCGCGAACTCCGGCATCGGCCTGGAGCTTGCGCGGGGGCTGGCTGCGCGGGGGGCTGAGGTGTGGATGGGCTGCCGGAGCCTGGAGCGGGGCGAGGCGGCGCGGCGGGAGGCGGGGGCGGCGCGGGTGCTGCAGGTGGACGTGGGGGACGCAAAATCGACAGACCGGCTGATCGCGGAGGCGGGGGGCGCGGAGCTGGACGGGATCATCCACAACGCGGGGCTGCTGCCGGATCGGGAGGTGCGGGCGGGGTGGCCGGACGGGCGCGGGGGGGAGGAGCGGGTGGAGCAGACGGCGGCGGTGCATGTGCTGGGGCCGCACCGGATCACGGCGGGGCTGGCGGGGTCGATGCGGCGGGGGGCGCGGGTGATCTGGGTGTCATCGGGGGGGATGTACACGAAGCGGCTGGATCTCGGGGCGATCCGGGGGGTGGCGAAGGTGTATGACGGTGTCGCGGCCTACGCGCATACGAAGCGGGCGCAGGTGATCCTGTCAGAGCTGTGGGCGGCGCGGCTGAAGGACAGCGGGGTGGAGAGCCACTGTATGCATCCGGGCTGGGCGTCGACGCCGGGGGTGTCGGGATCGCTGCCGGCGTTCGACCGGTGGATGCAGGGGCGGCTCCGCAGCGCGGCGGAGGGGGCGGACACGGCGCTGTGGCTGGCGTGCTGCGCGACGCTCCCGGCGGGGTCGGGGACGTTCTGGTTCGACCGGGCGCCCGCGAAGACGCATTTTGCGCCGTGGACGCGGGAGACTGCGGCGCAGCGGGAGGAATTGTGGGCGTGGTGCGACGGGCGGTGAGGGGCGTGCTACCATCTGCCTCCACCGCAGAATTCCGGGAGTCCACATGGTCAACATCATCTTCGGCGTCATCATGATCGTCGGCGGCGCGAGCGGGGAGCTGGCGCTGATCGGCACAAACAGCAGCGGGGCGCTGGTGCTGGTGGGGATCGGGGTCACCGCGTACGGGTTCTACCAGGTGGCGAAGCGGCGGAGCGACAGCGAGACGGGCATCCAGTAGCGCCCTGATCGGATCACCCTGGCCAGATCACCCTGGACGCTGCCGCTCCAGCCACCACCACCCGCCCGCCACCATCGCGCCGAGCAGCAGCACCCCCGACACGCCCTGGATCGCCCGCGCCCGCGTCTCTGCGCGCGCCGCCTCTGCGGCGTCCTGCTCCGCCTGCTTCGCGGCGACCATCGCCTCCCACTCCATCTGTCGGCGCTCCGCCCAGGTCGGGGGCGGGTCGGGCGGGGGCCAGGGCAGGGCGAGGCAGGTGTAGCTGTCGTCGACGGTCGGGAACCAGCGCAGCCCGTCGGCGACCTGCGCGAGCGGATCGGGGCGCCCCTCCCATACCATGCGCTTATAGAACAGATCAGCCTGATCCGGCAGCTTGTTGCGGAGCAGCCGCCCGCCCTGGCAGAGCAATTGGGCGAGCTTCGGATCGCCCGGCGGCAGCCCATCAGCGCTCACCCACGCCAGCTCCGCGAGGTGCCACAGGAAGTGGTAGCGCCGATCCGGGGTGGCGGGGATCTCTCTGCCGTCCGCGTCGGTGTACGCCGCGTGCATGGCGGCGACCGGGTGGCCGGGCGGGGCGCGGAATTGCGCGAAGGTCTCGGCGCTGTGGGCGGTCAGGCGGGCGCGCTCGTCGGCGCTGATCTCCGCGCTGGCGAGCCGATCCCTGGTGAGCCGGTGGCCGATGTCATAGCCGCCGCCCGCCAGCGCGAAGTCCGGCCACGTCTCGGCGGCGAGCAGGTCGAACCGCTGCGGCAGCACCGCGCGGAAGAAGTCGAGCGCCGCCGCCGCCCGCGCCTGCGCGTCCTTCCGCCGATCCGCCTGCTCCATCCGTCCCCAGGCCGCAGCGGCGGCGGCAGCGGGCTCCCTCAGGCGGGCCGGGAAGTACGGCACCGCCTCGCCCCACCGCCCCAGCCGCGCCAGCCGCCGCGCCAGGAGCGCCCGCAGGCTCCGCAGCGCGTCCTCCTCCATCACCCGGCGGCTCTCCGGGTCGTCCTCCTGCTCCCACCAGCGGCCGTCCGACACGCTCATCCAGTACTCATCGTCGAGCGTCGTATCGTCCTCGTCGAGCGCCGGGAGCCGATCCAGCGCCCGCTTCAGCTCCGCCACCGTCAGCACGCGCTCCGCGATCCAGGCGGCGTCCTGCCAGGGTCGCCCCAGGCGCGCGAACGCCAACTGCAGGGAAGTGGGAGCCGGATGGAACCGCAGCTGCTCCCTGGGGATGTGCTGCAGCAGCACCCGAACGATGCCGAACCAGAGGGGATCGCCACTGGCCAGCAGCACCAACCGCTCCCCGGCCGCCAAAGCCGCCACCAGCTGCGGCAGCAACGCCGCGGGGTGGTCGCTGCAGAGCAGCTCCGGAGCGGCGGTGGGCCCAGGGTCGCCGGCCTCGCAGGGGCGCTGGGAGCACCAGTGACGCAACCCCGGCAGCA
>JBEIQZ010000659.1:0-2948 GCA_040376255.1 Alphaproteobacteria bacterium
CGGCGCGGCCTGCGGAGGAGCCGCCTGCGGAGCGACCGGCGCGGCCTGCGGAGGAGCCGCCTGCGGAGCGACCGGCGCGGCCTGCGGAGCGACCGGCGCGGCCTGCGGAGCCGCCTGCGCGGGGGTGACCGTGGAGGCGCAGGGCGCGAGCCGGGGGCCGAGGACGGGGATCCGCCGGATCAGCCCCTTGAGCTGACGGCGGAGGGCGGTGCGTAGAGACATCCCCCAACCTATCGGCTCAGCGCCCCGTCAGGGTGCAGCCTGCTTCACCACAAGCCGGATCTCTTTGGGCCGGTTGCGCCCCTGCTGCCGCATCGTGATGAACCCCTGCTCCTCGATGTGTTCAAGCAGGCGGCCGAAGTTTCCCGTCCACCAGCGACGGTAGTCGTACTCAGGGCCGCGCTGGATCAGCGCGTCGCTGATCTGGCTGCCCTGAACCCAGCGGGGCGGATCGGCGATCCGGTACAGCTCTTCGACGAGCCACTGGATGCCCTGATCGAGCGGCGAGAGCCGGGGCGCCTCTCCCTCTCCTGAGGGGATCTCCGTATCCCTGGCCGGCTCCTCCGGCTCCGCCTCTGCCGCCTCCGGCGCCGACAGCCCGACCGGGATCATCCGGAGCCCGGAGCCGAGCCGGCTCCGCTTCAGCTGCTCCACCAGACCGCCCTGCACCGACGCATGCGCCCAGTCCTGGAACCGGCGGTAGCCGTCCGGCAGCGCGCCCAGCGCGGGCTCCGTCTGGCAGAGATCGTCCCACAGCGCGTGGAACCGCACCGGAGCCTCCCCCTTCTGGAGCCGCCGCAGCCCGCCGATCACCCGGCGCACACCGGCCGTCGGAGAGAGATCGAACGGATCATCTCCCGGCGCGTCTGGAGGTGCCGGGCGGGGATCGTCGGCGGGAGGCCCGCTCTGGGGCCCGCTCTGGGGCCCGCTCTGAGGCCCGCTCTGGGGCTCAGTGTGAGGCTCGCTGCGATGATCACCACGATGATCAGCGCGATGATCACCGCGGTGCGCCCGGTGATCATCCCGATGATCATCCCGATGATCATTCCGGTTGTTGTGCCGATGCTCATCGCGGCGCGGCCCCCGCCGGTTCTGCCTGGCAGGCGCCTCCTCCGTGCCCTCCCAGGCGCGGCGCTCCCGCTCCAGATCTTCGCGCGCGCGCAGCTCCCATGCGATCTGCTCCTGGCGCTCCAGCTCATGCAGCTCCAGCTCGTGGCTCAGCCGGTCCGCTCCGGCCTGCTCACCGGGCGACGGCTCAGTGTGGATCGGCGCCGTGAGCGGCGTCTCTGGAGGGGGCTGCGCAGGCGACTGATCAGCGTGTGAGCGCTCTGTGCCGGGTTGCGCTGTCGGGGGCTGCGCTGTGTCAGGCGCTTCAGACTGCGCCTGCTGACGCGCGTGCTCCTGAGCGCGGTGTGCGCGGGCCTCCTGCCGGGCCTGCTCCTCCTGCGCGTCGGCGTCAGGCTGCGGCGTTGCTTCCTCTGCGCGCCAGCCCTGCGTGTAGCGTCCGCCGCGCCGGTAGCGCCCGCCGCGATCCGGGGACTCGGCGACCGGCGGGGCCGGAAGGACGATCTGTGCGGGCTCCAGCGGCGCGTCGGATGTCGCGGCGTCTGCGGCGCGCTGCGGCGCGGGGGCTGCGGGGCGCTGCGGTGCGGCGCGGGATCCCTCTGCGCGCGGGGGGTCAGCGCGCCGGGGGGCGGGGCGGGCGCGGGAGCCGTCGCGCAGTTCGCGGGCGGGTTCACGGGCGGGTTCGCGAGCGGGTTCGCGGGCGGATTCGCGCTCGGGTTCGCGCTCGCGCTCACGCTCACGCTCGCGCGGGGCGTCCCGCAGGTCGCGGGGGTCGCGGCGCCCGTCCGGCTCTGCGCCGAAGTGACGGATCTGGCGGCGACCGGCAGCGCGGTAGAGCGTCCCGTAGGACAGGAACTCATCGGCGGAGGACAGCAGCAGCGTGCTGGTGATCTCCTCCACCCCGCAGAAGATCACCGTTTTGCCAAGCTCCTTGAGCTTGAACAGGAGCGGGATGAAGTCGACGTCCCCGGAGAGGATGACGAAGGTGTCGAGCCAGGGGGTCTGGAGCGCCAGGCTGATCGCATCGACGACCAGCGCGATGTCCGCGCCGTTCTTAAGCTTTCCGGCCTCTGAGCTGGAGAGCTGGCTGGCGGTCACGCCGTCCTTGAGCAGCTCGCGGGCATGGGGCGCATAGCGCGTGAAGTCGGCGTATGCGCGGGCGATCCGCACCGGGCCGCGACGGCGCAGGTGGTTGATGACGAGCCCCGCGTCGAAGTGACCGTAGCCGGTCTGGAGCGTGCCGCGCTCCAGGTTCTCGAAGTCGATCAGGACGCAGATGTTCGCGGAGTTGTTCACGGGGGGAGGGGGAGGGACAGGGATGGTGTTCATGGCGCGCTCCGGCGCCACGGTACGTCTCAGTAGACGTTATACCGGGCGCGGTTTGCCTCATGCTCGGCCTCAGTTCGGGCCGGATGCAGGGTCTTGTTGCTGTCGTGGAGGTAGTACCACCAGTCGCTGACGACGGGCTTTGCGGCCGCCTTCAGCGCTTCGATACCGGGATTGCCGATGGCGGTCGGGGGCAGGCCGGGCCGCAGTCGGGTGTTGTAGGGATCATCGGGATCGCGCAGTCTCTTCAGGAAGGCTTGACGGTCGTTCCAGTCCGCGAGGGTGTAGCGCGAGGTGGCGTCCACCCCGAGGTTCCAGCCGCTGTCGATGCGCTTCCAGAGGATCCCCGCCACCGTCGCCCGGTTGGAGGGGGTCGGCTCCTCGCGCTCGATCATGCTCGCCATGATCACGATCTGATCGAGGGTGCGTGTCCCCAGATCGTCTTTGCCTTCATCCCAGAACTTCGCCACGAAGGTGTCGAGCTGTCGCTGAACGAACGCCTCCACCTTGAAGTGTTCCGGCTCCACCCGGTAGGTCTCCGGGTAGAGGTAGCCTTC
>JBEIQZ010000122.1:0-12523 GCA_040376255.1 Alphaproteobacteria bacterium
CCAGCCGATCCCGGCGGGGCTGCCGCCCGCGCACTGGTTCCCGAACCGCTGGGCGCAGGAGTGGGGCGGCATGGTGCAGGCGGCGGATCTCGACCCGTACTTCGCCGAGCGCCCGCCGGAGTGGATCGTGCAGCAGGCCGAGGGCTTTTATGTGTCGATGGGCTTCCCCTCGCTCTCCCCGGAGTTCTGGGCGCACTCGGATCTGTACCCGGTCAAGGCGGGCGAGACGCGCAGCAAGAACGCGCATGCCTCCGCCTGGCACATGGACATGGGTCGGGATGTCCGCTCGCTGATGAGCGTGGAGTCCGATTCCTCGTGGTTCTTCACCAGCCACCACGAGCTGGGCCACGTCTACTACTACCTCGCCTACGCCGATGACAGCGTGCCGCCGCTGCTGCGCGACGGCGCCAACCGGGGCTTCCATGAGGCCATCGGAGAGCTCGCCAGCCTCGCCGCCGGGCAGATCCCCTACCTGAAGGCCCAGGGCTTCCTGCCGAAGAAGGCGAAGATCAACCCGACCCAGGCGCTGCTCGTCGACGCCCTGGAGCGCACCGTCACCTTCCTGCCGTGGTCGGTGGGCGTCATGTCGAACTTCGAGTACGAGCTGTACGAGAAGGATCTGCCGCCCGATCAGTGGCAGGCCCGCTGGTGGGCGCTCACCGCCGAGCACCAGCGCATCGCCCCGCCGACCGGACGCGCCGCCGACCCCGACCTCTGCGACGCCTGCACAAAAACCCACATCATCGATGACCCCGGCGCCTACTACGACTACGCCATCGCCACCGTCATCAAGTTCCAGCTCCACGACCATATAGCAAAAAAGATCCTCAAGCAGGACCCGCGCAACTGCAACTACTACGGCAACAAGGCCGTCGGCGCCTGGCTCCAGTCCATCATGGCCCAGGGCGCCACCCGCGACTGGCGCGACATCCTCCGCGACGCCACCGGCGAGGAGCTGTCGACGCGGGCGATGGTGGAGTACTACGCGCCGCTGATGAAGTGGCTGAAGCAGCAGAACTCAGGCGAGCGGTACTGATCGCCTTCTGCGGAGCCCCGCTCAATCCCTCAAAAATCCCCTGTCGCCAGCAGCAGGCTGCGCGTCGCCAGATCGAGGCTCATCTGCTCGGAGAGCCGCCCCAATTCTGCGGCGGCGAGGGCGAGCCGCGCGTCCTCGGCGTCGATCCAGGGAGCGGCGCCCTCTTTGACAGACACTTCTGCGAGCCTGAGGTTCTCGCGGGCGAGGTTCAATTCCCGCTCGACGGCGGCGAGGGCGAGGGCGGCGCGGGCGCGCTCCTCCCAGGCGGTGCGGACGGAGAGGCGGATGTCCTCGACGGTCTTGTCGAGCCCGGCCTCGGCCTGGCGGGCCTGGGAGGCGGTGCGGGCGTTCTCGGCGAGGCGGAAGCCGCCGTCCCAGAAGGTCCACGAGGCGGTGGCGACGAACATCCAGGTGTAGTTCTCGCCGGAGAAGCCGCCGTTCTCGGTGTACGCCTCGGTGAAGCGGGCGTTGATGTCGGGCAGCCAGGAGAGCTGGCTGGCGAGGCGCTGCATCCGCATGGCGCGGGCCTGCTGCTCCATCGCGTCGAGGTCGGGGCGCTGATCGAGGGCGCGGGAGACGGCGTCCTCCACGTCGCTGTAGGGGAGGGCGGCGGGGGCGGGCGGGGAGAAGCCGTCCTGCCCGTCGAGGCCGGTGAGGGCGGCGAACGCCTGCTCTGCCTGAGCGCGGCGGGCACGGGCGCCGTACAGGTCGCGCTCGGCGCGGGCGACGGCCATCTCTGCCTGCAGGCCGATCTGCGGGGTGGCGCTGCCGGCGCCGATGAGGCTGGCGGCGATGGCGGCGTGGGCCTTCGCCAATTCCAGCCCCTCGGTCGAGATCCGCTCGGCCTCGCGGGCGACCAGCACGCCCCAGTAGGCGCGGGCGACCCCGAGGCGCAATTGGGCGAGGCTCTGGCGCTCCTGCGCCTCCCCGGCGCGGGCGAGGGCCATCGCGCCGAGCAGGCCCGGCAGCGCTTTTCCGCTGAAGATCGGTTGAACAATCGTCAAATTCCAATCAAAATACTGCTTCTGGTTGATCACCAGCGGGTCGCCGAAGCTGACCGGCTCCCCGGTGAAGCTCTCGATCAGGTCGAGCATCTCCGGCGGGAACAGCCCGGAGAAGTCGAGCGCCGTCTCGCGCTGGTTGAGCGTCCAGTTGCCGGTCAGCGTGAGCTTCGGGCTGAGCGCGGCCCACGCCTGGTTGCGGACGAGGCCGCTCTGGAGGCGCTGCTCGCTGATGAGGGTGACCTCCTCGCTGTCCGCCCCGGCGGCGGCCCAGGCCTCTTCGAGCGTGAGGGCGTGCGCGGGGAGGACGAGCGATAAGAGCGCGGGGATCATGTCTGCTCCGGGGCGATCAGGCCGATCCAGGCGCCGAACCGCCGCATATAGATCAGGATGTCGTCGAAGATCGAGTAGGCGACCGGCGTGGCGAGCAGCGTCAGCAAGAGCGACAGGCTCTGCCCGCCGACGACGACCCCGGCGGTGGCGCGGTTGAAGCCCGCCCCGATCCCCTCGGAGAGCACCAGCGGGATCATCCCGGCCACGAAGGAGAGCGTGGTCATCAGGATGGGCCGGAGCCGATCCTTGTTGGCCTGGAGGATCGCCTGTTGTCGCGGCATCCCCTTCTCGCGCAATTGGTTGGTGTGGTCGATCTGAAGAATGGCGTTCTTCTTCACGATGCCGAACAGCACGAAGATGCCGAGGACGCTGAACATGTCGAGGCTCTGGCCGGTGGCGACGATGGACAGCACCGCGAAGGGCAGCGTCAGCGGCAGGGAGAGCAGGATGGTGAACGGGTGCAGCCAGCTCTCGAACTGGGCGGCGAGGATCAGGTACATGAAGATGAACGCCAGCCCGAAGCCGGTCAGGACGCTCTTGCCCGTCTCGGCCATGAGCTTGGTCTGCCCGGCGGGGGCGAGCGTGTACCCGGCGGGCAGGCCCAGCCCGTCGACCGTCTTCTTCAGCGCGTCCCCGATGATGTTCTCGCCGACCCCCGGCGCGGCGTTCGCCGTCACTGTGACCACGCGCTGCCGGTTGAGCCGGTTGATCGTACCGGGGCCGACCCCCGGCTCCATCGTCACCACGTCCAGCAGCGGCACTGTGCCGAGCCGGGTCGACGGCACCGTCAGCAGCCCCAGCACGTCCCGGCTGCCGCGCCACCGGGCCTCCGCGCGGAGCTGCACCTCGTACTGCTCGCCGCCCTCGGTGTAGGTCGAGACCTTCTGCCCGCCGACGAGCAATTGCAGCGCCCCGGCGATGTCCATGACGTTCACGCCCAGCTCAGCGGCGCGGTCGCGGTCGATCCGCACCGCCAATTCCGGCTTCCCGACGACCAGCGTGCTGTCCACGTCCACCGCGCCCTTGACCTGCCGGAGCTGCGCCACCGCGTCGGTCGCCGCCTTCTCCAGCACGTCGAGGTCGGGGCCGCTCAGGTTGTACTGGATGCGGGCGGTGGAGGCGCCGCCGCCGAAGTCCGACACCTGCCCGACGCTCACCCGCAGCGAGGGATCGGCGCCCGCCAGCACCTCATGGCGCACCAGATCCATCATCGCGTTCTCGCTCAGCTCCCGATCCTCCGGCGGGATCAGGCCGACGTAGATGCTGGCGCGGTTCGGGATCGACTGATCGTCGGCGCCGATGGTGACGAGCGTGAGCCGCACGTTCGGGAGATCGCGGATCTGCCGGGCGATGCGCTCGGCGTGTACCTCGGTGGCGGTGACGCTGCTGCCCTCAGGGGCGCGGACCACCACCTCGAACTGCGCCCGATCGTCGAGCGGCAGGAAGCCCTTCTTCGCCATCCCGGCCAGCGGCGGCAGGGTGAACATCGACGCCGCGCAGGCGGCGACCACGATCCACCGCTGCCGCATCGCGAAGCCCAGCACCACCATGTACAGCCGCTCGATGGGCCGGTAGAAGATCTCCACCAGCCGCTCCAGGAAGCCGGGCGGCTGGCCGACGATCTTCTCCTTCAGCCAGCGCGCCGAGAGCGAGGGCGTCAGCGTGAAGCTCACGAACAGCGACACCGCGATGGCCACCGACATCGTCACGCCGAAGGAGCGCAGGAACCGCCCCGGGATGCCCGCGAGGAACACCACCGGCAGGAACACCGCGATCAGCGACAGCGTCGTCGCCATGACCGCCAGCCCGATCTCGCGCGTCCCCATGATCGCCGCCATGTCGGGCTTCATGCCCTCGTGCTCGATCTTGCGGTAGATGTTCTCCAGCACCACGATCGCGTCGTCGATGACGATGCCGACCGAGAGCGCCAGCGCCAGCAGCGTGATCGTGTTGAGCGTGTAGCCGAGCGCCGCCATCACCCCGAAGGTGCCGATGACCGAGGTGGGGATCGCGAGCGCCGCGATGAGTGTCGAGCGCGCGTCCCCCAGGAACAGCAGCACCACCAGCGCCGCCAGGAACGCCCCGACGACAAGGTGCTCCTTCACGCCGTCCGTGCCGGTGCGGATGCCGCCCGACTCGTCGCGGATCACCGCCAGCTTGTAGCCCGCCGGCAGCTCCCCCTGGATCTCGGTGATGCGCTCGTTGATCGTGTCCGCGACCTTGATCGTGTCGGTGCCGGTCTGCTTGCGGATCGCCAGCATCACCGCGTCGTCGCCGTTCCACTGCGCCGCCGACTCCTTCTCCTCCGTCCCGTCCTCGACCCGCCCGACGTCCTCCACCCGGATCGTCCGATCCCCGACCTGCCGCAGCGGGATCCCGGCCAATTCCTGCGGGCTCTCCACCCGCCCCAGCACGCGCAGCGTGAGCTGATCGCGCCCGGTGTCCACGCGCCCGCCCGGCATGCTCACGTTCCACACGCCGACCGCCCGCGCCACCTCGGCCCCGCTGATGTTGAGGCTCCGCAGCTTGATCGGGTCGAGGTGGATGTGGATCGCCCGCTTCCGCCCGCCGATCAGCCGCACCTGCCCGACCCCGCGCAGCACCTCCAGCTCCTGCCGGATGCGCGTGTCCGCCAATTCGGTGATCTCCCGGATGTCGCGCCCCGGCGACTGCACCGCGAGGTACAGGATCGGCGAGGCGTCCGGGTCGATCTTCGACACCACCGGCTCCTCGATCCCCGACGGCAATTCCCGCCGCACCCGCGCCAGCCGGTCGCGCACGTCCTGCGCCGCCACATCGACGTCTTTTTCGAGCGCGAACTGCACCACCACCAGCGACACGCTCTCAGTCGAGATCGACCGCAATTCGTCGATGGCGCCGATGGTGTTCACCGCGCCCTCGATCCGGTCGGTGATGTCCGTCTCGATGTCCTCCGGCGAGGCGCCGGGCAGGACGGTGGTGATCGTCACCACCGGGAAGTCGATCTGCGGGAACCGATCCACGCCCAGCCGCGTGTAGCCGTTGATCCCCAGCACCACGATCAGCAGCGTCAGCACCGAGGCGAAAACCGGTCGCCGGACACATATCTCAGCAAGCCACTGCATCGCTACTCCTGCTTCCCGGCAGAAGCATCAGCGGGCGCTGATGCCCCCTGCGCCGCCCCCTGCACCGCCACCGTCTGCCCGTCCTTCAGCCCCTCCGGCGGGTTCACCACCACCACGTCCCCCTCTTTCAGATCCCGCAGGATCGCCACGAAGCCGTCCCGCGCCGTCCCCGCCTCCACCACCATCTCAAACGCCCGCCCCTCGCGCACCGCGAACAGCCGCGCCGGATCGCCGGTCAGCGCCGCCTCCGGCACCGCCCACTGCGGCTGATCCCCCAGCGACAGCCGGACCAGCCCAGACATCCCCGGCAATACCCCGTCCATCGGCAGTAATTCCGCCTCCACCATCCGGTCGCGCGTCTGCTCCCGCAGCGCAGGCCCGAGCGTCTGCACCGTCCCGGTCAGCACCTTCCCCGGCAGCCCCGCCGGCTCCACCTCCACCGCCTGCCCGGTCGCCACCCGCGCCGCGAACGACTCCGGCACCGCGAAGCGCACCCGCAGCAGCCCGTCCGCGTACAGCGAAAGGATCGGCGTCGCAGGCTGCACGAACGTCCCGACCTCCACCATGCGCTCCCCCACCTGCCCCGCGTAGGGCGCCCGGATCAGCGTCCGCCCCAGCCCCGTCCGCGCCAATTCCGCCTGCGCCTTCGCCGCCTCCAGGCTGCTCCGCTGCGCCGCGCATGCCGCCCGCGCCCGATCGAGCTGCGCCTGCGAGATCGCCCGCTCGACGAACAGCTTCTCGCTCCGCGCGCAGTCCTGCTCCGTCGCCGTGAGCTGCGCCTCCACCGCCGCCGCCTGCGCCCGGCTGGCCGTCGCCTGGATGCGGCTGGTGTCCGGGTTCACCTCCGCGATGGCCGCCCCCCGCTCCACCCGGTCGCCCCGGTCGACGTAGAGCCGCGTGATCACCCCGCTGCTGTCCGCCGCGATCTGGCCCTGTCGGCTCGCCAGCAGGCTGCCGCTGAGGTTCAGCCACTCCGGCAGCGCCCGGCGCTCCACCGGCGCGGTCTGGACGTTGACCGGCTGGGTGGAGGATGCGGCGGCCTCTGGCCCGGTCTTGGATGGAAGATTGCAGGAAGGAAGCAACGAAAGGACAAGCCCTGCCAGGGCTCCAGCCATGATGCGCGACATGGCGATCAACTAATCAGTTGATACTGCACCGTCAAGCCCTTGCGACGGAGGGGAGGGTGCGCTATTCTCCAGCCATGAGTGAGACGAGTAAATCTCCGGATTCGCGCGCCCGGATCCTGGAGGCAGCCCTGGAAGAGTTCGCCGCCGAAGGCTTCGCCGGCGCCCGCGTGGACACCATCGCCCGCCTCGCCGGATGCAACAAGCAGTTGATCTACCACTACTTCGCTGACAAGAACGGCCTCTTCGGCGCCGTGCTCGAACAGGCCCTCTCCCACCGCCCGCCCGTCGACCTCAGGGGCGGGGTCGGCTCCGCTGTCGCCGCCATCATCGAGCACGAACACAAGCGCCGATCCTGGCGCCGCCTCATGCTCTGGGAGGCCCTCTCCTTCGAAGACCGGCCCGTGATCGCAGAGGAGGAGCGCCGCCGCCGCAGCGATGAGGTCATCCGCGAGGTCGAGCAGGCCCAGAAGGACGGGTTCCTGACGCAGGACTGCCCGGCGCGGTTTTTGATCCTGGCGCTGATCGGGATGCTCAATTTTCCTTTTTTGATGCCGCAGATGGCGCGTATCTTCACCGGGATGAGCCCGTCTGACCCGGCCTTCCGGAAGGAGTACGCGAAGGTGGTGAAGGGGCTGGTGGAGCGGCTGGGGGGGCGGACGGGGTAGGGGAGGGCAAGAGGGGAGAGGCAAAATGCGGTCCGGGAGGCGCAGAGGCACGGAGGACACAGAGTAAAAGGCGAAAGGCGAAAGGCGAAAGGCGGGGGGTGGCGGGGGAGAGAGGCGCAGGTTAAGGGAGGAGGACGATGGGGTGTCGCCAAGTGGTACGGCATCGGGTTTTGATCCCGACATCCAAAGGTTCGAATCCTTTCACCCCAATTTGTAATCTAAAATCTAAGCAGCGCGACCCCGGATCAACCCTGCGCATGCCAGCAGGCTCACCGGCAGCGCCCCGATCATCCACGCCGGGACGGTGCGCGGCGGCGGGAGGTCGATGGCAGCGGTGAAGGCGTTGGCGGCCTGGAGGGTGCGGCGCTCCTTGCGGTCGGCGGTCTGGACGCGGAGCAGGTTCGTCTGGCCGGGGTTGGCGGCGAAGGCGCCGAGGCGGATCTGCCAGCGGGCGGCGCCGGGCGGGGCGTCGAGGCGGAGGGTGACGTCGGTCTGGTGGGGGCCGATGTCGATCCGGGTCACGGTGAGGGGGGCGGGTCGGCCGTCGGCGGTAGCGGCGATGGTGGTCTGAAGCTCGGCGGCGAGCAGCGCCTCCATCCGGGCGGCCGGCAGGCCGGGGGCGATCTCCTGCGGGTGGGCGGCGCGGAGGGCGGCCTCGGCGCCCGCCTCAGAGAAGCTGCCGTGGAGCGTCCAGGCGTCGCCCTCGGGGCGCAGGTCGAAGGTGGCGAGCAGGGGGTTGTGGGCGAGGGCGGCGGGGAGGGCGGCGAGGAGGGCGAGGAGGGGCAGGACGGGCAGGGCGGGCATCGGGTCAGCGGACGGTGAAGGAGGAGGTGGCGGTGCGGCCGACGGTGCAGGTCGGGATGTTGGGGGCGGCGCCCTGGACGGCGTGGTAGTGGTAGATGCCGGAGGGGAATTCGGCGGTGGCGCCGGTGTGGCCGCTGCAGCTGTCGAGCCCGGCGGGCGCGGAGCCGTCGGCCTCGGCCTCGCCGTAGATCGGGTAGCCGTCGCGGGCGTACCCGGCGAGGGCGGCGGTGTCCTGAGCCATGTTGGCGCAGCGCACCTCGGAGATGCCGACGTCGCTGAGCAGCGCGTCGGCGGAGTTGCTGATCAGGTGCCAGTGATAGTAGCCCGCCGGGTCCTGGTGGCCGCCGCAGGGGTCGAGCGCCGGGATGTTGCCCTGGTGCGCCACCACCGAGGGCGGGTCGCCGTTGATCGGCACGCCGTCGAGCGAGACGCCCATCAATTCCACCTCGCCGATGCCGTCCGGGCTGCCGCTCACCGCCGGGACGGCGGGGATCGTGAACACCAGCGTCAGGGAGTCGTCGGCCAGCGCCTCCAGGCAGTAGGGGTAGCGCCGGTCGACCTGCCCGGAGAAGTCGTCGATGCGGACGTTGCCGCTCCCGTCGACGATGTCGTAGCCGTCCGCCTCCATCGAATTCCACAGCGCCGCCATCATCACCTGGAACCCCGCCCCGGTCGCCCCGTCGTAGACGCCCAGCCCGCCGACGTCGCTCACCGTCGCGGGGCAGTACGGCCCCTCCGCGACCGGGTTGCTGGCGAAGGTGAGCTCGTGGCAGTCGCCGCTGGTGCCGTCCGAGAGGGAGCAGGTCACAGTGCGCGAGGACACCAGCCCGTTGAACCTCGACGTGTCGAGGATCGGATCGGCGTCGGCGTCGGTGTCCGAATCGGTGTCAGAATCAGTGTCAGAATCCGTGTCCGAGTCGGTGTCCGAGTCGGTGTCCGAGTCGGTGTCAGAATCGGTGTCAGCATCGGCGTCGCTGTCGCGCCCGTCCGTCAGGCCGCTGTCAGCGGCGGTCTTCTCCGTGTCGCAGGCGGAGAGCAGCAGGGCGGGCAGCAGGGCGGGCAGGAGGGCGAGGCGACGCATGGAGGCTCCGGGGATGCAGGTGGGACACCCGGCCCGGCGGAGCAGGCAGCACGATCTGCAGAAAGCTCAATCCGGCGCGCCGTACACCCGCTGCGGGGCGGGGATGCCCTTCAGCGTGAAGGTGCCGAGGAGCGGGGGCGCGACGGTTCCGGGCGGCAGGGCGCGGGCGAAGTCCTCGGACAGCACCGCAGGCGTCCCGGTCTGCGCGCACAGCCCCTCCAGCCGGGAGGCGAGGTTGACCGCCGGGCCGATCACGGTGAAGTCGAGCCGCGCCGGGGCGCCGATGTTGCCGTAGGCGACCTCCCCGATGTGGAGGCCGACCCCGTAGCGGATCGGCGGGAGCGCCTGCTGCTCCCGCGCCGCGTTGACCGACGCGACCTCAGCCTGCACCCGCCGCAGGCAGCCGAGCGCCGCCTCGCAGGCCGCCGCGTCGGTGGTGGTGACCGGGAACACCACCAGCGCCGCGTCCCCGATGAACTTCAGGATCTCGCCCGCGCTCTCCTCGACCGCCACCCCGACCGCGCCGAAGTACTGGTTGAGCAGGTCGACGATCCCCTCCGGCCCCAGATCCAGCGAGAGCCCTGTGAAATTGCGGATATCGCTGAACCAGATCGCCGCCCGCAGCCGCTCCACCGTCCCGCGCCGGATCGCCCCCTGCATCACGCGCGGCCCGGTCTTGTGGCCGATGTAGGTCTCAGAGACCGTCCGGCTCAGCAGCCGGAGGATCTGCCGATCCACGAGGATCTGGAACAGCGGGACGGCCCGCTCCAGCGTCCCGATCTGCGCCTCAGTGAAGCCCGCCGGATCGCGCGTCGCCACCGACAGCAGGTGCGGCTTCCCGTCCCCCGCCAGCAGCCGGAGCGCCAGGTAGTCGCAGAACCCCAGCGCCTTCAGCTCCTCCAGCACCGGGTACCCCGGCTCCGGCACGTCCACCCGCCGCCGGATCAGCGTGACCTCCCCGTTGAGGATCGGCCGCACCGGGCTCAGGAGGTAGGTCTGGCTCGCCAGCCCCGCCACCGGCTGGCGGAAGCACTTGAGCGCCCCGTCCGTCCATATCCAGCCCTGCCCGACCAGCACCGGGTGCAGCACCTGGATCGCCACCGAGAGCCGATCCACCGGCACCCCCGCCGCCCGCGCCTGCTCCGCGAAGCCACCGATCAGCGTCTCCCAGTCCGGACTGAGGAACCCCTCCTCCAGACACCATTTCTGCAACGGTTCCACCACACCTCCTGTATCTTTTGATTTCACGGTCCACGGCAAGCCGTGGCCCTGTATCTCTATCCGGTCCTGGCTGTTCCAGGCTACAGGGCGGCGTCCGGGTGCAGATCGCGCCGGATCGGAGGCAGGGATGAAACAGATACGGGGCGTCAAGGCGCTGGCGCATGACGCCGTGGATCAGACCGTCGATCTCGTCGGGATCGGCCATGAAGCCACCGCCCGCACGGTGATGCGGGCCGTCGCGGTCGCCGGGGCGGCTCTCGGCCCCGCCGCCGCCCCCGTCACCGTCGCCGCGCTGCAGGTGGACGGTCTGCGGCGGTTCATCACCGGAACAATACTGGGGAGCGTCAAGGGCGTGAACCGCCTGAGCGCCCTGCTGAGCGACGCCGCGCTGGACGCGCTCCTCCCCGATCCGGGATCAGCGCCGGAGCCGGAGCCGCTGATCCCGCTGCGCTCAGACGCGATGGGGACCGCCGGGTGGGCGGCGGACGCGCTCTCCGGCGCGGTGGCCGGGGTGATCGGGGATCACCTCTCCGCGCAGAAGAACAGCCTCGATCCGGGCCTCTCCCTCCGCACCTCGGACGCCTGGATCGGCGCGGACGGCAGCGGCATCCCGGCGGACGCCCCGCCGCGCATCGCGGTGCTGGTGCATGGCCTCGCGGCCACCGAGTGGTCGTGGTGCATGGACGCGGAGCGGCTGAACGGCGATCCGGCCGTCAATTTCGGCAGCCTGCTGGAGCGGGATCTCGGCTGCACATCGATCTTCGTCCGCTACAACACCGGGCGGCGCATCGAAGAGAACGGCAGCCTGCTGGCGGATCGGCTGGCGCAGCTCGTCGCCTGCTGGCCGGTGCCGGTGGAGGAGATCCTGCTGATCGGCCACAGCATGGGCGGGCTGGTGCTGCGGAGCGCCTGCCGCATCGCCCACCGCCGGGGGGCGCCCTGGCTCCTCACCGTGCACCGCGCCGTCACGCTCGGCTCCCCTCACCGGGGCGCCCCGCTGGCGCACCTCGCTGACCTCGCCGGCGCCGCGCTCGCCGCGCTGGATCTCCCCGCGACCGCCATCACCGCGCGCATCTTCGACGCCCGCAGCGCCGGGATCAAGGATCTCAGAGACGGCGACGGCGCGCAGGTGACGGGCGCCATGCCGCCGCACATCTCCTGGTGCTTCGTCGCCGCAGGCATCGGGCCGACCTCTGATCACTTCCTGAGCCGCGCCTTCGGCGACATGCTCGTGCAGACAGACAGCGCCTCCGGGCCGCTGGCGCCGCTGACCGGTGACGCGCTGCCTGCGTCGCAGGTCCGGTACGCGGCCGGGATCCACCACGTCGCGATACAGGTCCACCCGGATGTGTACCGGATCGTGCGCGACTTCCTGCGCGGGAACGGATAGGCTCTCCGCGCTTGTGGAGCCTGAATGTTCAAGGTGGATCGTGCGATGGTGGCGGCGATGCTGGAGGACGACCCGGCGCTCGGGACGATCCGCAACCAGTACAGCGTCGACGAGATCATGGGGCTCATAGAGGACCCGGAGGGCATCAAGAGCGAAGAAGACCTGTTCAACGCCCTGATGGACGTCACCTACGCCACCCGGCCCAAGGGGTTTTTGTAGGGGTTGACAATCACATCGCTGTAAGGTTCCCGATGGGTGTATACGGCAGCAGCTACGCCGGAGCCTCCATCGTCTATGGCGCGCTGGACGAGGTGGGGCTGTGGGACGTGGCGCTCGACAGCGGCGAGATCGCGCAGCTCTTTGAGGACGGCGCCTGCCACCGCTCCAGCCTGTAACCAGGACGTAACCGGATCGGGGGTGGAGGTGGCTCTGCCCCGATCTGTTGCCTGTGTTACAGTGCCGGGGAGAGGTCGCCATGCCCGCAGTCAGCCAACAGGTCTCCCAGCCCGCCCCCGCTCAGGACACCGCCCAGGCTCAACAGACCGGCACCGCCGCCAGCAGCAACGCCGCCCAGCAGGCCCGCCTCCAGGGAACCGCCAACCAGGTCTCCGGCCAGCCGATCCTGGAGCTCAACAGCCGGGGCCGGGGGGTCGCCACCCTCCAGAGCCGCCTCAACGAGCTCGGCGCCACGCTGACCGCCGACGGCGAGTTCGGCCCGCGCACCATGCGCGCCGTCAAGGGCTTCCAGAACGCCAACCGCC
>JBEIQZ010000086.1:0-14762 GCA_040376255.1 Alphaproteobacteria bacterium
CCCCGGCCCCCGGCGCCCCGGCCCCCGGCGCCCCGGCGGCCCCCCCTGCCCCGAAGAAGCCGTAGCGGTCGGGAGATGGACGGTTCCTGGGCGTTGATCCTCGGTGTGTCCTCCGGCTTCGGCGCGGCCACCGCGCGGCGGCTGGCTGCAGCCGGCTGCGGCATCGTCGGCGTCCACCTCGACCGGCGGGCGACGATGCCCGCTGTCGAGGCGCTCCAGGCCGAATTGGAGTCGCTCGTGCCGGGTCGGGTGCGCTTCTTCAACCAGAACGCCGCCGATGACGCGGGGCGCGCGGCGATCCTCGCTGAGCTGGCGCCCCTGATCGCGCCCGGATCGCTCCGGGTGCTGCTGCACTCGCTGGCGTTCGGGTCGATGGCCCCGCTGCTGGCCGCCCCCGGCGCGAAGGCGGTGCGCCGCGCGCAGATCGAGATGACCAGCGAGGTCATGGGCCACAGCCTGCTGTGGTGGGCGCAGGGCGCGGTGGAGGCGGGGCTGATGGGGGAGGGGGGTCGCATCTTCGCGATGACCTCCGCCGGATCGCACATGGTCTGGCCGGGCTACGGGCCGGTGTCGGCGGCGAAGGCGCTGCTGGAGGCCTACATCCGGCAGATCGCCGTAGAGCTCGCTCCGCGCGGCATCACCGCCAACGCCATCCTCGCCGGAGTGACGCGGACGCCCGCCCTGGAGAAGATCCCGGGATCAGAGCTGCTCATCCAGAAAGCAGAGGCGCGGAACCCGCACGGCCGGCTCGGCACGCCCGACGATGTGGCGCGCTGCGTCGTCGCGCTCGCCGGGCCGGAGACGCACTGGATGACCGGGAACGTGATCCGGGTGGACGGCGGAGAGGACATATCGGGGTAGGTTCCGGCGGGGATCAGTCACACACCTGTTGCGGATCCCCCTCAGAATGAGCGGGGTGCTGGCAGGGGATGATGTGCCCGTTCGGGTGGGATGGAACCGTCACGTTGTAAGGATCTGCAGCGTGGCAGGGCATCGGGCCGTAAGGGCCGTAACACATGTGCGTGCAGGGACCCGGCTGAGTGATCACCACCGGGTGCTGGCAGATGATGACGTGCCCGTCGCTGTGGGACGGATGGGTGCAGGGGGTGTAGCGGGTGGTGCAGGTGGGCTTCTCGTGGGGGGTGCTGTCCTCGTACGCGGAGAGGACGCTGCCGCCGCGCATGAACCCGGCCTGCATGGCCTCAACCCGCTGAGCCGGCGTTCCATGGTGCTGAGGATCCCAGAAGTTGTAGTCTCCTTTTTCGTACAGGCTCCTGGCAAAACCTGCCACCGTATCGAAGCTCAGGTGGCCCCGGGAGCGGAGGTAGACGCCGGCCAGATAATCGGCCTGCAGCTCCTTCTCGGTGACAGACAGCGCGCTGCCCCGGCTGCACTGCAGCTCATGCGCCCACTCATGCGCCATCACCCCTGCCACGGCCACCGGGCCCTTGTCCATCGACCACAATTCCTGTGCGAGCAGTGTCAACCCCAGCGAGATCGCACCGCAAGTGGAGATTGCGTTAGGCGATCCCATATCGTTCATCGTGTAGATGCGGGGTGTCACCCCGAAGCTGGCCGCGAGCGCGCTGGCCTCCGCGTTGATCGCGGCGTCTATCATCGGGTTCCCGGTAGTGCTGAAGCGCTGCGCCTGCGTGGGCAGGGAAGTGCCATAGCAAGCCGCTTGTGTATCAAGAATAAATAATGTATACAAAAAATATATAAACATATATGCACCTCCTCGTCGCGATCTATCAGATTTTCCCCGGCGCCGCAAGGCGGTGCCTGATGGGTACAGGCATATCCTACCCAGGGACTTGAAAGCGCGACCGGATCGCGTATAGACTGAACGTGCAGAGGAGTGTGCATGGCGGTCTTCAAGTACGAGTATCGCACAGCGGCGGGCGAGACGAAGAACGGGCAGATCGATGCGCCGGACCAGAATTCGGCCAAGCAGCGCCTGCGCGAGATGAAGATCAGCCCGACGACCCTCAATGAGTCGAAGGGGTTCAGCTTCAACCTGCCGACGCCTGCCTTCCTGAAGCCCGGCGTCAGCAACCGGGATCTCGTCATCTTCACGCGGCAGTTCGCGACGATGATCGACTCCGGCCTGCCGCTCGTCCAGTGCCTCGACATCCTCTCCAAGCAGACTGAGAACCCGACCCTGCGGGAACAGCTCTGCTCGGTAAAGGAGAAGGTCGAGTCCGGCTCCACCTTCGGCGACGCGCTGAAGGGCTACCCGGACAGCTTCGACGATCTCTATGTGAACCTGATCGCCGCCGGAGAGGTCGGCGGTATGTTGGACACGATCATGAACCGCCTCGCGGCCTACCTGGAGAAGAGCGACAAGCTCGTCCGGCAGGTGAAGGGCGCGATGACCTACCCGATCGTGGTCATGATCGTCGCGACGATCGTCGTCGCGATCCTGCTGTTGAAGGTCGTCCCGCAGTTCGAGGGGATGTTCGCGGACTTCGGCGCGGCGCTCCCGGCGCCCACGCTGCTCGTGCTCGCGATCTCCAAGTTCCTCCAGAACTACATCGTCCTGATCGTCGCCGCCATCGCCGGGATCATCTACGGCACCCGCCGGTTCTACAAGACCTCCATCGGGCGGCTCACGCTGGATCGGTTCCTGCTGGTGATGCCGGTGTTCGGGGATCTGCTGAAGAAGGTGGCGGTGGCCCGCTTCTGCCGCACCCTCGGCACGATGATCTCCTCCGGCGTGCCGATCCTGGAGGCCCTCGGCATCTGCAGCCGCACCGCCGGGAACCGCGTGATCGAGCTTGCGATCCAGAAGGCGTCCCAGAGCATCTCTGAGGGCCGCACGATCTCCGATCCCCTCATGGAGTCCAAGATCTTCCCGCAGATGGTGTGCCAGATGATCAGCGTCGGCGAGACCACCGGCGCGCTCGACACCATGCTCACCAAGATCGCGGACTTCTACGAGGACGAGACCGATCAGGCGGTCGAGGCGCTGACCTCGATGATGGAGCCGATGATCATGGCCTTCCTCGGCGTCGTCGTCGGCGGGCTGGTCATCGCCATGTACATGCCGATCTTCGAGATGGCCGCGCACGTTGGCTGAAGAGGCGGAAGCCTCCAGCACCGGCTGGCGGGCGATCGGCGCCCTGAGCCGGGGTCACCGCTATGCGGGCTACCGGCTGCTGATCGGGCTGGGGGTGCTGAGCAGCACGGTGCTCTACGCGGTGCTGAGCGGGCAGCCGATCGTCCAGCTCGTCCCCTATTTTGAGGTGTCCGGGCTCACCCTGCTGGTGTTCCTGGCGCAGCTCGCCTGGTACAGCCGCCAGTCGCCCACCCGGCGCTCGCTGTGGGTGCAGGTGTGCATCGACGTGGCGCTGGTGAGCTGGCTGGTGGCGCTGACCGGCGGGCTGACCTCGCTCGGGGCGTTCCTGTACTTCCCGACCATCGTGGCGGCGCCTTTTCTGCTTCCCGGTCCATCGGCGCTGTGGACGGCGGGGATCAGCACGCTGGGCTGTGTGATCGCGGGGGCGATCGGGGGGCCGGGCAGCCCGCTGCTGCTGGCCTATGAGCTGGCGCTGCGGGTGCTGGCGTTCTTCCTGGTCGGGATGATCATGGACAGCTACGTGCGCCGGTTCCGGCGGCTGGAGGAGGAGCACAGCACGGTGCTGGATCAGGTGCGGGCGGGCGTGGTCGCCACCGATCAGGCCGGGATCATCCGGTCGCTCAACCCGGCGGCTGAGGGGATGCTGGGAGAGGTGCTGGGGCGCCCGCTCGCCTCGGTGCTGCCCGCGATGGGCGAGCGCACAACCTGGGAGGAGTCGCGCGGGCCGGTCACCTTCGTCTGCAGCCGCGCCCGCCTGCCGGACGGCGGGATCGTGCTGCTGGACGACGTCACGGAATTGTACCGGATGCGCGAGCAGAGCGCCCGCGAGGAGCGGCTCGCGGCGGTCGGACGGCTCGCCGCCTCGGTCGCCCACGAGATCCGCAACCCGCTCGCCAGCCTCTCCGGCTGCCTCCAGATGCTCGCCGAGGATCCGGGGAACCAGCTCGCCGCCCTCGCGCTCAACGAGGCCGGTCGGCTGAACCGGCTCGTCGAGGACTTCCTGCAGACCGCCCGCGCCCCGGTGCTGCGCCCGATGCCGACGGGGCTGGAGCAGCTCATCCGGGAGGCGATCCGGGCCTTCGAGGCGGATCCCCGCTTCAGCGGGCAGGTGCAGATCCGCGCCAGCCTCGACCCCGTCCGCATCCAGATCGACCCCGACCGCATCCGGCAGGTGCTCTGGAACCTCCTCAGCAACGCCGCGCAGGCGATGCCCGCAGGCGGCACCATCCACATCGAATTGCGCGACTCCACGATGATCGAGGGCTTCCAGATGGGCGTCCACCTCCGGGTGCGCGACGAGGGGGTGGGGGTCCCCGCTGAGGATCTCAACCGCATCTTCGATCCCTTCTTCACCACCCGCTCCGGCGGCACCGGCCTCGGCCTCTCGCTCGTCGACCAGATCATCCGGGGCCACGGCGGCCACGTCACCGCCTCGCGCCTGCCGGAGCGCGGCATGGAATTCCACATCTGGCTCCCCCATGAGCACCAGTGGGATCCGTCGGACCAGCATCCAGACGTACATCCTGACATGCAGACCAACCAGGAGGCGTTCCATGGCCGGTGAGCGGTTGCTGATCATCGACGACGAGTCGTCGCTGCGCGAGTTCATGCGCCTCTTCCTCGGGCGCGAGGGCTATGAGATCCACCTGGCGGCCTCCGGCGAGGCCGGGCTCGATCTCTATGATCGCGTCCACCCCGATCTGGTGCTGACCGATCTCACCATGCCCGGCATCAACGGGCTGGAGGTGCTGCGGCGCGTCAAGGAGCGCGCGGCGCGCGAGGGCAGGGACGTGCCGGTGCTGCTCATCACCGCCTACGGCTCGGTGCAGACCGCCGTGGAGGCGATGCGCGAGGGCGCCTTTGACTACCTGCCGAAGCCCTTTGTCAATGAAGACCTGAAGATGCGCGTCGCCAAGGCGCTCGCGATGCGGACGCTGGCGGAGGAGAACGCCCGGATGCGGGCGGAGCTGGGGGAGCGCTACCAGCTCGGCCAGATGGTCGGCACCTCCCCGAAGATGCAGCAGGTCTACGCGCTCATCCGCCGCGTCATGGGCACCCGGATCAACTGCCTGATCATCGGGGAGAGCGGCACCGGGAAGGAGCTGGTCGCCCGCGCCATCCACTACGGCAGCGACCGCGCGAAGAAGCCGTTCGTCGCCGTCAACTGCGGCGCCATCGCCGAGAGCCTGTTCGAGGCTGAGCTGTTCGGCTACCGCAAGGGCAGCTTCACCGGCGCCGCCCGCGACAAGCAGGGCTTTTTTCTGGCGGCCAACGGCGGCACCCTTTTTCTTGACGAGATCGGCGAGATGCCGCTCGGCATGCAGGTGAAGGTGCTGCGGGCGCTGGCTGAGCGGCGGGTGATGATGGTCGGGGACACTGCCGAGCAGCCCGTCGATGTCCGCGTCGTCGCCGCCACCAACCGGAACCTCGCGCAGGAGGTAAAGGACGGCCGGTTCCGCGAAGACCTTTATTACCGCCTCAACGTCGTCCAGCTCGATCTGCCCCCGCTGCGGGAGCGCGCCGAGGACATCCCCATGCTCGCCCAGCACTACCTGGAGCGCTACACCCGCGAGTACGCGAAGCCCCTGCGCGGCATCACCCCTGAGGCGATGGGGATGCTCCGCGCCTACCGCTTCCCCGGCAACGTCCGCGAGCTCCAGAACCTCCTCGAACGAGCCGTCGTGCTGGAGTCCGGCAGCTTCGTCACCCCCGGCTCGCTCCCTGAGCGCGTCCAGGGCGAATTGCGGGCGCCGGAGGGATCGGGCGAGGGGTCAGCCGAGGAGCCGGCAGAGGAATTCCGCCTCGACGGCGGGATCGATCTGGAGGCGCGGCTCAACGCGATGGAGCGCCGCTACCTGGAGCAGGCGCTGAAGGCGACGGGCAACAACTACACGCAGGCGGCGCGGCTGCTCGGGGTCACGTTCCGGTCGTTCCGCTACCGGCTGGCGAAGTACAACATGAACGAGGGGGAGTGATCATGCCTCCCCCGTGTAAGCGAAGCTGCTGAGCGGGAGGATCGGGAGGCCGGTGCCGGACGGCACGCCGAGGCGCGCGAGGAGGCGATCCAGTTCAGCGCGCGCGCCGGGGCGGAGGACGAGGACGTCGGGGGCGAGTGCGCCGATGAACAGCTCTCTGGCGGCGGGGATCTGCAGCAGGAGGCCGACGATGGCGTCGGTGGCGAGCAGCAATTCGGGGGTGTGGAGGTGGACGGGCTCGTCCCCGGCCTCTCCGGCGAGGTTGCTGTGGAGCCAGAGCTGCGCGGCGGGCGGCGGCAGGCGGCAGAGGCGGGAGGCGATCCAGCGGTGGATGTCTCCGGGCGGGTAGCCGCTCTGCCGGATGGCGGCGGCATCGAGGCGGCGACCGGCGGGGGCGGGCGCGGTGATGCGGCTGAGGAGGTGGGTGAAGTGGAGATCGGCGCGGTCGGGGTCGACGGTGATCGTGAGATCCTCGCCCAGGGTGACGGAGAGCGGGGGCGTCCACCGCACGGTGTCCGGGGCCTGGAGCATGGGCGGATCGGCGACATAGTCGATGCGGAGGATGCGGCCCTGGAGCTGGACGGTCTGCGGGATGAGCAGGTCGGTGTCGCCGACGCGGACGCCGCCCGGGAGGTGCGGGGCGATCAGATCCCGCGCGGCGGCGCTGTCGCGGCGCAGGAGGGAGTAGCCAAGAAAGACGCGGAGCTGACCGAACAGGCTGCTCCAGCCCTTGATCTGCTGGAGGACGGGGGCGGGGAGGGGGCGGCCGGTGCACTTCGCCAGCCAGGCGGCGGCGGCGGCCATGTCGGTCCCGGCCTGGTTGGCGTCGCTCCAGCGGGCGCGGCTCAGGGTGAAGCGCTGAACGGCCTCCCTGGGCGCGCGCGGCTTCGGATCGGCGATCCAGGCGAGCCGGTAGAGCAGCTCGCTGTTGGGGCGGGTGGGGGCGGTCAGCTCCATGCCGCTGATCTGGAGGGCCGGGGTGGCGACGGGATCGGTGGCGGGCGCGCGGGAGAGGAGGTCGCTGCCGAAGGGGGTGATGCGGAAGGAGAGATCGGGGTCGCCCAGCTCCCGGCGCGAAGCCACCCGCCACGCCTCCGGGGGGCGGTGGGGCTCGGGGCCGGCGATGTCCAGTACGCCCAGCGCGGGCAGCAGGCTCCCGATCAACGGCAGCAGCGCGTTGTGGGCCTCGTACCGGGTCTGAGCGTCCTGGAGAGACGCCTTCCGGGAGGGGACGACGTCGAGCAGCAGGGCGCAGACCTCGTCCATCAGCGCGCTCACCCCCATCCAGCAGTCCGTCGGGAGCCGCCCCAGCAGCCCGAGCAGCACCCGCCGGAGGCTCATCGTGCTCCAGGTCAGCTCCTGCTCCTGATCCTGCCCGCCCAGCGAGCAGCCGTCCCCGCGCGCATGCAGGGCGGCGATCCACAGCAGCTCCAGCGCCAGCGGGTACATCGGCTCCTCGAACCGCAGCCGCCTCGGGCCGGGCTGGAGCGCCTGGTTCAGCAGCCCGGCGCGGACGGCCAGCTCCACCAGCCCGCTGGCGCTGACGTGGTGGGCGGAGAGCGCCTTCGCGAGCGTCCCGGTGTGGGTCTTCGCCAGCCAGCCCGCCAGCGTCACCTTCAGCGGCTTGACCGCCGCCAGCCGCTGCAGCTCCAGCATCGCCACCGCCATCCCGGCGCAGTCTCCGCGCCGGACCGGCACCTCCAGCCCCGGCTCCACCTCCGGCAGCGAGGCCGCCGGGAGCGGCAGATCCGCGACCTCTGACAGCACCTCCGCCAGCCCGTCCAGCAGCCGGAGCCGGATGGAGCTGACCCGTACGCCCGACTCCCGGATGTACTGGGACGTCGGATCGTCCGGCAGCAGGAGCAGCATCCGGTGGAGCGTCAGCACCGCCGCCGCCCCCTGCGCCCGGTGCACCCCGCAGATCGCCAATTCCGTCACCAGGCTGAGCATCTCGGTGCGGCCCAGCCGGTGCGCGACCTGGAGCGCCCGGAGGGCGTCCGGCGGGAGCGCCGCCACCACCTGTTGGAGCAGCTTCCCGTCCCCGATCCAGCGCAGCACGTCCCCGGCCGGGCGGGTCGGCAGGAGGGAGCACCACCCGCTGCCCGCCAGCAGGAGGGCGTCTCTGTCATAGCAGCCGAGGCAGTGTTCGAGCTTCACTGCCAGCCCCCGATGATCTCAGGGACCTGCCCGATCTTCTGGAGCCGCTGGATCAGCTTCGCCTGCTCCTTCCGGGGGAAGGCCGCCATGTCCGGCGACGGTCGCGCCACCAGCCACGATCCGAACTTCGGGTCGGCCAGGAGCTGATCCAGCAGCTCCGGCGGCGCCTGGATCCAGAGCAGGTTCAGGTGCAGCGAGGCGTCCGGCCTCGGAGGCGGAGCTTGCGGGGCGGGGGGCTTGCGCGGGGGCATGACGCCTCTCTATGGGTCAGGGCAGGAGGATGTCGGGGAGGATGCCGGGGTGGATCGGGAGGCCGAGCGACCTGAGGATCTCCGCGACCGCCCCGGCGCTGCCCGGCGAGAGCAGCAGCAGCGGGCCGATGGTGCCGATCAGGTGCGGGCGCAATTCCGGCAGCGCCAGCAGGCGGGCGGTGTGCTGCGCGCCGGGCAGGTACAGGATCTCCGCCGTGCCGAGCATCGCCGGGGCGATCTGCCCCTGCGCCGCCGAGAGCGCCAATTCGATCCGTGCCGGGAGCGACCGCGCCCGCGCCCGCAGCCCCGCGATCGCGCGCGGGTTCGCGCGGAGCCGCGCCGGATCGATCCGCCAGCCCGCGCCGCCTGATGCGCCTTCTGTCCGGACGCAGAGCTGCTCCAGCAGCGGCCAGACCCGCAGATCCGCGCGCCCCGCCTGCACCTCCACCGTCCCGTCCTCCTGCACATGGAGGCTCTGCGGCGGCGCCTCGCCGTACAGGATCGCGGGGGGATCGCCCGCCCCGCCCTGGCCGCGCGCCGGCTCCAGCGCCATGCGCCCGCCCAGCGCCTGCCCCGCCGGGTGCGCCGCCACCCAGGCGTCCCGCGCCGCCGGATCGGGGAACACCCGGAGGTGGAAGCCCGAATAGATCGTTACCTGTCCGTTGTTGTGGCTCCACTGTTCGAGCTGCCGGGTCAGCTCCTCCGGCATCGGGCGCCCCGACGCCCGCGCCAGCACTGCCCGCACCTGCGCGAGATCCGCGCCCGCGAGCTGCGCCACGCGCCACTTCGACAGCGAGAAGCGCCATGTCCGGACCGGCGCATACCCCTCCTCCGGGCTGGCGAGCCGCGCGATCGTCCACATGTCGGGGTGGTTGCACGCCGCCGGGATCAGCAGCCGCCCGTCCGGGTGGACCTGCGCCCCGGCGAGCGCGCGCGGCGGCTCCGGGCTCTGCCGCGCCAGCAGCGCCGCGCCCGCGTCGGTGATGCGGATGCGGATCAGGCGGCTCTGGCGCCAGTCGAAGCCGCCGGGGCCGATCAGCGCCTCCTGCAGCGCCTCCCAGCTCGCGAGCGCGGGCGGCAGCGACAGATCAATGATCCCGGACGCATGCCCGATCCCGAGGATCATGCACAGCGCGTCGAGGTGCGGGTGCGCGACGCCGTGGCTGAGCGTCGCCTCCGGGCTGATCTGCTGATCCAGCCGCTCTAACACATGATCCAGCCCGATCCACTGCTCCACCGGCAGCCGCCGCACCCAGCCGAACACCATCGCGCGGAGCCGCCGCCTCGGCAGCGTCAGCGCCGGCGCCTGCCCCGGCTCCGGCCCGTCGAACCGCCCGTGGTGGAACCACGACCAGAACAGGTGCTGGATCAGCACCGGGAATTCCCCCGCCAGCAGGGACAGCTCCGGCCCCGGACCCGCGCTCTCCTGAAGCCGCAGCAGCCCCGCCGCCCGGCCGACCTCCGCCAGCAGCCGCCCCGGCAGCCAGCCGCCCGGCAGCCGCTCTACTGTGCCGCTCTGGTTCGCGTGGAGCACCTCGTCCTTGGAGCAGCCCAGCCGCCGCTCCGCCGCCAGCGCCAGCAATTCAACGAGGCTCCCCGCCAACATCACCCCGTCCGCCCGCAGCGTCCGCGCCGTCAATTCCGGCTCCTGCTCCGGCAGATCCTCCAATTGCACCGGGAGTTCCTCCGCCTCCCACCCCAGCCCCGGCAGCACCCGCAGCGCCACCCCCCCGTGCAGCGCCATCTGCTGCAGCGCCACCTGCGTCGCCCGCTGCGCCGGGAGCAGCAGCCCCCACCGCCCCGAGAGCTCCCCCACCAGCGCCACCGCCTGCGCCGCTCCCAGCCCGCCCAGGATCAGCTCCTCCTGCAGCCGATCCGACAAAAATGGCTCCGGCAGCCGCTGCGCCACCGCCACCGCATGCAATTGCAGCGCGCCCAGCCGCTCCCGCAGCCGCCCCAGCGCCGCACCGTCCGCCAGCACCGCCGCCAGCGCCGCCGGATCCTCCGTTATCGCCCCCGCGCCGCCCCCCGGCAGCCGCCGCCACTCCCCCGCGATCCGCTCCCGGTGCTGCGCCGTCAGGTGGCCCAGCAGCCCCGCGATCTCCTGCTGCAGCGCCGTCATTCCGCCACCACCGGCCGCGCGAACAATTCTGCCTGCCGCAGCGCCGCCTCCACCTGCGCCCGCCGCCCCTCTTCCACCGCCACCAGATCCGCCTGCAGCCGGATCGGCTCCATCGCCCGGATCTCAGCCAGCGCCAGCAGCCGATCCAGCGCCTCCGGCGCCGCCTGCAGCACGATCAGCCCCGCATGCACGCTCCCGCCCGCCCCGCTCACAGCGTCCTCTTCGTCGGGCTGCCCGCCCCGCTGCCTGTCCCGGCCGCCTTCTCTGCCATCGCCCGCTTCAGCTCCGCGAGCTGCGCCTTCGCCCGCTCCACCGGATCATCGGCCTGCACTGACGGCTTCTGCGCCGCGCCCGCCCCGCTGATCACCGGGTTGATCACCGGGTTGATCACCGGGTTGATCGGCTTCCCGCTCTCCTCGCGCCGCTCTCCCTCGCGCCGCTCTGTCCCCGGCCGCGCCCGCTTCAGCGCCTCCAATTGCGCCTGCACCCGCGCCACCGGATCTTCCGCCGCCTCCGGGGTCGCCCGCTCCGGCCCCTGCTCCTGCACCCCGTACTGATCCCGCACCCGCTCCAGCGCCGAGTCCGAGGTCAGCTCCCTCGCCGCCGCCTCCGCCCCGCCCACCGAGCCGAACAGCGACCGCTCCACCGAGTCCATCGCCGAGCTGACCGCCGCCTCCGCCGCCTGCGAGATCCCGCGCTTCAAAAGCTCCCGCTCCAGGCGTTCACGGAGCGACTGCAGGGGTTTTTCTTCGACCGGTTTCTCTTCAGGCATGGCTGCAGGGTATCACCCGCAAGGCAGAGGTTCAATGCGCCTGTACCTTCCACTCCCCGCTCAGGATCGTCTTCTTCTGCCACACCCGGAACCGCCCGCCCCGCCCCTCCGGCCCCCCCTCGAAGCACACCAGCGACGGCAGCAGCAGCGGGCTCCTGAATTGCACCTCCAGCGCGCAGACCTCCGGCAGATCCGTGTCCAATTCAGCCAGCGCCCGCCCGAGCGTCCACATCCCGTGCGCGATGGGTCGGGGGAACCCTGAGATCCGGGCGAAGATCGCCGAGGTGTGGATCGGGTTGCTGTCGCCCGACGCAGCGGCGTAGCGGCGGCCCTGATCGGCGGGGACGGCCCAGACGGCGGAGCGGGCGGCGGCGACAGCGGGCTCCTCCTGCTTCGGCGGTCGCTCTCCCTGGCCGGGGAGGGCGCGGCTGAGGACGGTCATCGTAGAGGCCCAGATCGGCTCCCCCGCTGTGCTGGCCTCAGTCCCGGCCGCGACCCTGGCCTCGGTGTGGATGACGAAGGTTGCCCCGGCGTGGGTGCGCGAAAAACCCTCCGTCCAGGCGGTCAGGCTCAGCGGGGCGCCGGCGGGGATCGGGGCGCGCCGCTCGAAGCGGTTGGCGAGGTGGACGATGCCGGGGACGGGGAAGGGGAATTCGGGGTGGGTGAGTAGGGCGAAGTGGAGCGGCCCGGCCAGCACCTGCGGCCAGAGCAGCGGCATTGTCGGGCCTGCGGCCTGCCCGCAGCAGCGGCGCCAGCGATCCAGCCGCGCGGGATCGGCGGCGCGATCCTGGCGGGCCTCCAGGCGGGGCGCGTCGGCGTCCGGGCCGGGGCGTTTGCCTGAGAAAAGAAGCCCTAAGCCGAGCTTCATCGGCGGCGGGGCGTCAAAAAGCATGGTCCGGCTCGCGCTGTCAGTTCGTGTCACGGGCGCTCCTGCCAGGGGTTGACGTCCGCCCAGGCGCGGGGCCAGGCTGAACCTGTGTTGCCGGGGATGTGCCGCCCGTCGGGGGCGACGACAAAATTCTGCTGATCGCCGAAGGCGCGCTCGGCGTTGGTGCGCCCGTCGCGGCTCCGCATCGGGACGATGCCGCCGCCGATCCGCAGGTTCACCGCCTCGTGCGGGGCGGGGCGGAGATCAACCAGCGCGCCCTTGCGGGCATGGCTCTGGAGCTGCTCCTCGTTGCCGATTGGGTCGGCGACGGTCTTGGCCTTCAGCGTCCAGACCAGCAGCGCTGTCGCGTCCGTCCCCGGGTGCGCCCCGGCGAGCAGATCCTTGTAGCCGTAGTACTGCTTCCCGATGTCGTTCTGGTTGACCGGCCCCGCCATCAGGCAGATCCCGCCGAGCATGTCACAGCCCTCCGGGATGCCGATGCAGCCCGCCAGCTCGCAGACCAGCGCCGAGCGGGAGGCCGCCGCCCCGAAGGCCCGCAGCGCCCGCTCCCAGGGGATTCCCGCCGCCGCGACCGCCGCCGGGGAGAGGCCGCCGATGTAGATGCGCTGCCCGGTCAGCGCGAACGCCTTCCGCCCGCGCTCGGCGTTCGTGGAGATCTTCCGCCCGGTCGGCAGATCCACCCACAGCGGGATGCCCGCCACCACCTTGTCGGTGATCTCCTCCAGCTCCTTGCGGATCTCGCGCAGACGCTCCTTCCCGCTCTTCCCGCCCTCCAGCACGTCCACCCGCTCCATCAGCAGCAGCGCCTTCGCCGCCTCCCGGTCGCAGCCCGTCCAGCGGTGGAAGGCGTTGTAGCCCGCCCGTCCGGCCATCTCGACCAGCTCAGCCGGTACGTCCATCTCCTGCCGCGCCTGGTAGGCGGCGGGCGCCTTCTCCTCCTGGTTGACGCCGGGCTGGATGCGCTCGCTCCGCAGCGACAGCAGCAGCGCGCCGAGCTTCCGGCACAGCGCCGGATCGATGGCGTCCAGGCTCGCGCCTGTGCCCGCGCCTGTCTCCGCCGCGCCCGCCTGCACGTTCCCGATCTGCGCGACCAGCCCCAGCCGCCAGCCAGCCCGCCGCTCGGTCAGCGTGAGCCCCGCGAGATCCTCCAATTGTGTCCGCAGCGCCCCCGGCCACGGCCCGATCAGCGTGTGCGCCCGCCGCCGCCCGCCCGATGCCAGGAGCGCGGCGCGCTCGGTGGCGTCGGCCCAGATGCCGATGTGCAGATCGGGCAGGTAGCCGATGGTCGGGATGTCCACCGCCTCTGCGCTGTATTTCTTCCACGCGCGCCACGGAACGGTCGCCAGCGAGCCGAGCGCCGTGTGGCCCACGAACGTCAGCAGCATCGTGAACGGCGTCCAGTAGGGGCGGTACAGCCCGATGAGGCTGTGGGTCGCCCCCGCCAGCGACGGCAGCCCGGCCCGCTGCAGCAGCAGGTGGAGCTGCCTGCTGTCCTCCTGCCCCAGCACCGTCTGCCGCTGCCCCCGGTAGTTCGTCGACTGCCGCGCCGAGAGCACCCCCAGCGACGCCTCCTCGAACAATTCCTGCTCGGTCGGCCCCGGCCCCTCGACAAACGCCTCCGGCGGCTCCAGCGACAGCAGCGCCGCCGCCCGATCCGCCTCCGCCTGCGTCAGCGACAGCCGCCGCCGGTAGCCGACCGGCGAGCCGGAGTCGAGCTGCTCCGGCAGGTGGTAGCGCCCGCGCCGCTCGCCCTCGGCGGCAAAACGGGCGTCCCGGGCGACCCGCTGCGCCGGAGGCGGCGGGGGGATGGGGAGGAGGCGGATCGGCTTCTGCGGCATCGACAGGTCTTAGCCGGGCGGGCGGTTCTGGGCATCACCCCAGAAGCTCCAGCACCTCCCGCGCCGCCCGCTCCCCGGTCTCGACCGCCCCGTGGACGGTGGCGTAGTGGCCGCCGGTGTGGGTGGCCTCCCCGGCGAAGAACAGGCGGCCGAGCGGCGCGGCGAGGGTGTTGCGGGCGGCGCGGGAGCCGGGGGTGGGCGAGGAGTAGGCGCCGCCGACGAACGGATCGTCCGTCCAGTCGGCGATCTCTGCGGCATCGAACGTCGCGGACGCCTCCCCGCCGAACGCGCTGTCCAGCCCCGCGAGCAGCGCCGCGACCCGATCCGGCGCCGTCCGCAGCGCCTCCGCCGCCGTACCCATCACGAACGCCGTCAGCACCGCGTCCTGCCCGCGCCCGAGCGCGGTGTACCAGAATTCCGGGCAGCCCGCGATCCCGTAGAGCGACCCCAGATCCTCCGGCCAGAACCGCCGGGTGAACTTCAGGATCACCTTCATCCCCGCGTCCATCCCGATTGCCTGGAGCGCCCGCTGCCGCTCCGCAGGCCACGTGATCTCCGGCCGCCCCGCCCGGAGCGCCGCCAGCGGCACCGTGATCACCGCCGCGTCCGCCGTAAGCTCCTCGCCGGAGGCCAGGGTGATCCGGACCTCCTCCCCGCTGTCATCGATCCGGTCGACCGG
>JBEIQZ010000898.1:0-1347 GCA_040376255.1 Alphaproteobacteria bacterium
CCCATCGTGGCGGCGAGCCAGTCGGTCAACACCTGGTCGTTGCCGCCGAAGCTCTCCAGGAGGAGCATCGCGCGCACCTCCTGGCGCTGGGCGCGCTCGTTGCTTTCGGGGTCGGGGAGATAGGGACGGGTGCTCATGGGGCTCCTATGTGCGGTAGCGGTAGGTGGTGGGCAGGTCGATCCAGTCGCGGCGCCGGATGGCCCGCTCCAGGCCGTACCTGGCACCGTCGAGGATGTCCTTCGCGGGCTCGCGCTCCCTGCCCTTGAAGGTGCGGGCGGCAGCGATGAGATGCTTGCAGCGGGGATGGATCAGCCCGTGCGGGCGCCCCGACGGATCGCGCCGGGCGAACAGGGCATTGAAGAGGCGGTAGCCGTCCACGACGCTCCCCTCGTACTTCCGGGGGGTGTGGATCCACTTCATGCCCTCAGCCGTCCGGCGCAGCAGCCGGGCCAGCTCGGCGCGCAGCAGCCCGTTCGCCTTCTTGATCGTGGCGTCGCGGGTCTGCGCCGAGCGATCAGCGACCCAGTCGTCGACGTGGTCGTACTCCAGCCCGGCCTCGCGCAGCATCGTCACGATGCCCGCCGCGTCCTGCTCCGGGGTGCTGTAGCCGTCGGGCGCGTACTCGCCGAGGAACCAGGCGCGGGGCCGCTCGGTCTCTGCGCCGACCATCGCCGTCAGCACGAACCGCTGCTTGCCGGGATCGGTGCCGTGGTCGCCGCTGACGATGAGCCACGCACCAGGCGGCGGAGGGTCTGCGCTGACGCAGGACTCGTCGAAGGCCGAGAGCCATGCCCCCTCAGCGAGCGGCTCCCAGTCGCCCCGCAGGCGCATGCCGCGCTCGCGGGCGGGCCAGAGGATCGCCTGCCGGTCGATCTGTGCCTGCGTCAGCCAGGGCCGGAGCGCGCCCACCGGCCAGCAGCTTTTCTCGCTGAGCGGGATCACCATCTCCGGCACCTCGCCCGCCTCCACCTTCTTGCGGAGGTAGGCCAGATCGGCCATCCCCGGCGTCGGCGTGCAGCCGATCCGGACGTGGCCGCTCATGCGGAGGACGCGCGGGATCGCCTCGGCGTAGACGTCCTCGGGCGGGGGCTCGTCGAGGACGACCCGGTGAAGAGTGGCCCCGGCCAGGCGCTGCACGCCCTGCTCATAGGTGGCGAACTGGACGACAGACCCGGCGCCCGGCCCGCGCACGAACAGCAGCCGGGGCGGCTTGCCGGTGATGCCGCGCCCCGGATCGTAGCCGGCGCGCGGGTCGAGCTCGTCGCGCGGGCAGACCTCCCAGATGCGGCGCATGAGCGGCTCCATCTGCTCCCAGGAGGGACCCATCACCATCACGCGCACCGGCGG
>JBEIQZ010000720.1:0-2437 GCA_040376255.1 Alphaproteobacteria bacterium
CCGTCAAGGATGGAACAACAGAATCACAGATAACGACCGGCGTTGCATTTACGGCAGGCTGGTTTTATCGCATCCGGCTTGTCATTACATCATCCGATGCGCTGTGCTACATCGGGCTGGGCGCGACGGCGCAGGACGCCGTAGACAGTTTCGACGCGGCGTCATCGGTTGGTAGGAACGTCAATATGCCGACTGCATCGCAGGATCTCATCCTGATTACGAGTCTGGTTCGCTCGTCAGCCAACATCGCGCGGACCATAAAGGTCAACAGCATGTGGACAAAGACTGTCCCCGCGTGGGCAGCATGAAGCCCCCTCTCCCCGGCACCGTCGTTCTGTGGCTGGATGGCGACAGCCAGATCGAGACGGTCATCCTCTCCCGGCTGCCGCCTGACGACGCCACCGGTATCCCGTGGCGGGTCGCGCTCGCGGGCGTGCCGGGTCTGCATGAGTGGCCGTCTGACCGCATCACCCTCCCACCCCCGGAGACCGCATGATCACCGCAGACCAGAAGCGCGCCGCCAAGGCCATCGTCAGCGTCTTCGAGACCGGAACCGCCACCGGCAACTACTCCGCCGCCGCGATCCTGTCGGACGGCGCAGGCATCAGCTACGGCGCCCACCAGGCCACCGACGGCAGCGACAGCCTCGACGCGATCCTGTTGCGGTACCTCGACACGGGCGGGCAGCGGGCGGCAGAGGTGAGGGCGATCCTCCCCATCGTGCAGGCGGACAAGAGCACCGCCTACCTCTCGACGGCTTCGGCCCCGCCGGAGGTACGGCAGGCGGTCGCCACCCTCCGCTCTCTCGGCACCGATCCGGTGATGCAGGCGGCGCAGGAGCATGTGTTCGAGGTGAGCTACTGGCAGCCCGCAGAGCGCCAGTGTGCCGAGATGGGGCTGGTGCTGCCCCTCAGCTATGCCATCGTCTACGACACCTGCATCCACAGCGGGCCGGGCGGGGTGGCGAAGATCCGCAGCCGCTTCCCGGAGGTGCCGCCGGTGCGCGGGGGCGATGAGCGCGCCTGGTGCGCGGCCTACGTCAAGGCGCGGCGGAGCTGGCTGGCGGGCAGCTCGAACCCGCTGGTGCAGAAGACGGTCTACCGGATGGACAGCTTTGCGGCGCTCATCGGGGATGGCCGGTGGATGCTCGACACGCCGTTCAAGGTGCGGGGCGTGACCGTCTACGGAGACTGACGACTGGAAAGATTTACCAGGGAGGGAACATGGCCACGAAGGAAGTGGAGGAGATCCTCGACAGGCTGCGGGATCTGACGGTGACCGCCGGTCGCCTGACAGAGCTGAGCGTCGATGCGCGCGACGAGCTGCGCCGCCTGCAGGAGCGGATCGGGGCGCTCGAAGGCCCGATCTCGCGCCTGGTGTCGCTGCTGGAAGCGAAGGACAAGGCGCTCGCCACCCTGGAGGCAGAGAAGCAGGCTGGGAAGTCTGCCTTCTGGACAATGATGGCGAACCCGGCTATCACCGCAGCTATCGCCGCTGTCGTCGGGGGAATCCTGGCATGGTTCGGCTTCTCTGGAGGTGCCAATGCTGCTCACTGACATGACGACCACCACCCGCCCGGCGATCCTCGCCGAAGGCGGACAGCCCCGCCCGCTGGGAGGCATCGCGCTCTGTGCGGCGCTCCGGCGCGCAGGCCGGATGCTGGGCGACCCGGCCACCCCGCCCGGCGCTGTCGCCGAAATGCTGGAGGGCAGCGCGGCGACCCCCTCGATCCCGCCGGGGCTGAGCGGATCGGTGCAGACCAGCCCTCTCAGCAAGAATCAATGACCATGGAAGACGAAGCCGACAACGACTGGGACAGAACAAAGACCGTGGACACCCCGCGAGGGGGAGGCTGGAAGAAGGTCAGGATCAGCGTCGAGACGGAGCTGAACTTCGACTACACCCACATGGGCGACGCCGCCGCTGCCGCATCATCCGGGCTGGCGGCCTTCCGGGCGTGGATCGCCGCCGGGCCGTTCAATGCGTCGGTCAAGGCGCACTGGGCTGGGCTGGCCGACACCGTCGTGAACGACGCGCGCCTCGCGGTGCTTGAGCCCGCCTGACTAACAGAGCCAGCGCAATAGCCTGCGGCCCCAGCCGCCCGGCCATGCGGCTGCCGCGCTGATCAGCCCGCCCATCGAGAGCAGCGACAGCGAGAGCAGCCGCACTGACCGGGCCAGCTTCAGCGCCCACAGGGGCGCCTCCGGATCGCGCTCCGCCTCGCTGGCGAGCGTGCCAGCGGCGTAGAGGTCAGCGCGGCACCGGCTCCACTGCATCAGCAGGGAGCCTGCATCGACCGGGCCGCCAGTGGCGCGAGGGTCGGTGTGCGGATCGTGGTGCGCGTCCATACCCTCTACTCTAACCCCCTCCACTGGTTGCCTCCTGTGGATCGGCTGCCCCCTGTGACACGCCTGGGCCAGACCGGGCAGCGCGGGGA
>JBEIQZ010000471.1:0-4942 GCA_040376255.1 Alphaproteobacteria bacterium
CCCCAGCACCACCACCCACCACCCCCTCCCTCCGTGTCCATCGTGCCTTCGTGCCACCCAAACCGCATTTTCAATCATTTCTTAACCCTCACATCCCCCATCCTCCGCGTCACCCCCTGCTGATCCAGCCACTCCAGCAGCGGGATCGCCGTCCTGCGCGTCAGCCCCGTCAATTCCTTGAACCCCGCCGGATCCAGCTCTGCATGCCCCTCGAACCACCCGATCACCCGCCGCCGCACCTCCTCCAGCACTTCCGGCGCGTACAGCCGATCCGCCACCGCCGTCAGCCGCCCCTGATCTCTTAACAAAAACACCAATTCTTCACCCTCCGGGCTGGGCAGCAGCTCCTTGAGCTTCTCCATTCCCTCCATCCCGGCCCCCGACACGATCTGTACGGCCTGCGTACACCACGCCTGCTGGGCGGCGCTGAGCTGCACGTTGAACCCTGGCGCCCGGATCACCGCCCCCTCCATCCGGAGGTTTCCTTGTGCGACCTCCTGATCGATGAGGGCAGCGAAGGCGCGGTCGCTCATGCCGAGCAGGATCCCGTGGCGGAGAGACTTCCGGTTGTGACCGGGCGCGAGCGGCAATTCCCGGTGGAGCCGCGCCAGCGTCTCCTGGAGCGCCGCTGATGCCTCAGCGACGATCGGGTCCGCGATCCACCGATCCCCGAGCAGCGTCCCGCAGGGGGCGCCGCACCGGGCGCGGATCTCATCGGCGGAGAGCCCTGCGGCCCCGGCGCGCTCCAGCCGGGCTGCTGCGTCGCCCTGTTCGATCCGGGCGAGCAGGCCGACCTCCTGCCGGGCGCGGGAGCGGCGGGTGACGGGCGACCAGGGGTCGAGGACGGTGCCGCCGCCGAGGGTGGCGGCGGGGCTCTCGCGGCGGAGGATGAAGCGGTCGCCGGGGAGGCAGGGGAGGGGTTCGGCGAGGCGGAGCTGGGCGAGGAGGGAGGCGCCGGGCTCGATGAGGTCGCCGCTGTCTCCGCTGGCGCCCGGCAGGTCGAGCGGCAGCAGCCGGGCGGCGACCTCGCGGGTGCCGAGCAGGACGAGGACGCGGGGTTCGCCGTCGAGCAGGGGCGCGTCGGGGAGGTGGTGGTAGCGGACATCGACGGCCAGCGGGCTGGGGACGGCGCCGGGGGTGCAGACCCATGCGCCGCGCGGGGCGTCAGCGAGATCGAGCCCGGCGAGGTTGAGGGCGGTGCGGGCGCCTGCGTCGGCCCCGGCGCGGGCGGTCCGGTGGATCTGGATGCCGCGCAGGCGGGCGCGCTTGCCGCCGGGGAGGATCTCGACCTCGGCGCCGTCGTCGATGTGGCCCGACCACGCGGTCCCGGTGACGACGGTGCCGAAGCCCTTGCGGGCGAAGCTGCGATCCACGGGGAGGCGGAAGGGGCGGTCGGTAGGGCGGAGGGGGGGCTGGACGGCGTCGAGGGCGGCGAGCAATTCCGGGATGCCCTGCCCGGTGAGGGCGCTGGTGGCGACGAGGGGGGCGTCCTGGAGGAAGGTGCCGGTCACCTGCTCGCGCAGCTCCTCGGCGGCGAGCTCCAGCAATTCGTCATCGACGAGATCGCGCATGGTCAGCACGAGGATCCCGGTGGACACCCCGAGCAGGCTGAGGATCTGCAGGTGTTCGCGGGTCTGGGGCATGATGCCCTCGGTCGCGCTGACGCAGAGCAGCACGGCGTCCATGCCGCTGGCCCCGGCGATCATCGTGCGGACGAGGCGTTCGTGGTCGGGGACATCGACGAGCCCGGCCTGGCGCCCGCCCGGCAGCAGCAGCGGCGCGAAGCCGAGGCTGATGGTGATGCCGCGCTCCTTCTCCTCAGGCAGCGAGTCGAGATCGAGGCCGGTGAGCGCCTTGACCAGCGAGGTCTTGCCGTGGTCGACGTGGCCTGCGGTGCCGAAGACGAGGGGCGGGAGGGCGGAGGTCATCGGCGGGTTGTATCCCGTGGGGTTCTGGCGGGGCAGGATCGGGCGGGGCAGGATAATCAGGCGGGATGCAGGTGCAGTGTCCGGAGTGTGAGACGAAGTTCGTGGTGCCGGAGCCGGGTGAGGTCACCTGCCCGGCCTGCATGACCACATTTGACTGCCGCCCGGAGCCTGAGCCGGCGCATGCCTACCGGATCCACGCGGAGCAGCGCGGGCTGGATCTGCAGATCCCGGAGGGCGGGGTTCACAAGAACGTGTCCCGCTACGCGCTCCGCGAGGGGATCTACGTCGGGCGGTACAAGAACGGGGTGCGCTGGCGGAAGGGGGACGGCACCTGGGAGCATGTCGGGACGCTGCCGGAGATCGCTGCGATCTTCCGCATGACCGGGCAGGAGCCGCTGCCCGCTCCGGCGACCCGGGCGATCGCGGGCTGGCGGGGGACACCGGGCGAGGAGGCGGAGCCGGTGGGTTCCAGCGCGCAGGCGGCGGTCAGCGGGGCGCTCAGCGCGTCGGGGAACACGCCCGGGAGCGCGCCCGGGATCAGCGGGGGGAATCCGGGCAGAGCGGCAGGGGTCACCGGGGGGCGGCTGGCGCTTCTGGCGGCGCTGGTCGCTGCGCTGGTCGCGGTACTGGTCGCGGCGGCGTGGTGGATGGGCGGTTGACGGGGAGGGTGCGGGATGTCTGAGCGGGTGGGCGCGCTGGCGCGGGTGTTCGTGGCGGCGCTGCTGGCGGTGGTGTGGAGCGGGGAGGCGCGGGCGGGCTGGAGCGAGGATCTGGCGTCGGGGGACTGCGTGTCGGCGGTGGCGGCGCTGAAGCCTGAGGCGATCCACAGCGATCTGGAGCGGCTGGCGAAGGGCCGGTGCATGCAGGAGCTCGGGCAGTCCGGCGGGGCGCTGGAGGTGCTGGCGCCGATCCGGACGGCGGGGTTGCTGCCCTATGCGGCGCTGGTGCGGGGGCGGGCGCTGCTGGAGGTGGGGAAGGCGGCGGAGGCGGCGGTGGCGCTGCGGGGGGCGACGGGGGCAGGGGCGGGGGAGGAGACGGCGCTGCTGACCGGTCGGGCGCTGGTGCAGGCGGGGCGGAGCCTGGAGGCGCGGGACGGCCTGCGGGCGCTGCTGGAGGGGCAGTACGGCGCGGAGGCGCGGTACTGGCTGGCGATGGGGGCGCTGGATCGGCAGGAGGTTCCGCTGGCCATCGGGACGTTCCAGGCGGTGTGGACGAAGCACCCGACCTCGCCCTGGTCTGAGGCGGCGGAGCGCAAGCTGGGGGAGCTCGGGGTGCGGCTGCCGGACTACGGATCGGAGGCGGGGCGGGGGCTGGCGATGGCGCGGGCGCAGACGCTGCTCTCCATGCACCTCGCGGATCGCGCGGTGCCGCTGCTGGACGGCGTCCACGCGCAGGCGCCGTTCAGCGCCCCGGAGGAGCAGCGGGCCTTCGCGGCGGCGCTGTTCGACGCGCGCCTCTACGGGCGGGCGGTGGAGTGGTACGGGCGGGCGGTGGCGTCGGGGCTGCAGCCGGGGGCGTCTGTCTCCTTCGAGATCGCGCTGGCGACGGCGCGGGCGGGGGACTATCCCGGGGCGGCGCGGCTGTACGAGGCGCTGATCGCGCGGTTCCCCGGGACGCCGCAGGCGGACGAGGCGCTCTACAAGCTGCCGTACATGCGGTTCGACGCGAAGGACTGGGGCGGGGCGATCAGCGGTTTTGAGACCTACCTGGCGCGGCAGGGGGCAGCCGGGAAGTTCATCGTGGACGCGCGGTGGTTCCGGGCGTGGTCGATCTACAAGCTGCGCGGGGCGCAGGCCGGGGTGGAGGCGTTCGCTGAGGTGGAGCGGCTGGGCGGATCGGCGGAGCGGGCGCAGGCGGCGCGGTACTGGCGGGCGCGGCTGACCGGGGACAGCGGCGAATTGCGCCGGATCGCGACCAGCAGGCTGGACGGGAGCGCGGGCACAAGCGCGGGAGCATACGCCTGGTTCGCGCGCGCGCGGCTGGGGATGGCCGATCCGGCGATGCGGGCGATGCCGGTGCGCCCGTCGTTCCCGGCGGGCTTCGTCGAGGCGCGCCCCGATCTGGCGACGGCGCTGCTGCTGCTCTCCGGCGGGATGCCGGACTGGGCGCGTCCGCTGCTGCGGGCGCACGTCGGGGCGGCGCAGGCGATGGGCGGGGAGGCGGGGAAGCAGGCGTCGATGGCGATGGCATGGCTGCTGCTCGACGCAGAGGACTTCCAGGGCGCGCAGCGGCTCGCGGCGCCGTGGTGCAGCAGCGGGGAGCCGGTGGCGATGGTGGCCTGCTTCCCGCGCCCGCACCACTCCACCGTGCAGCAGATCGCCGCGACCTACGGGCTGGAGCCGCTGCTGCCCTACGCGATCATGAACGCCGAGAGCGGCCTCGATCCGTCGGTGACCTCTCCGGCGGGGGCGCGCGGGCTGATGCAGCTCATGCCGGAATTGGCGAAGAAGCTCGCCGCCGAGGAGCCGGGCGCGATCCCCGGCTTCCAGATCGGCTGGCTGTACCGCGCGGGCCTCAACGCGCGGCTCGGCACGAAGGAATTGGGCCTGCTGAGCCGCCGGTTTGCGCGCGGGGCGCTCCAGCCCGCGCTGCCGCTGGTGATCGCCTCGTACAATGGCGGCGCGGACGCGGTGGATCGCTGGCTCGGCACCTACCCGGATGTGCCGGACATCGATCTGTTCTGCGAGGAGATCTCCTACACTGAGACCCGGCGGTACGTGAGGCGCGTGCTCGGTTTTCTGATGCAGTATCGGGCGGCGTACTCAGGTTGAGTACAGTTTGTACCTGAGGCATGATCCCGGGTTGTAACTGGTTGTCGCGGTTGTACCCGTCTCCAGCTAAGGTGCAGCACCCCCTGGAGTATGCATGTATCGTTGGCTCGTTCTTTTGATGGTCGCTGGCTGTGAAGGTGGAAAAATCTCGGTCGACTCTGGCCTGACCGATCCGAACAACGGAGACTCGGGCAACACCGACGACTCCGCGATCACCGACGACTCCGCGATCACCGACGACTC
>JBEIQZ010000788.1:0-1938 GCA_040376255.1 Alphaproteobacteria bacterium
GCCGTACCCATCACGAACGCCGTCAGCACCGCGTCCTGCCCGCGCCCGAGCGCGGTGTACCAGAATTCCGGGCAGCCCGCGATCCCGTAGAGCGACCCCAGATCCTCCGGCCAGAACCGGCGGGTGAACTTCAGGATCACCTTCATCCCCGCGTCCATCCCGATCGTCTGGAGCGCCAGCTGCCGATCCGCAGGCCACGCTGATTGCCGTGTGATCTCCGGCCGCCCCGCCCGGAGCGCCGCCAGCGGCACCGTGATCACCGCCGCGTCCGCCGTAAGCTCCTCGCCGGAGGCCAGGGTGATCCGGACCTCCTCCCCGCTGTCATCGATCCGGTCGACCGGCGAACCGGTCTCGGCCAGCGCCGCCGCGTCAGCGAACGCCGCGAGCAGCAGCGCCTCGTACGATCCGGTCAGCGCGAAGTTCTTCCCGCCGCTCGACCACTCCCGCGCGTCTGCCGCGAGGGTCGCCGCGCCCAGCCGGGAATTGGAGCTGCCGTACTCGTTGCCGAGCCACGCCTCCATCAGCGGCAGCGCCCGCGCCGCCACGCGCTCCGCCGCGAGGTATTGGGCGACGGTCACGTCCGCGCCCCGGTACGCCTCCAGCGCGTCGGAGACCCGGATCGCGGCGCGGAAGTCTGCGTCGTTCTCAAGGATCTGCTCGCCCTCCAGCGCCCCGTCGACGAAGATCCGGTCGCTGTCGTCGGCAGCGGCGAATTCCGCGCCGTTCCTGACGGCATGATCATACCAGGACGACTGATCCCCGTGGATCTCCTCCGCGCCCAGCTCGATGGGGAAGTCGGCGAACCCGGTCAGCGTCTTCACCCGCCCGCCGACCCGCGCTGAGGCCTCCAGCACCCGCACCGTCGCGCCCGCCGCCAGCAGCGCCGACGCCGCCGCCAGCCCCGCCGCGCCCGCCCCGATGACCGCCACGCGCTTGCCGGCGAGCTTGTCCTCTCCGGCGTCGCGGCAGGCGCTGATCCGGCTGACGGTGGAGAGCAGGGTGAGCTGGAGGCTCAGCTTCAGGAGGCGGCGGCGAGGGAGCGGCTCAGACATCGGGAGAGTATAGCCCAGAAGCGCTGTCCATTCTCCGACACCGCTGTCCAGTTTCCGACACCAGCAATGGAAAAAAACCGGCGTCTCTCCGAAGCGCGCCCCGGTCTGCCGCCTGCATGGCGCCCGGCATGGACATCCACCAACACTGCACCCTCCTCGGCGCGGACGGCCTGAGCGATCAGGATCTGCTGATCCTCACCCTCGGCGCGGATCGCCCCCCGCTCCGGCGCGCGATCGCCGCGCTGACGCTGTGCTTCCCCGATCTGGCCGATCTTGCGGAGGCGCCGGTCGAGGCGCTGATGGAGGCGGGCCTGAGCTGGAAGCGGGCGGTGCGCCTGCATGCGGCGCTCGGCATCGGGCGGCGGAGCGCGCGGCGGCGGCCGCCCGACACGCTGCCGGTGCGGAGCGCGGCGGAGGCGGCGCTGTGGTTTTTACCGGCGCTGCGCGGGCTGGGCCATGAGGAGCTGCATGCGCTGTACCTGGATCGGCGCGGGCGCCCGCTCTGCTACCGGCGCCTGAGCAGCGGCAGCGACGCCGCCACCGTGGTTGACCCGCGCCAGATCCTGCGGCCTGCGGTCGCCGTCGGCGCCGCCTGCCTGATCATCGGCCACAACCACCCGAGCCACGATCCGGAGCCCTCGCGGGAGGATCTGCTGGCGACCCGGCGGCTCGCGGCGGCCTGCGCGGCGCTCGGGGTGCGGCTGCACGATCACCTGATCATCGGCGGGGAGCGGTATGTGTCGCTGCTGGAGCGGGGAGAGATCGCGCCAGGCGCTCCATGAATGGCCGATGCGGAAACCCAGAAAGCGTTTGCCCATCAGGGAGCAGCGGTGGTATACATCCCATGATGATGCTGCACGCCCACTCGGTGGCCCACGGGGCCTCC
>JBEIQZ010000946.1:0-1147 GCA_040376255.1 Alphaproteobacteria bacterium
CGGCTGATCCGGATAAGGAACCCGTACTCCAATGTGTGATCTCTTGATGGGTTTTCCGGTGTGCGGGCGATGAGGCTGTGGGTCACCGGGGGCGGCGGCTTCCTCGGGCGCGCGATCTGCGCCGGGGCGCTGCAGCGGGGGTGGTCGGTGGTGGCGCCGGGGCGCGCGGAATTGGAGCTGCGCGACCGGGCGGCGGTGCGGGCGTTCGCGCTGGGGCTGGCGCGGGGCGACGGGGCGGGCGGGGGGCCGACGGTGTGCGTGCATGCGGCGGCGGTCGGGGGCGGGATCGGGTGGATGAAGGAGCACCCGGAGACGGCGTTCCTGGGGAACATGTACATCGGGCTCCACGTGATCGAGGCCTGCGCTGAGGTGGGGATGCCGGTGGTCGGGGTGTCATCGGCCTGCGTGTACCCGCGCGACGCGCGGCAGCCGATGGTGGAGGGCGACATCTGGGCCGGGGAGCCTGAGCCGAGCAACGGGCCGTACGGGCAGGCGAAGCGGATGATGCTGGTGCAGGGGGCGGCGGCGGCGGCGGAGCGCGGGCTGCCCTGCGCCTTCGTGGTGCCGACGAACCTGTACGGGCCGCACGATCACTTCCTGCCTGACCGCTCCCACATCGTCGCGGCGCTGATCCGGCGCTTCGAGGAGGCGCGGATCGCGGGGGCGGAGGAGGTGGTGTGCTGGGGCAGCGGGCAGGCGACGCGGGATCTGCTCTATGTGGAGGATGCGGCGCGGGGGGTGCTGGCGGCGGCTTCGCTGCTGCCGGGGCCGGAGCCGATCAACCTGGGGACGGGGGTGGAGTGGCAGACGGGGGAGATCGCGCGGGAGGTGGCGGCGGCGGTGGGGTACACCGGGCGCGTGCGCTGGGACGCGGAGAAGCCGGACGGGATGCCGCGCAAGGTGCTGGACACTGCGCGGGCGGCGTCGCGGCTGGGGTGGCGGGCGGAGATCGGGCTGGCTGAGGGGCTGCGGAGGACGGTGGAATGGTACCGGGGCGTGTAATCTGTGGCGGGCTGCTGCTGCTTGGCGGCTGTCTGGAGCGCGTGACCGGCGTCGAGGTTCCGCTCGATGAGCGGTTTTACCGGGGCAGCGGGGCGGAGGATCCGGCGGGCGCGGCGGGCGTGGCGCCGTCGGCGGGGGACGGGCA
>JBEIQZ010000892.1:0-1400 GCA_040376255.1 Alphaproteobacteria bacterium
CTCTGTCAGGCGGTCGCGACGGATCATGTAAATACCGCCGCCTCCCTGAGCCGCGCGCCCGCCGCTGCGCACCCTGCCGCTGCCGCGCACCCCGCCGCGCGCCCCGCTGCCGCCGCCGATCTTATGAGCCGCCTGCGCGCCGCCGACCCGGAGCAGCAGCATTCCCTCCTGGAGCGCCAGATCCGCGCCGAGGTCGCCCGCGCCCTGCGCCTCCCCGCTGCTGACAGCGTCCAGGCCGACCGGCCCCTCCAGGAGCTCGGGCTGGACTCGCTGATGGCGGTCGAGCTGCGGAACGCCCTCAGCCGCGCCACCGGCCTGCGCCTGAGCACCACGCTGGTCTTTGACTACCCGCACATCGCCGCGCTGACGGCGCACCTGCTGGAATTGTCGCGCGCAGAGATCGGCGCCGCGCAGGATCAGCCGCACACAGCGGGCGATCCCGCGCCGGGCCGGATCGCCGCCGGGGCCGACGCTGGAGCCGACGCCGGGGCCGACGCCGGAGCCGACGCCATCGCGATCATCGGGTATGCGTGCCGGCTGCCGGGCGCGGCGGACGCCGGGGCGTTCTGGGAATTGCTGCGGGAGGGCCGGGACGCGATCTCCGAGGTGCCGCCCGACCGCTGGGACATCGACCGCTGGTACGACCCCGACCCGGAGGCGGCGGGGAAGATGTACACGCGCCACGGGGGCTTCCTCGCGCCGGGGCTGCTGGAGTCCTTCGAGCCGGAGTTCTTCGGGCTGACCCCGCGCGAGGCGATCCGGATGGACCCGCAGCAGCGGCTCCTGCTGGAGCTTGCGTGGGAGTCCCTGGAGCATGCGGGGCAGGCGCCCGGCTCGGCGCAGCGGAGCCGCACCGGCGTCTACATCGGGATCTGCAGCAACGAGTACTCCCGCCGCGCGCTCGCCTCGCCCGGCGCCATCGAGCCGCACTCGATGACCGGCCTCGCCCACAGCGTCGCCGCCGGGCGCATCTCCTACTGGCTGGGCCTTCAGGGGCCGAACCTCGCGGTGGACACTGCGTGTTCGTCGTCGCTGGTGGCGGTGCATCTGGCGATGCAGGCGTTGCGGGCGGGGGAGTGTACGCTGGCGCTGGCGGGCGGGGTGAACGCGCTGCTGCTGCCCGAGACGACGGTGGGCTTCTGCCGCCTGCGGGCGCTCTCTCCCGGCGGCCGCTGCCGGTCGTTCAGCGAGGAGGCCGACGGCTACGTTCGCGCGGAGGGCGGGGCGACGGTGGTGCTGAAGCGGCTGTCGGACGCGCTCCGGGACGGGGACACGATCCGTGCGGTGCTGCGGGGCACTGCGGTGAACCAGGACGGTCGGTCAGCGGGGCTGACGGCGCCGAACGGGCCGGCGCAACAGGCGGTGTTGCGGGAGGCGTTGCGGCAGGCGCGGCTGGAGCC
>JBEIQZ010000606.1:0-3461 GCA_040376255.1 Alphaproteobacteria bacterium
CCGCCCGGAACGCCGCCTCCGCCTCCGCCTCCCGCCCCGCCCGCATCAGCGCCGCGCCGCGCGCGTACAGCGCCCAGGACGGCGGGGTGCGCTCCGGCGGCGCCTGCCCCAGCGGATCGGCGGCGAACGCCCGCCACGCCGCCAGCGCCCCCGTCCCCGCCCCGAACCGCGCCTCCCCCTCCGCCTCCGCCGCCTCCGCCGTCCGCACCGGCTTCGCCGGGAACCGCTCCCCCGGCGGGAACCTCAGCAGCGCGCTGATCGCCGCGCAGGGCCGATCCACCGGCCACTGCAGCCGCACCAGCGGCGCGTCTCCGTCGCACAGGACGTACCTGTCATCCAGATCGTCCATCATCAGGATCGGCGCAGCGATGTTCGGCCCGCAGGCCCGCGCCTCGCCATGCTGCATCACAGCAAAAGACACCTCAATCCAGAGCAACACCATGCTGTAACGCAGCATCATGCCCGCACTCCTCCGCACCCACGACCGCCACCCCATCCGGCCTCCCATCGGCGCCCCCGCCTGCTCTGTCGATCCCCTCCCCCGCCCGCAGCCGCACCCACCCCGCCGCGCGCCGCACGCCGGGCCGCAGCGCCCCGCTGAACCCGATCCGCGCCCGCCCCGGCCCCGCCGACGCCGACCCCGCCAGCGCGTCCAGCGCCTCCGGCGCCCCGCCCAGCCACGACACCGCGACACAGGTATATCCGCTCTCATCCTCCCCGTCATTCTCCACGAAGATGTCCCACACCTGCCGCTCTCCGGCCGCCTGCACCGCCTCCGCCCGCACCGACCGCACCGGCGCCCGCCCCGCCATCACCGCCCCCCAGGCCGCCACCGGCAGCGTGTCCGCCTCCCCCGGCACCGGCAGCCGGAACCAGCTCACGCCCTTCATCCACGGCACCGGCGCTGCTGTCCACTGAGCCACCAGCCCCGCCAGCATCACCGGATCGGCCCGGACGCCGCGCTGCGTGTAGGTCGGCAGGGCCACCCGGAACGGACGGCCCATCGCCGAGGCCCGCTCCACCGCGAGCGCCGCCTCCCCCGGCTCCATCAGCGCGTACCCACCCGCACCCCCGCCCGTCGCCCGCACCGGGCGCAGCCAGTGGACCTGAAGTACCCAGCCGTCCACCTGCGCCAGCAGCGCCGTCAACCCCGCCCGCTCCTCCGGCCTGAGCCAGTCCGGCAGCCCGGTGATCGTCAGCGCCACCCCCGGCCACGCCGCCCGCACCTCCGGCAGCCACGCCGCGTAGCCCGCCAGCCGCGCGGTCGGCATGTCGATGTCCAGGTGCAATTCTGCCGGGAGCAGCCCCGCCGTCGCCGCCCGCGCCCGCGCCGCCGCCACCGCGCCCAGCGTCGCCCGCCGGATCTCCTGCTGCATCGCAGCATCGAACTCCCCCGGCGGCACCCCGACCCGGATCGCCAGCCCGTACGGGTGGCCGCTGGCGGCGAGCGCCTGCAGATCCGCGCCGATCTGGCGCAGGGCGGGGGCGCCGCCGGGCCACTCCACCTCCGCAACCAGCGCGACGATCCCGCTGACAGCGAGACCGGGATGCTGCAACGCAGCGAGCGTGTCCGGCGCCCACACCCGCTGCCACACGAAGGCGTCATGGGTCGGCGGCGCGGAGGGAGGCGCAGGCGCGGCGGGTTGCCGACAGCCGGAGAGCGCCAGCAGGAGCGCCAGCGGGAGCGCCAGCGGGAGCGCCAGCGGAAGCGCTGGCCGCGCGGCTACCAGGTGTAGCATCCGTCGTTCCGCGCCCAGTCGATCGTGTGCTGGTAGTCGTCGGTGTTGCAGTCGGGATCAGCGGGGTTCTCCGGGCAGGCGGAGTTCCCGGCGTACCAGTTGAGGCCGCAGCGCCCGCTGCCGATGTCGCTGCCGAAGGCGTCGTTGCCGGTGAAGTAATTGGTTGTGGCGGCGCTCCAATTGCCGCCGCTGTCGTAGCCGCTGCCGCGCGAGGCGTAGTAGCCGGTGCCGGTGCATCCGCTGGCGCAGGCGCTCCGGAAGTCGTTGTCTTCGATGACGTTGCCGACGGTGCGGCCCGGCAGGTTCGGGCGGGAGCCGAGCGAGAACGCGATGATCGTCGCGGCGCCGCCGGGCGGGTCGTCGTAGCCGTTGTAGATGTTGTTGGGGTCGCCGGAGGCGTCGAGCCGGTTCTGGGGGCGGTCGTTGTTGGTGACGGTGTTGCGGAGGATCGTGTTGTAGCCGCTGTCGATCAGCATCAGCGTGACCCCGCCGACACACCACGGCGCCCAGCCGCCCCACTGGTAGCCCGGCCCGTCCAGCACGTTGTCCTCGATGACGAAGCGGCTTACCTGATCGAGGTCGATGACGTTCCCGCAGTCGTCGCTCATCGTGTTGCGGGCGATGTAGGCGCCGTAGTCGTTATAGAGTCCGTAGATGCTGGCGCCGGGGATCGGGCCGTTGTCGCAGTCCACCCCGGAGCGGGTGAGCGTGGAGTCCGTCAGCTCCCCGTACCCGGCGAAGGTCACGCCGTCGCACCAGGTGTCGTGGATGGAGGTGGACTCGATGCGGTTGGCGTGGGCGCTGTCGAGTCCGGCGACGAAGATGGCGCCGTAGAAGGTGCTGTGGATCTCAATGCCGGAGGCGGTGTTGCCGCTGGAGGCGCTGTCGATGAAGTAGATGCCGCTGATGTGGTAGGTCGATGCCCCGCCGGTGCTGTCGGTGAGGAGGAGCCGCGCCAGCGCGCTGCCTGAGCCGGTGACATGCACGATGGCGCCGTTCACATCGGCGACGTTGCGGTTCGCGTCCAGCGTCAGATCGGAGAGCGTGTTCGCGCCGGTCACCGTGATGAGCGTGTTGGTCGTCGCGGCGTCGAGCCGGATCACCGTGGCCGCTGCGCCCGCGCCGGTCAGCGCCGTCCCCGCCGGGAGCGCGAAGCCCGCGTCCAGCCCGAACGTCCCCGCCGCGAGCCGCGCGTAGCCCGCCGTCTGCAGGCAGCCCTCGATGGCCGCCCGGTTCAACGCGCCGTCCGCCGCAGGCGCGATGCCGGCGCAGGGATCGGCGGCGCCGCTGTCCCCGCCGCTGCCGCTGTCCCCGCCGCTGCCGCTGTCCCCGCCGCTGCCGCTGTCCCCGCCGCTGTCTCCGCCCTGATCCCCACCGCTGTCTCCGCCCTGATCTCCGCCCGTCCCGCTGTCCCCGCCCTGATCCCCGCCGCTGTCCCCGCCCTGATCCCCGCCCGCCCCGCTGTCGCGGGTCAGATCCGTGGTTCCAACGTCGTCGCCCGGGCTGCTCTGTTTCGTGTCGGTTCGCTGGAGACATGCTAACAACAGGAACATCGGATCCACCCCGGTCAGGTACACGGAGAACATATGTGGTTGCTGCTGGCATGCAAGACCCCGGACGATCCGGACAACAAGCCCGTCGACGACACCGCCGACACCGCGCCTGCAGAGCAGATTACTGAGTGGATCGACGGGCCGCCGCTGCTGACCGCCCGCGACCACC
>JBEIQZ010000619.1:0-3346 GCA_040376255.1 Alphaproteobacteria bacterium
GTGGGACAGGCGGCGGTCTCGGCAGGAGGTTTTTGAGCGCTTCTCCTCTGCACCCCCCCCGCCGCCGCCATCCCAGGGCGGGGGTGCCAGCGCCACTGCCAGCAGCAGCAGTAGCAGCGGCAGCAGCAGCAGCAGCAGCGGCAGCAGCAGCCGGGGCGGCAGCAGCAGCAGCAGCCGGGAGCCCGCGCGCGTCACCATCGACGAGCCCGACGACGAGCCGGGGATCACCCTCACGCCGCGCATCGGCTACAGCCGCCTCGCGAACCTGAACTTCATAAGCTACGGCCCCGAGCTGGCGATCCCGCTCTCGCGCTCCACGAATTCCGTCCAGCTCCTCCTCGGCGTCGAGGGCCAGTCGACGCAGCGCCACTTCAGCGACGAGGAGATCGCCCAGATCGCCCGCGCCGAGACCGCCGCCCACCCCGACGACCCGACCCGCCCGGAGGACATCGACGCGAACCCCTGGAACCACATCGCCACGGTCAACCTCGGCGTGCAGTACAAGTATGTCGGGAACTCCGTGCATCCCTACATCGGCCTCGACCTGATCGCGATCCCCAACGCCGTCGACACCTCGCAGATCGAGGATCAGGCGGCGCTGGATCTGGCGGCGGGCGCGCGGCTCCGGGCGGGCGTGGACTTCATGGTGTCTGAGGGCTTCGGCTTCAACCTGAACCTCGGCGTGGCCTACCTGGCGGGCAGCACGCTGGGGCTGCTCGGGGACAGCCTGGATCAGGGCGGGCTGCTGCCGCAATTGTCAGGGGGGACGGTCTTCCGCTTCTGATGTTACAGGGGCCGGATGCCTGCTCCTGAGTCCAGAACGTCTGAACCCAAGACCTCCAACAGAAAATTGCCCATCGGCGCGCTCCTGCTCCACCTGCTCCAGGCCGCCATCTACGCAGCGATGGCCCGGGAGCTGGCGGAGCGCTGGGACATGTACGGGGCGGCGCTCGGGTTGGCGGCGCTGCTGCAGATCGGGGGGGCCGCCGGGCGGCTGGCCGGGCGTCCCGCGATCACCGGGGCGGCGGGCGGGCTGAACGTGCTGCTGATCGCGGGGCTGTACGGGGAGGTCGTCGCGCAGGCGCTCTACATGGAGCGCAGCTTCGGCCCGCAGACCGCAGAGGCGGCCGTCGCCTCGCTCGGGGTCCCGGCGCTGCTGCTGCCGTGGGTTTTTGTGATCCCGCTGACGCAGATCGCGGCGTGGCGGGCGCAGGCGGCGCCGGTGCTGCTGCTCGTCGGGCTGCTGCCGGGGCTTCGGGCGGCGGGCGGGCCGTTCCACGGCGCTCCGGCGGAGGTGCACGGGGCGGCGACGGCGCTCCAGCAGATGCTCCAGGGCGACGACGTGACGAAGCTGCCGATCGCCAGCCTGCTCACGCCCGTCGAGGTTGTCCCGGCGGACGTGCCAGCGGACGGCGCTGTATCCGGCGCGGAGGCGGCTCCGCCGGTCAACCGGCGCGGCGTGACGGTGCGGATCAAGGCGGACGGGGTCGTGCCGCCGATCACCGCCGCCACGTACCTGCTCGACATCCCCGGCGATCCGATCCCCGGCGGGCTGGTGCGCCCCGGATCGGACGCGCCGCTGCGCCGGCCGGTCAGCCCCCAGATGTTCGCCCGCGAGGTGAAGCGCAAGGAGATCGGCCCGATGCGCTGGGCGCCGCAGGCCGACGCCTCCACCCGCTACTCCTCCTGGCTGGTCAGCGCCGCCGGGGCCGAGCCGGTCGTCGACGGCTGGACCGCCCCCCCTGACCACAACGCACCCGGCTACGGCATCACCCCCGCCGCCATCGACGCCTCCGTGCGCGCCGGGGCCGACCACCTGCTCGCCAACATGCAGCCCGGCGGCCGCTTCACCTACATCGTCAAGGGGCCGTTCGGCGATCCCGGCCGGGGCTACAACTACCCGCGCCACGCCGGGACCTGCTGGTTCCTCGCCCGCGCCGCCGCCGCCCTCGGCGAGCCGCGCTTCGCCGACGCCGCCGACGCCGCCCTCGGCCACCTCGACGAGATGTCAGGGAAGACCGCCGACGGGCGCCGCTACGTCCTCGACCCCGACCGGAACGACGGAAAATCCTGGGCCGGGACCACCGCGCTCGCCGTCATGGCGCTCTCGCTCAGGAAGAACCGCCCGGAATTGCTGCGCGGCTGGGTGCGCCAGCTCGCCGCCTCGGTCGACGCAGACGGAAAAGTGCGCGGCGAGATGGATCTGAAGACCGGCACCTTCCCCGAACAGCCCGCCAACCCCTACGGCCAGGGACAGGTCATGCTCGCCCTCGCCACCGCCGAGCGCGCCGGACTCACCGAGGGCGCCGACGCGCTCACCCGCAGCATCCGCTACCTGGAGAGCGGAGACTACGCCGGATCGCACCACCCCCTCGTCGTCGCCGATGAGCACTGGATGTGCCTCACCGCCCACGCCCTCCGCGATGTCCGCAATTCAGAGGCCGCTGACGGGATCTGCGCCGCCTACGCCGCCCGCGAACGCCTCAGCTCGCCCGCCCCCGGCGGCGCCATCCAGCCCGCCGCAGGCCCCGCCGGAGGACTCGCCGAGGCGATCATCGCCTGGGCCTGGAAGAAGAAGGACGGCGGCGACGCCGCAGCGTGGCAGGATCACTCGCTCCGCTACGGCTGGCTCTTCCTCCGCTCCCAGTACAAGCCGACCGACGCCCCCCTGCTCGGTCGCCCGGATCGGCTCGTCGGCGGCTTCCGCGACGCGCCGGGCAGCCTCGACGTCCAGATCGACGCGGTGCAGCACATCGGTTCGGCGCTGCTGGGGGTGGAGGCGCTGATGAGCGGGCGGATCAGGGAAGGGTCGATGCCGTAGGGTGTGGGACGGGAGAGGTGGCCGGAATCCGCCCGCCGGTGGCCGGAAGCTGCCATTCCTGCGGGGAGGGGCGGGGGATAACGTCAGGGTGTCCAACCAGGAGACACCATGCTTTCCACCCCCCTCTCTCTCGCCTTCGCCCTGCTCTCCTCGCTCATCGCTTGCGGCACGCCGCAGGAGACTTTTGAGGAGGAATTCCCCGCTGAGATCTGCGCCTGGGCCGAGTCCTGCGCCAGCACCGACACCGGCGAGGGCAGCAGCGACCCGCTGGAGGCCACCTGCGAGGAGGCGGCGGTGGCCACGCTGACGGCGTTCGCCGGGGACGACACCTGCACCTACGACGCGGCGCAGGCTGCCGCCTGTATGGACGCCATCGCCGCGACCGCCTGCGACGACGAGACCACGCTGGCCGACACCTGCGCGGCGGTCTACACGGGCGACGCCTGCAACCTGACGATTGGCGATTATCTGTAGGAAAATCCGGCGCTCCGTCCCTTCGCCCCGCCGGGGAGAAGGTGGCCCGCA
>JBEIQZ010000417.1:0-5649 GCA_040376255.1 Alphaproteobacteria bacterium
GAGCCGGTGATCGGCCTGATGAGAGAGCGGGAGGCGCTGCGGCAGGAATTGGCAGAGATCCGGGGCTCCTGGTCGTGGCGGCTGCTCTCGGCGCTCCGGCGGCTCGCCGGGTGATCCGCTGCCCGCTGTCTGCCCGCTGCTAGCCGCTGCGCCGGATCAGGACGGACTTGCGGATGTCCGCCATCCACCGGTCATAGGCGGCGATGTAGTCCGACGCCGACCCCTTCGCCTGCTGCACCGCGAGGCCGACATGGCGCTGGATGTAGCGCTCGATCACCATCCGGCTGTACAGAGCGCCCTGGAGCTGGACGTCGTTGATGCCCCAGGAGGCGAGGAAGCGGCTCAGATCCTCCGGGCGCGCCCAGCCCTCCTGGAAGCGCTCCCAGCGGCGCTGTATGTCGCCTGAGGACGGCTGGTACACTGAGCTGTCCCCGGCGCGGGTCCGCAGGATCGCCGCGTCGATCAGGCGATCCTCCACCCGGTAGTCGGAGATCGATCGCGCGAGCGCCGGGACGGGGCTCTGATCGATCCGCAGGATGTCCGACTCGAACGCCACGTCCGAGGCGCACACCAGCCGCTCCCCCACCACGTACAGGATGCGATCCACGCGCTCCGCCCGCGCCACAGGCACGCCGGACGGCGCCAGCCCCCACAGCAGCCCGCTCAGCAACGCAACAAATGACAGGCGGTGGTAGCGGGGCATGGGATAGACCGGAGAGTTAAGGTTAACGGGGCTGCGGCATGATTGAGGCGATCCATATCAGCAAGTCCTACGGCCCGCGACCCGCGCTGCAGGATGTCAGCTTCACCGTCGAGCGGGGAGAGGTGGTGGGGTTCCTGGGGCCCAACGGCGCCGGGAAGAGCACCACCATGCGGATCCTCACCGGCTTCCTGCCCGCCACTGCGGGCGAGGCGCGGATCTGCGGCTTCGATGTCTTCGATCAGCCGATGGAGGTAAAGCGGCGCGTCGGCTACCTGCCTGAGAGTCCCCCGCTCTACCCGGAGTTTTCGGTCGGAGACTACCTCGCCTTCATCGCTGAATTGCGCGGTTTTTACGGGATGGAGCGCACCCGCCGCGTCGGGCGCGTCATGGAGCGCGTCGGCCTCGCCGGGTGGGAGCAGCGCGTCCTCGGATCGCTCTCCAAGGGCTACCGGCAGCGCGTCGGGCTCGCGCAGGCGCTGATCCACGAGCCGGAGGTGCTGATCCTCGACGAGCCCACCTCCGGGCTCGACCCGACGCAGGTGCAGGGAATGCGCGACCTGATGCGCGATCTCGCCTCCACCCGCACCGTCATCCTCTCCACGCACGTCCTCGCCGAGGTCGAGGCGATCTGCCCGCGCGCGATGATCATCGCGGGCGGCCGGCTCCGCGCCTCGGGCACCATCCGGGAGCTGCAGCAGCAGGCGCCGGGCGGCGTCTGGTACCGGCTGGAGATCGCGGGCGCCGATCCGCGCGAGATCGGCGGGCTGCCGGGGGTGACGGTGGTGGAGCCGCTCGGATCTGCGGACGGGTTCCTCCAATTGCGTGTCCGGGCGGCCAGCGATCCGCGCGAGGCGCTCGCGCAGGCGGCGGCGGCGCGGGGCTGGCGGCTGCGGGCGCTGGAGGAGCGGCTGCCGTCGCTGGAAGAGGCGTTCCTGGGGATCGTCGGGAGGGAGTCATGACGGGGTTCTGGAGTCTCTGGACGATGTGGAAGAAGGAGCTCCGCAGCTACTTCGTCAGCCCCATCGCCTATGTGTTCTCGGCGGTCTACCTGTTCGTCGCCGGGCTGTTCTTCTACCTCGGCGTGACGATGACCGGCGAGGCGTCGATGCGGGTGCTGCTCGGCAACCTCGCGATCCTCCAGATCTTCGTCCTGCCGATGCTCACCATGCGGCACTTCGCTGAGGAGCGGCGGCAGGGGACGCTGGAGATGCTCATGACCGCCCCGATCCCGCTCTGGGCGGTCGTCGGCGGGAAGTGGCTGGCCTCGGTCACCCTCTGCGCGCTGATCCTCGCCGGGACCGGCATCTTCCCGATGGTGCTGGCCTACTACGGCGACCCGGACTGGGGGCTGATGTTCACCAGCTACCTCGGCCTGTTCCTCGTCTCCTGCAGCTTCTGCGCGGCGGGGCTGTTCTCCTCCTCGCTCATCGACGATCAGATGGCCGCCGGGCTGATCGGGGCGGTGATCCTGCTGCCGTTCTGGCTGGTGGGGCGGGCCAACGCGCTGCTGCCCGACGACTGGGCCGCCGCGATCCAGCCGCTCTCGCTGCTCTACCACCTGGACTCGTTCAACCGGGGCGTGCTGGACAGCGTCGATCTTTACTACTTCTTCGCCTTCACCGGCGTCTTCCTGTTCCTGACCTGGCGCTCGCTGGAGTCGAGGAGGTGGCGATGAGCGACAAGCCCGCGAGCGACAAGCCCGCCGCGCCGCCGACCGCGCCTGCCAACAGGGCAATCCAGCGCCGCCTCGCCACCGGCACCAACTCCGCGCTCGTCACCTTCCTGACCGTCGCCATCGTCGCCGTCCTCTACCTGCTCATCGAGCCCTGGCGCGTCCGGATCGACCTCTCCGCCGCCCAGGAGAGCACGCTGATGGAGGACACCCGCAACAAGCTCCGGCTGCTGGAGCAGGGGGCCGGCGGCACCGAAGGGGCGGACCAGGTCGTGCGGATCACCGCGTTCTCCGCGCAGGAAGGCAAAAAAGAGGCGTACTTCAAGAACCGCCAATTGCAGGATCTCGTCAGCGAGATCGACTACGCCTCGCCCACCGTCGAGGCCCGCTTCGTCGACTTCGACCGCGAGCGCCTCACCGCCGAGGAATTGGGGGTCACCGAGTACGGCACTGTCGTCATCCAGCGCCCGATGCCCGACGGGCAGACACAGCGCGTCGATCTCCGCGACCGGGAGCTGTTCCGCAGCATCGGCAAGGGCGCCGACCGCACCATCGAGTTCATGGGCGAGGCCGCCATCAACCGCGCCTTCTCCCAGCTCATGGCCGACACCAGCCGCGTCGTCTACGCGCTCGTCGGCCACGGAGAGCTCGACCCGGAGAACCCCGACATCGACGGCCTCTCTGAGCTGAAGAAGGCGCTCGCGCAGGAGAACTACCTGCTGAAGCGCCTCGATCTGGTGCGGGACAACGGACAGACCGGCTCCGGCGCGGCCACCGGCGTCCCCCGCGTGCCGGAGGACGCCGCCGCCGTCATCATCGCCCGACCCCGCGTGCCGATCCCGGCGGTCGAGCAGGATCTGCTGCTCGCCTACCTCTCCGGCGGCGGGCCGCTGCTCCTCAGCGTGGAGCCGGGCGGGCTGGTGCCGGAGGTGCTGGGTCGGCTCGGCGTCGCGGTGCCGGAGGGCAGGGTGCTGGATCGGCTGCTCGTGTTCCCCTTCCCCGACCGCCCCGTGCCGCGCTACAGGCCCCACCCCATCACCCAGACCCTCTCCGACGCGCTGCTCGTCACCGTCGTCGCCGGGGTCGCGCCTGTCCAGGCCTCCGTCCCGCCGCGCGAGGGCATCCGGAGTATGACCCTGCTGGAGACCTCGCGGGACGGCTGGATCGAGCGGGGCGGCCCGATGGAGGGCGGGAACGCGCTCTATCAGCCGGGGATCGACGCGCCCGGCCCGGCGGCGATGGCGGTGGCCCTGGAGATCGGGCAGGACTCAGGGCTGGTGCGGCGCGGGCTGGGGCGCGTGATCGTCCTCGGGGACAGCGACATGCTCGGCAACGGGCTGCTGCTGGAGGGCCCGGGGAACCTCTCGTTCGCGGTGAACGCGCTGCGGTGGCTGGTCGGGGATGACGGGCGGCTGTCGGTGTCGGGTCGGCCCGCGCAGAGCCGGAAGCTGGCGCTGACGGCGGAGGATCGGGAGCGGATCGGGTGGGTGGCGATCGGGATCGGGCCGATGGTGGCGATGCTGCTGGGGGCGGGGATGTGGGTGTCGAGGAGGGGGAGGTAGAGGCAGGGGCGCGGAGAGAGGAGGGAGGCATGCTTAAGAATTTTCAGGGGACGTTGATCGCGCTGGCGGTGCTCGCGACGCTCGGGGGGGCGTGGTACGCGACGCGGCCGGAGGCGCCGGTGGCGAAGGCGCCGGTGAAGAAGGAGAAGAAGGAGCAGGGGGAGGAGCTGTTTGTCTTCGAGAAGGCCAACCTCGTGCGGGTGGAGGTGCGGCGGCCGGACAGCGTGATCGCGCTGGCGGAGCGGGCGGACGGGTGGTGGATCGAGGGGGAGGAATTGCGGGCGAGCCGGTCGATGGTGAACCGGGTCAAGCACCAGCTGCACGATCTTGTGGCGCGGGCGACGGTGGTGGAGGGGAGCGGGCTGGGCGGGGGAGCGGGAGAGCAGGGGGACGCGCTCTACGGGCTGGGGAAGAACGCGATCCGGGTGGAGCTCGGGTTCAGGGACGGGTCGAAGATCGCGTTCGACGCGGGCGATCCGAACCCGTCGGGGGTGAGCTTTTATATAAGGCCGGTGGGATCGTCGGCGGTCTACACGGTGAAGAAGTCGGCGGTGGACTACTACAGCCTCTCGCTCGCCGAGTTCCGCGAGCGCCGCTTCGCCAGCTTCGACAGCAAGGACGTCGATCAGGTGGAGGCGGAGATCGCCCCCGACCCCGCGCGCGCCCTGGAGCCGGGCGGGCGGACGATCCGCTTCCAGCGCACCGGCGAGCACGCGTGGGACATGCTCGCCCCCGCCACCATCCCCGCCGATGACTCCGAGGTGCGGAGCCTGATGGGGCGGGTCTCCGCGATGAAGGCGATCCAATTCGGGGCTGCCGGGGCCGATCCGGCGGCGCTCGGGCTGAAGGAGGGGGCGGCGGTGAAGGAGGGCGGGCCGCGCGCCACCATCACCATGCGCTTCTCCAACGGGGACGCGCCGCTGACGCTGCTGCTCGGGGGGCCGACCGGGGAGATGGACGGGGAGTACCCGCTGGCCTGGGCGAAGCTGAAGGACGAGCCGCACGTCTACGCGGTGCGCGACGGGCTGCTGGAGGACTACCTCTCGCCGGTGGAGGACTTCCGGCTGATGCAGTTCACCCGGATGGAGGCCAACACCGTCCAGCAGGTCACCGCCACCTTCCACGGCGCCGGCAAGGACGCCGACCTCAACGGCACCGTCACCGTCCGCATGGCCGCCGATCAGTGGCAGTGGGAGGACGGCGTCCTCGTCCCCGGCAGCACCCCCGAGCGCGTCGCCATGCGCGGCAGCGGGATCACCGCCGAGGAATTCGTCTCTGCCGGCGGCGCAGACGCCGCCCGGGGGTTCGACGCGCCGGTCGTGACGCTGGTGATCAGCGGCTCCGGGGGCCAGCGCACCCTGCTCATCGGCAAGGAGGCCAGCCCCGGCACCCGCACCCCGCCGCCCAGCGGCCCCGGCGAGCGCTCCTCCGGCAGCGAGCAGTACGACCGCTACTACGCCCGCGTCGCCGAGTACCCGGAGGTCTACATCGTCGATGGCAGCGTCATCGAGGTGGTAAAAGACCTCATGCGCGAGCACCGCCGCAAGGCCGAGGGCGACGCCGAGAAGGGCGCGCGCCAGGAGAATATCAAGAACGAGAGAGGAGGTCAGTGATGAAGACGCAACGGATGACCGGTATCGCGCTGTCAGGGTTCGCCCTCTGTGGGCTGTCCGCCTGCTCCTCCTGGTTCCCCGCCGAGGTGAAGCCGCCCC
>JBEIQZ010000706.1:0-2503 GCA_040376255.1 Alphaproteobacteria bacterium
CCTCGGGTAGAAATCTACCGTAGAAAACATACGGCACGGATCACCGGTAGGCAAGACGGTGCGTGTGGCGCGGGCGCTGGAGCGCGGGGCGCAAAACCTCGGTCTGCTGAAGAGGCTGAAATGGGGAGCAGAACCGGGGTTCAGAATGGTGAGTAAAAGGGGGTTGTTTTGCGCACACCTCGACGATGCAGCCCGTGGCGGTGGCGGTCGGGATCAGTCAAGTCCGGGCAGGCAAGGGCGCCTGGTGGAGCCGGTGGCGGGGCCGGTCGTCGAGGCGCTGGTGCAGCCCGTGGCGGGCCGTGGCGGTTGTGCGCACGGGCTGGCGCCGGAGCTCGTGGCGGTGGGCGGGCATAGGCGCCACACCCTCCCCCAGCGGGTCTGACTGCGCTGCTCCGGCGCACGGCGTTACCCGGACTCGCTGGAACCGGGTAACACGGTTACACTGATTGAACCTGCAATATCCTGATTCTGACTGACCCATGTTACCCAGCTGGGTAACAGCATATGCTTCATTGAACCTGTATATACTCTGAATGTTACCCGTTACCCATATAGAGGGTTCGTGGGGGAGGCCGATAAAAAAATATGATTCCGGCCTCCACCCCGAAATAATATTTTTAATCTCCAGCGTAGGTATGGGGGGTCTATATGAGGAATGGGTAACATTCCGATATTATTAAGGTTCAATGCCTGTAACCCTGTTACCCGGATGGGTAACAGCGGGTAACGCGCCCCCGGATTGGGCCTGTTTTCACCGATTGCAAGCCTCAAAGGCAGGTAACGGAGAAGGGCCGCACACTGGCGGCCCTTCTCTCATCCGGTCTGTTCCCGCCGGTCTACCAGCATTGATACCCGTCCCCCGGCGGCGGCTCCGGCTGGCGCAGCTCCTCCACTTCAACCCAATCAGCGAGTTTCAAGCGGTACATCCGAACGCCGATCCCCTCGAACCGGGTGTTGACCTTCATCTTGGCGCCGTCCATCTTCAGCAGCTTCCGCGCCGCCCACTGCGGGATCATCTCCTCCGGATCGTACCCCTGTCGCCGAAGCTCATCCTCCAGAGCTGCCGGTGCGACCGCCACATCCCCTGGCCCGACGACGCGCCCGATCCATCCGGCGTGCGGAGGAGGCGCCGACTCCAGCCGATAGACCGCGCCGACGAGGCGCCCGCGCTGCGTCGCCAGCCACGTCCCCACCCGATCCCATGCCTCTGAGGCGAGGTCGGCGGATTGTACCGCCTGCTGTCCAGCCCGGATCAGCAGCGCCTCCACCTCAGGCAATGCGGGCATCGGCACCCCGACCGCCACAAGCGCCTCGACTGCCAGCCAGATCGAGGCGATGTATTGCGCCAGTCGCCCGCCCCCTGGACTTTCATCGCCCATCTGCGTCTGCACTTCATCCCGCAGCAGTTCCCATCTGGCGCGCAGCCCCATCCAGTTCTGCGCTGTCCAGGCGGCGACCAACGGCCCGGCATGACCCCACTCCAGCAGTCCGTCGATCAGCGACACCGCCGCCGCGCCCGCCGGGAAGGGCTGCGCGTCAATCGGCAGCACCCGGAGGCGCAGGCCCGCATGTTCTCCGGCGAGCCGGGTCAGCGGCGCCTCTCCAGTGCTGAGCAGGATGGATCGCCATGTCACGACCTCCCGCACCCCATGTGTGTTACCGCGCGCCTTCCCCTGCCCCGATCCCCACTGGTACACCACCCCGGCGATCTTCGGGCGGTCAACCGATGCGACCTTCTTTGTGTCGTCGAGCAGCAGCGGGAGGTGCCGCAGAAACCCCGCGCGCCCCTCGATAGCCGCCAGCGTTGCAGACCAGGGCAGGATGTAGGCGGCGCCGTCCCCCGGATCGGCCCATGCCGACGCCGCCCACCTGAGCGCGGTCGTCTTTCCCTGGCTCGTCAGCCCGTGGAGATCCACGACGAAGGGCGACGCCCCCGTTGCCTCCAGCATGACCGAGGCGACCGAGGCCGCGAGCATGATCGCCGCGACCGGCGAGCGGTTGACCTCCGTCGCCATCGAAAGCCACTGAGCCCGCGACCCGGCCGTCCCGACCGCCCGCGCCGTCTGCGCGTGTCCCTCCTCCGCCCTCAGCATGTGCGGCCCCTCCGATGTCTGGAGCGCCCGCACCCCGCCCGCCTCTGTCCAGCCCAGGCGGCTGATTGCGACCTCCACCGGCACGATCCCGGCGTTGTGCTGCTCGCTCACCTCCAGCCACGCCGCTGCCGCCCGCGCCGAGGATGACCCGACCGGCGCCCCGCGCCCTGCCAGCTCTACCAAACTCCGGCTGTCCACCGCTGCCTGTCGGCTCACGATGGCCGATCCCTCCGGCCACTGGACATCCACTGTCCACGCGCCGCTGTCGATGTCCGCCCACCGCCGCCCGATCCACAGGGGGCGCTGCGTCACCCGCGCCAGCACCGGCCCCTCCGGTGTGTCCTTCTGTTGGTAGATCCCGGTCGTCGAGCAGATCCAGCCTCCCGGATCTGACCATCCCTCCGGCAGCC
>JBEIQZ010000482.1:0-4840 GCA_040376255.1 Alphaproteobacteria bacterium
GCGGGCCGCAGGCTTCGCCCGGCAAGGGCGAAAGCGAACGCGCCCGCCCCCGGAGTCGGGCCGTCAAGGCCCGGCGTGAGGGGGTCATGGAGGTCACGCGACTCAGGCGCGTGACCGGAATTTCCCCCGCCGACTGCGGGAGGTCGGCAGGAGGGGGCGCACAGCCCCCTTTTGCCCCGGAGAGTCCGGGAACCGGCGGTTCCCGGTGGGGGCCCGGGGGCCAGCCCCCGGAATAAGAAACCCACTCAAAACCCCGGTGTCGGGATCTCCACCCCGATCATCTTCGCCGCCCGCGCCGCAAAAGCGATCAGGTTCTGGTCATCCTCCGCGTCGGCCATCCGCCACGCCGCCAGCACATGCGCCTCCTGCGCCGCCCCCTCGCTGACCCGCGCCAGCAGCAGCAGCCCGATGACCCTGCCCCGCAGATCCGCAGCCTGCCCGACCGCGATCTCCGCCCGCGCTGCGGCCTCGGCCGCCCGCCCCGCGTCGGCGAGCGCCCCGGCCTGGCGGATCAGCCGATCCACCCGCGCCCCCGGCTCCGGCTCTGCCAGGATCTCCTCCAGCGGCACCTGCATCAGCGCCTGATCCTGACGCCGCTGCTCCTCCGCTGCCTGGAGCGCCGCGAGCTGCGCTGAGGCCTCCCCGTGGAGCGTCCGCAGCGCCGGGAGCGCCTCGACCTCTCCTGCCGCCTTCGCCAGCCGGATCGCGTCGAGCAGCCACCCGTGCGCCCGCCCTGCCTCACCCCTCCGGAGCGCCGCCTGCGCCGCGAACGCGAGCGCCCGCCCCACCAGCCCGGGCCGCGCCTTCCGCAGCTCCGGCGTATCCAGCCCGACGCCAAGCTGGATACACCGCTCCTCCTCCCCCCCCCTCAGCGCCTCCCACGCCTCCACCAGCCTCCGTTCCTCCTCACCCTCTCCCGCCTTCTGCCTTTCCTCTGTGCCCTCCGTGCCTCCGTGCCTCCCAGACCGCATATCTCCCCCCTTCAAAAAACCTCACCTTACCTGTAACGCAAAGCGGGCCGCCTCCTGCTCGATGTGCAGCGGGACGCGGTGCTCTCCCGGCGCGAGCTGCTGGCGGGAGAGCCAGTCGAGGGTGAGCGCGAGGACGGTGAAGTGGAGGAGGACGGGCTCCTGGGAGCCGCTGTTGAGGACGATGTTGAGCGGGTTTCCGGCGGCGAGCACTGAGCGCCAGCGGCCATTGACGCGGTAGCGGTGGAGGTGGGTGCCGACCTGATCGACCTCCTGGGCGTCGCGGGTGAGGCCGAGGACATCGATCTCGTCGTTGTGGTGACCGGCGTTGAGGAGGATGGCGCCGTCGGGGAGGTGGCGGATGTCATCGAGGCTGAGGGCGTGGCGGCTGCCGGTGGCGGTGACGACGATGCGGGCGTCGGCGAAGGCTTCGGGGAGGGCGTCGCGCCCGGTGCCGGAGGTGCGGTGGCCGTCGTACTGGGCGATGAGCTGGCGGATGGGGTCGCGGTCGATGACGGTGACTGAGGCGCCGGCGGCGCGGGCGTAGGCGGCCACGCCCGTTCCGACAGCGCCGTAGCCGACGACGGAGACGCGTCGCCCGGCGAGGTGGACGCCGGTGAGCGCGGTGAACGCCTGCCAGAGCCCTTCACCGACGCCGTGGCGGCACTCGATGGCGGGCTTGAGCTGTCCGCCGTCGATGTTGACGACGGGGAAGGCGAGCGGGGAGGCGAGATCGAGGGTCCGGAGGCGGTTGACGCCGGAGCGGCTGATCTCGACCCCGGCGACGGCGGGGCGGGCGCCGGGCGGCTGGCGGCGCTGGAGCGCGGCCCCGAGGGCGAAGCCGACGTCGGCGAACAGGTCGGGGGCGGCGTTGAGGGTCTCCTCCAGGCCGTCCGAGGTGGAGCGGCCCGACCAGACGGTGATGTCCCGGTCGCGGAGCAGCTCGACGACGCCGGGATCGGTGGTGGCGGGGTTGGCGGCGGAGAGGATCCAGCGCCCGCCGCCGAGGATCAATTCCTGGACGAGCGCGGCGGTGAGCGTGGTGAGGTGGAGGTGGAGCGCGACGGTGCGGCCCTCGAAGGGGCGGTCGACGGCGAGCCGATCCCCGATCCGGCGGAGGATCGGGTAGAAGCTCCCGATGCGCCCGAGCTCCTGCAGGACGCGATCGGCCTGCGGCATCAGGCGATCACGCCGGAGAGGTGGGAGGCGCCGGCGACGGAGCCATAGCGGCCCTTGTCGTCGCGGGTGACGCGGGCCATCGCCCACTCGGAGTCATGGGTGAAGAAGATGCGACCGTTGCGCGGGATGATCTGATCGAGGAGGGCGCGCTTCTCGTCCAGGAGCAGCTCAGGGAAGCGGTCGTAGCCCATGGAGATCGAGGTGTGGACCCAGGCGCGGCCGGGGATGAGATCGGAGCCGAAGACCACCGGGCCGTCGCGACCGGGGATCTCGGTGAGCATCAGGCCGGGCGTGTGGCCGTCGGAGAGGTGGAGCCGGTAGTCGGCGCCGAGGGTGCTGCTCTGATCGCTGTCGACGACCTCCAGGCGTCCGGACTCCTCCAGCAGCCGGTTGAGGTGCGGGATGAAGCTGGCGCGGTCGCGCGGGTGGGGGTTCCGGGCGCGATCCCAGGCGTCGCGGCTCACGACGAAGGCGGCGTTCGGGAACAGCAGCGAGGGCATCCGCCCTTCCTCCCAGGCCGAGAGGACGCCGCCGCAGTGGTCAAAATGCAGGTGGGACAGCACGACCGCCGAGATGTCCCGGTCGGTGAGGCCCACCGCCGCCAGCGACTCCAGCAGCACGTGGTGCTCTTCGGCGATGCCGTAGCGATCGCGGTACATCGGATCGAAGAAGGCGCCGATCCCGGCCTCGAACAGCAGCCAGCGGCTCCCGTCCTGTACCAGCAGGCACCGGCAGGCCAGCTCGATGCGGTTTCGCTCGTCCGGCGTCGCCCAGCGCTCCCACAGCGTCTTCGGCGCGTTCCCGAACATCGCCCCCCCGTCGAGGCGCTGCCGGTTCCCTTCGAGTGACCAGATCCGTCGCTGCATCCCACACCCGTTGTCAGAGACCGCTATCCGATCTGCGCGCCCGCCGCACCGTCCACCCCGCCAGCCCCATCGCCATCCCGGCGAGAGCGGGCGCCAGCCAGGGCTGCTCCGGCCCGGTCGCCGAGCAGCCGCAGGCCGCAGGCGCCTTCCCGGCGTCGGCGCCGTCAACGCTGTCGGCGCGGCTGTCACGGTGGTCGTCATCCGGGCCGCCCGCAGGCAGCAGCGGCGCCAGATCGAGCCGGGGATAGACCTGCTCCTGCGCGCCGCGCCGGTCGGTGATCGGCGCCCCGGCCCGCTGGAGCCGGGAGAGGAGATCCTGCGGATCGGCCTCCGCCCCGCCCGCCCCGCGCGCCGCCTCCGCCATCAGCAGCAGCGCGCCGCTGACATGGGGCGCGGCCTGCGAGGTGCCGCCCATCTCCTCGCCGCCCGCCGCGATCAGCGCGCCCGGCGCGGCCATATCGACCATCGGGCCGCCGTTGCTGAAGCAGACGATCCGGTCTGCGGCGGTCCGATCATCGGCGCAGTTCAGCCAGGCGATGTCCCCGACGTCGCTGTCATAGACGGCGGTGACGGCGAAGCTCCCCGACCAGCAGGCAGGGTAGCTGACGCGCCCGGGGTCGCCGTTGTTCCCGGCGGAGACGATCACCGCGATCCCGGCGGCGGCGACGGTCTCCAGCGCGGCGTTGTAGGCGGACTCCGGCGCGACCGCCCCGTCACAGGCGCGGTCATAGAGCTGGCTGCCGCCGAGGCTCATGTTGACGGCGAGGATGTTGTAGCGCGCGCGCAGGGCGACGACCCGATCCAGCCCGGCGGCGATCGTGGAGATATCGGCGTTGTAGCAGTCCCGATCCGGGAACACCTTGATCGCGACGATGGTAGCGCCCGGCGCCATCCCGCGCGTCCCGGCGATGATCGCCGCCACGTTGGTCCCGTGGCCGGTGCAGTCATCGGGGTCATCGTCCCCGTCCGCCACGTCCTCGCCCACCACCCGGCAGCCCGCGCCGAGGCAGCCGCCGAGCTGCGGCTCGCTCCACCGCACCCCGGAGTCCAGCACCGCCACCGCGCCGCCCTGCCCTGTCCAGCCGAGCGCCTGCCACTGATCCGCCGCCACCAGCGGGACGCTCTGCGCCGTCTGCGGCTGGAGCGCGATGTCCGGCCCCACCGCCCGCACCTGCGGACAGCCAGCGAGCTGCGCCGCCGCCGCCGCCGGGAGCGACAGCAGCGGCAGGTTCTCGTAGCGCCGCAGCAGCGCCGACTCAGGGACGCCGCCGCAGGCGAGCGCCGCCGACTGCGCCGCCGCCACCCGCGCCTGCCACGCCGGGAGATTTTCGCGCAGCTCAGCCTGCAGTTGAGCTTGCTGATCAGCCTGCAGCTCAGCCGGGCGCGCCTGCGCAGACCCGTCCGCCCCCCCCGACGCCTCCAGATCCAGCCGGAGCGCCACCAGCACCGGCAGCGCCCCGGCCAGCCCGCTCATCTGAGCCCCTGCCAGCCGCTCATCTCCAGCCGCTCAGTTCCAGCCGCCCTCGGGGCCGCCCTGGGGACCCATGTCGTTGCGGCTGCCGTCGGTGTCGTTGAAGGCGCCGGACGGATCGCCCGCGTTGATGGAGGCAGAGCCGGAGCGCAGCGAGAAGTTGTCGTTCCCCGCCGAGCCGTCGCAGGTGACCGAGACGAAGTTGCTGCCGCTGCTGATGCTGTTGCTGCCGGCGGTGATGCTGCCGCCGTAGCCGTAGCCGGTGGCGTTGTACACGTTATCGTAGTTGAACGTCCGGGCGCCGGAGCCGTAGAGGGCGTAGGCGCTGATGTTGTTCTCCACGATGGAGTTGTACA
>JBEIQZ010000775.1:0-2022 GCA_040376255.1 Alphaproteobacteria bacterium
GACGTAAAACCAAAAGAGCCCCCGACATCACAGATACTACCGTCCGCTGCATTCACCCCCGGCACGGGCCAGCCGTCGCGCGCCAGTGCGTGCGGGGGGAGGCACCAGCGCAGCGCAGTGCCGGTGCGGGGGGTAACCCCCGCAAAAAACAGAGACCGGTGCGGGGGGTAACCCCCGCTAATAAAAGCTGGCCCCAGGGCCGACGTTGTCGCGTCCGTCGATGGATTCGAGGACCGCGATAGCCGCGCGGGCGGCCTGGGCGATCTCTTCTTCTTTGCCGCCGAGGTAGAGGCGGCCGAAGGCGCCGAAGGAGACAATCTCCAGGATGTCGATCTCGGCGGCTTTTTCGGCCTCATTGGCGGCGATCAGGGCATAACCGGCGGGGTGGACTTCGAGGACGTAGAGGGTGTCGCCCTCGTCGATGACGTTCCCGTGGCGGAAGCGGTTGACGATCATGGAGTGGTAGCCGGTGATGCCGGTGATGGTCTGGGCGGAGACGAGGCGGGGGCGGAGGCGGTCCTGCTCTTTGATGTTGAGGGTGGAGAGGACGATGTCTCCGGCGGCGCGGACCTGTCCCTGATCGTAGGAGTGGAGCTCCAGGCAGCCGAACTGGCGCTCGACGACCTGCATACCGGGGGTGCAGGAGGTGTTTTTGAGGGCGATGTCGGTGACGACGTTGATGTCCATGCCGGGGGCGACCTCGAAGAAGACGGAGGCCTTGCCGCGCAGGGGCATGTAGCCGCGCGAGACGGTCGCGATGAAGGCGGCGGTCTGGGGCTGGAGGATGTCGATATAGGTGAAGCAGCGCAGCTCAATGTTGGAGGCCATCGGTCAACCCTCGGATGGCGTCTCATAAGAGGAGGCGGGAGCGGGGGCAAGCGCCGGGCTGCCCTCCCGACTGCCCTGCTGAGTTCAAGGCAGCGGCAGCGAGCCTTCATGGAGGATCAGCGCCCCGGAGGGGCAGACCTCCACACAGGCTGGCGCGCGTCCGAGCGGCGCGCACCCGTCGCACTTCAGCGCGAGGCTCAGGTCGGTGGCCCGCCGGAGCCCGCGCACCGGGCAGGCGGAGATGCAGCGCCCGCACCCGGTACACCGATCCTCCCGCAGCTCGATCCGCCCGTCCGGCCAGCGGAGCAGCGCGTGGTGCGGGCAGGTCGGCAGGCAGGGGCGCTCCGGGCAGCTCGTACAGACCTCCAGCCGCAGCCCGCCCGCCTCCCGCACCGCCAACCTCCGGTGCTCCAGCACGAACGGATCATCGCTGTCATACGTCCCGCCCCCCAAAGGCGCCCCGTACCTCACCTCCACGCAGGCCACCTCGCACCGGTGGCAGCGCGTACAGAGATCAGCGATGAGCTGCGGGAACAGTGCGGGCATGGGGGCAGTATGCGCCGGGGAGGGGGGAGAGGGAAGGGTCAGGCGGCAGGCAGGAGGGGAGAAAGATGTGGAGGATACCGGGAGGATACCGGGGCGGGGTGGAATTCAGAGGGGGAGGTGTGCTATGAGGGGGAGAGCGGGAGGAGCGATGGGCGCGATGTTGCTGGTGCTGGGGCTGCTGGGCTGCGATGCGGACTGCGAGGATCTGGATCGGATGAACGGCACCTGGGCGGTGTGGCATCAGGTGGGGAATTCGCCGATGGAGGGGGTGGGCAGCCCGCTTACGATCTCGGAGGGCTACCCGACGGAGGAGCTGTTCATCAACGGCTGGACGAAGTGGAAGCTGACCTATCAGTCGTCATCGAACGGGGTGGCCATCGCGATGACGGACGTGCTGGAGTCGAGCGACACGCCGGGGGAGGAGAAGCCCTATGAGGCGGTGGAGATGGTGGGGTCGATGACGATGACCGAGGACAACTGCAATGTCTTCGACATCGCGATCAAGGACGACTACGCAGCCTCCCGGACGGACGGCGAGGGCGTGACGCTCAGCAACAACACGCACCAGTTCGACTACACGGCGCACCTGGTGTTCTACGGCGATCAGCTCAGCGGGACGTTCACCTACGGGGGGAGTTTTTCGGGGAC
>JBEIQZ010000174.1:0-10368 GCA_040376255.1 Alphaproteobacteria bacterium
ATTGCGATTCAGGTTCTATGCCTGTTATTCATATTAATCTGAACTGATTATCAGTACACCATACCAGATAATAGCCCCCCCCCTATTACCCCAATAGCCCCCCCCCTATTACCCCAATAGCCCCCCCCCTATTCAAAACCGCGATCACCGACCAACGTCCGTTTTGGCCGAAAAATTTCCAACGCTACGCTACGCTAGTAGTAAGTAGGGCGCGCGTGGCGTCGCCGCTGACGCTCTGACGCCACACGCTCCCGCCCTCCGATGACCGATCGGCCCCCCGGTTGAACGCTCAGCCGATCCGGCCGGGGGGTGTGCGCGGCCCGCCGGAGCTCCCGGACAGGGTCGCCGCACCCCCGACAGACCCCCCCGCAGCGGATCGGCCCGTATCGGCCCGCCAGCGCTCCGTAGAGCATGGGGGGGCGGTCACCCCCACCCAGCGACCCTTCCCGCGCCTCCTTGGGCCTCTGGCGGCCCGCCAATGGCCATCGGTGAGTCTGGTCTCAACCCCCCGGTGCGGCTCCAGCGGACATCGGCCTGTCTGAGCCCCCTGACTCCCCCCTCCTGCACCCCCTGTCGGCGCCCCGTCCCGCCCCCTGCGTCCCCTCCTCACCGCTTCCTCACCGCGCCATCGCCGCCTGTGACCGGTGCAGGCTGCCGGAGCGCCCACCGGGTTGAATTTTTCTCAAAAAATTGTTTCTATTTCTGCCTCCTGCTGCTTCAGGCAGCGCTCCCGATGGTGCTGCTGACGGCGCCGGGATAGCGCTCCGGAGGAGGGCGGCATGGAGGAGGGCGGCATAGAGGAGGGCGACATGGAGGGGCGGATCATCGCGCGGGTGCCGAGGGCGGCGTGGCGGACGATGCCGTGGAAGAACGGCGGCGGGGTGACGCACGAGATCTGGCGGGAGGGGGAGGGGCCGGAGGGCTGGGGGCTGCGGCTGTCGCTGGCGGAGGTGCGGGCGCCGGGGCCGTTCTCGCGGTTCCCGGGGGTGGATCGGGTGATCCTGGTGGTGGAGGGGGCGGGGTTCGTGCTGCAGCGCGCGGACGGGCTGGAGGTGGAGCTGCGGGGGCCGGAGGGGCGCCAGCCGGCGGGGCGGCCCTTCGCCTTCCACGGGGAGGACGGGTGGTCCTGCCGCCTGTCGGGGGGGCCGGTGCTGGACTTCAACGTGATGCGAGCGCGTTCGGCGCCTCCGGCGGCGGTGGCGGTGCGGGGGCCGGGGTGGGTGGTCGCGCGGCTGTGGCTGTGCCTGGAGGCGGGGGGGGCGGACGCCGTGGCGGGGGAGCCGGTGGAGCGGCTGGAATTGCTGGCGCTGTCGGGTCCGGTGCGGAGCAGGGTGCCGGGGATCGGCGTGGGGTGACACAGGGCCACGGCTTGCCGTGGACCGTGAAATCCGCGCGGGGCGCCATCAAGGATGTGTCATCAAGAATGTGTCATCAAGAATGTGTCATCAAACATGTGTCATCAAACACATGACTGAGGCGCATGTGTGAAGAAGCGCCCGATCCTTGCAGAAAAGCGCCCTTCAGGAGCGGCGCAGCATGGCACGCTTCTTGCTCGCTCCAGGGCGAACTGACTGGAGCGCGCCTGCATGACCGGACAACCGACCGCCCCGCCCGGCTCTGAGGACACAGAATGAACGAGGCACAGGAGCGGGCGCGCCGGGTGGCGCTGATCCGGGACGGCGCGCGGGGGCCGGAGGGGAGCGTGCTGACGGATCTGCTGGAGCGGATCGAGCTGCCGGAGATCGCGGCGCGGCGCGGCATGCCGGAGGGCCGGGTGGAGGGGATCGCGTCGTTCTATGATCTGCTGCCCAAAAAGGACGCCCGCCCGCATGCCTGCACGGGGACGGCCTGCTGGTCGGCGCGCGGGGCGGGGGTGCCGTTCCCGGCGGGCGCGGCGCCGGTGCGGTGCCTGGGGCGCTGCTATGAGGCGCCGGCCGCCACGGGGGCGGTGATCGACGACGCGCCCCACCCGATCCCGGCGATCTCGCTGGCCGTGGAGCCGGTGGTGTTCTCCTGGCTCGCGGAGGGCGGGGCGGGGTCGAATGGCGGGGCGGGGTCGAATGGCGGGGCGGGGTCGCGTGGAGGGGCGGGGTCGCGGGGCGGTGCAAGTTCGCGGGACAGGCTGTCTCCGGAGCAGATCCTGGAGCGGGTCGAGGCGTCGGGCCTGCGCGGGCGGGGCGGGGCGGCCTACCCGACCGGGGCGAAGTGGCGGGCGGCGGCGCGGGCGGTCGGGGCGCGGAAGTATGTAGTGGTGAACGGGGACGAGGGGGATCCTGGATCCTTTGTGGATCGGCTGCTGCTGGAGCGGGCGCCGGAGGCGGTGCTGGGCGGGCTGGACGCCTGCGCGGCGGCGATAGGGGCGACGGAGGGGATCGTGTTCATCCGGGCCGAGTACCCGTACGCGGCGGCGCGGGTGCGGGCGGCGATCGTCGCGGCTTCGGCGTCCGGGCTGCTGCGGCAGGGGCTGCGGGTGCGGGTGTGGTCGGGCGCGGGCTCCTACGTGTGCGGCGAGGAGACGGCGCTGCTGCGGACCATCGAGGGGGAGCGCGGGGAGGCGGCCCCGAAGCCGCCCTGGCCTGCGGAGCGCGGGCTGTACGGGATGCCGACGGTGGTGCAGAACGTGGAGACGCTGGCGGTGATCCCGTGGCTCCTGCGGACGGGGCGGCGGCCTGAGACCAAGGCGTTCTCGCTGTCGGGGGCGGTCGCGCGGCCGGGGGCGGTCGAGGCGCCGCTCGGGATCAGCCTGCGGGCGCTGCTGGAGCAGGGCGGCGGCGGGCCTGCGCCGGGGTCGGTGTGGAAGATGGCGCTCGTCGGGGGGCCGATGGGGACGGTGATCCCGGCGGAGCGCTTCGATCAGGCGCTCTCCTATGAGGCGCTGCCGGGGCTGGGCCACGGCGGGATCGTGGTGCTGGATCAGCGCACGACCGCGCGGGATCTCGCCGCGCACCTCTACAGCTTCGCCGCCGGGGAGAGCTGCGGGAATTGCGCCCCCTGCCGGATCGGCACCGCCCAGCTCAGCCGCATGAAGAGCGCCGACGCGCTCCGGCGCCTGCTCGACACCCTGGAGATGGGGAGCCTCTGCGGCTTCGGCCAGAGCGTGCCGCGCCCGATCCGCGATCTCCTCGACGCCTTCCCTGGGGAGATGCCATGAACGAAGCGATCATCGCAACAGGCACCGCAGCAGGCGCGGCAACAGGCGCCGCAGCAGGCACCGCAGCAGGCGCCGCACCGGACGCCACCCTCACCATCAACGGCGTTCCGGTCCCGGCGGCCGGGACGCTCCTCGACGCCTGCGCTGCCGCCGGGGCGCCGGTGCCGCACCTCTGCCACAGCGATCGCGTCCGCTCAGGCGGCCACTGCCGGACCTGCATCGTCGAGGCGGACGGGCGCCACGTCCCGGCCTGCACCGCGCCCGCCCGGCCCGGCCAGCGCGTCCTTACCGACACGGATCGCCTCCGGGCCTACCGGCGCGATCTGGGGGAGCTGATGCGCGCCGAGGCCGCGCCGGGCGGGTCGGCGGCGGACTGGCTCAGGATCTGGGGGGTGACCGGGGAGCGGTACGGCGCGGCGGGCGCTGCTCCGGCGGGCGCTGCTTCGGCGGGCGCTGCTCCGGGGATCGCGCCAAAGATCACTGCTCCGGCCCGCGACGCCTCCCACCCGTACCTGCGCCTGCTGCCGGAGGCATGAGTCGGCTGCCGGCTCTGCGAGCGCGCCTGCGACGGCATCCAGGGGCAGGGCGTGTTCAGCTTCACCGGGCGCGGGGCTGAGACGCGGCTGTCCTGGGGGGGCGTCCCCTTCGCCGAGACAGACTGCGTCGCCTGCGGGGCCTGCGTGCAGATCTGCCCGTCGGGCGCGATCACCGACCGCGACCGGGAGCGGGCCGCCCCGATCCCGGAGGCGCGCGAGGTGCAGACGACCTGCGGCTACTGCGGGGTGGGGTGTCAGCTCACGGTGCGGGTGGGCGCGGACGACCGGGTGCGCTGGATCGACGGGGCGCCGGGCGCGGTGAACCGCGCGCACGTCTGCGTGAAGGGGCGCTACGCCCACGCCTTCTCGCGCCACCCGGAGCGGCTGACCACGCCGCTGATCCGGCGCGGCGGCGTGCTGGAGCCGGCCTCCTGGGAGGAGGCGATCCGGTACGTCGCGGAGGGTTTTCTCAGGATGCCGGGGCAGGTGGCGGCGCTCTCCTCCAGCCGCTGCACCAACGAGGAGAACTACCTGCTCCAGAAGTGGATGCGGGCGGGGCTCTCGACGAACAACGTCGACTGCTGCGCGCGGGTCTGCCACGCGCCGACGGCGGCGGGGATGCGGCGGGTGTTCGGGACGGGGGCGGCGACGAACCCGCTGGAGGACATCGAGCGGGCGGACTGCCTGCTCGTCGTCGGCTCCAACAGCACCGACGCCCACCTGGTCACCGGGGCGCGCATCCGGCAGCAGGCGCTCCGGGGTGCCTCCCTGATCGTGATCGACCCGCGCCGCACCGATCTGGCCGCCATCGCCGACGTCCACCTGCAGCTCCGCCCCGGCACCAACGTGCCGCTGCTCAACAGCCTCGCCCACGCCGTCGTGCGGCTCGGGCTGGTCTCGTCGGCGTTCGTGGCGGCCCGGACAGAGGGATACGCGGATTACGCCTCCTTCCTCAACGACTTTTCCCCCGAGACGACCGAGCCGATCACCGGCGTCCCCGCGCGCCTCGTCTGGTCAGCGGCGCAGCTCTACGCGGGCGCGGCGCGCCCCATGCAGACGCACGGGCTCGGCGTCACCGAGCATATGCAGGGCAGCGAGGCGGTGATGCTGCTCTGCAACCTCGCGCTCCTCGCCGGGGCGGTGGGCCGCGAGGGCGCCGGGGTCAACCCGCTGCGGGGCCAGAACAACGTCCAGGGCGCCGCCGACATGGGCTGCCAGCCCGATCTGCTGACCGGCTACGCCGATCCGCGCGATCCCGCCGTCCGGGCGCGCTTCAAAGCGGTGTGGGGGCGCCCGCCGCCGATGAAGCAGGGGATGACGATCCCGGAGATGTACGCGGCGGCGCGGGCGGGCAGCCTCCGGGGGCTGTTCATCCTCGGGGAGGACGTCGTGCAGACCGATCCGGCCAGCCACGTTGACGGGGCGCTGGAGGCGCTGGAGCTGGTGGTGGTGCAGGAATTGTTCCTCACCGAGACGGCGAAGCGCGCCCACGTCGTGCTGCCCGGCGCGGGTTTTCTGGAGAAGGACGGCACGTTCACCAACGGCGAGCGCCGCGTCCAGCGGGTGCGGAAGGCGATGGAACCACTGGCCGGGGCGGAGGGGGCGCCCGGCGCGCGGGAGGACTGGCGCGTCCTGTGCGCGCTGATGGAGGCCACCGGCCTGCCGCAGCACTTCCAGCACCCCTCAGAGATCATGGAGGAGATCGCCCGCGTCAACCCGGCCTTCGCCGGGGTCAGCTATGACCGGCTGGGGCAGGACGGCCTGCAGTGGCCGGTCCCCGCCGCCGATCACCCCGGCACCCCCCGCCTCCACACCGGGAGCTTCCCGATCGGCAGGGCGCAGTTCGCGGAGATCCCGTTCATGCCGTCGCCCTCGCTCGCCGGGCCGGGCCGCCACCCCGGCTACCCGCTCACGCTCATCACCGGGCGCGTCCTCGAACACTACAACTGCGGCTCCATGACCCGGCGCTCAGAGAGCGCGCTGCTGGCCCCGGTCGACGCCCTGGAGATCCACCCCGCCGACGCCGCGCAGCTCGGCCTCACCGGCGGGTCGCCGGTCACCGTCGGCAGCCCCTGGGGCGCGGCGCACGCGACGGCAGAGATCACCGACCGGGTCGCGCCGGGGACGGTGTTCCTCACCTTCCACTGGCCAAAGACCGGGACAAACAACCTGATCAGCCCGGTGCTGGATCGGCTGGCCGGCTGCCCTGAATACAAGGTGACGCCGGTTCGGGTGCAGCCGGAGCCGGTATAAAATCTCGCTATGTTATGATCCGGGCGCGGGCGCTCGCGGCGGCGGCGGCGAGGGCGGGGCGCAGGGCGGCGTCGAAGTCCGGCGGCAGGCGGGCGGGCTGGAGGGTGAGGAACGGCTCCAGCCCGGCGGTGTCCAGCGGGCCGATCCGATCCAGCAGGCGTCGCCCCTCCGGGCCGAGCAGCCCCCGGCGCCCGCAGAGGGCGAGGGCCAGCCGGGCCTCCTCCACCTGCCCGACGCACTCGAAGGGCGTGTGCGCGGCGAGGCCGAGGAGCTGCTCAAAGTGGATCCGGTTTTCGGGGATCTCCGTCAGCTCTTCCGGGAAGATGGCGCGGACGTCGGGGTCGGGCAGGTGGGCGCGGTAGCTAAGCCAGACGTAGGCGCACTTGGCGCAGCGGCGGCACCACGGCTTCTTCACGTTGCAGGAGTGCGTCGCCGGGAGCGCCGCGATGTCCTGGCGGAGCAGCTCAAAAATCAAAACATCGTGCAGCGGCATCAGCAGGCTGAACAGCTCCAGATCCGCGATCAGCTCCTCCTTCAGGTAGTCCGCCAGCAGCCGCTCGGCCTCCAGCGACTTCCCCCACTGGTGGTTGATCTCTTCGCCCCCGCGCGCCCACCACAGGTTCCCCCGGTTCGCGCTCGCCTCATGCCCCAGCACCATCCGGCGGAAGCCGCCCGCCAGCACCACCGGCAGCGCGCCGAACACCGAGGCCGGGGTCTCTGCGGCGGTCAGGCTGCGGACGCCGTACTCCCGTCCGTGCAATTCCAGCACCGGCGCGTCCACGAGGTCGTCCAGCACGCGCGTCCGGTGGTGCAGATGCGGCGCCGGATGCCCGGACAGGCGCGCCAGCAGCCCGTCCAGCAGCCGCTCCTGCGGCGCGGCGGGCCCGTAGACGTTCGAGGTGTAGGTGTAGACCGAGAACGGCAGCCCCGCCCGCTCCATCAGCCGCATCATCACCAGGCTGTCCTTGCCGCCGCCGCAGAAGACCAGCGCCTCCGGGATCGCGCCTGTTCCGTCCTCTCCTCTGTCACAGAAGATCGGCCCGCCTGAGGGGGAGGGTGCGCTCACCCAGCGCACGCGGGGTTCGCCCGGGAGGTCGTGCTCATAGCGCCACTGGCCCCACACCTTGTTCAGGACGGTCTGCCAGAGGCGCTCCAGGGCGGCGGTGTGGTGGCGGGTGTACGGCCCGAGGTCGAGCCGATCCGGGCGCAGGCTCACCAGCTTGTTGGCCTCGAACAGCGCGGTGTGCAGGTGGACGCGCTCCATGAAGTCCCGGCCCAGGCGCCGATCCAGCGCCTCCAGATCGATCGTCGGGTACCAGCAGGAGGTGTTGAACTGGAGATCGCCCACAGAGAAGCGCATCGAGAGTTGGTGCCGGCTCCAGTGTATCCCGTCGATCCGAAGCGTCCGCCCGCCCGTTTGCGCGATCTGTGCGGCGCCTGCGCTGCCATCGGCAGCCTCTCCGCTCATGCGATCTCCCGGCAGACGCGGAAGCTGGAGAACACATACGGGTAGCTCCGCCGGTACCAGTTGCGGAAGGAGGGCCGCAGCAGGCGCGGGGCGGTGGCCCAGGAGGCGCCGCAGACCACGTTGTGCGCGCCGTCGAAAAAGTCAGCCGAGTAGCCGGGGTAGGTGCGCGCCCAGGCGCGGAACCCGCGCAGCGGGCGGAACGGGGTGCCGGTCCACTCCCAGCCGTTTCCGGTCAGCTCCTCCACGCCGCACGGGCTGGCAGCGGCGGGGGCGCTCCCGACCGGCTCCGGCGACCAGCGGCCGAACCCGGCGCTCACCGGGGCCTGCGCCGGGGCCTGCGCCGGGGCCTGCTCCGGGGAGATCCCGCCCTGCGCGCCGTCCGGGGTCGCGGTTCTGGCCCGCCGGATCTCCGCCTCCGAGGGTAGCCGTCCCCCGGAGGCAGCGCAGTAGATCGCGGCCTGATCCGCCGTCACCTGCGCCGGCCAGCCCGCCGCCAGATCGAACGGCACCGGCCCGCCCACCGTCTTGACGCGGATCGCGCCGCCTCCGTTACCGTGTCGCACCCACGGCGCAGGCCAGAGCGCAGGGTCCTCCGTCCGCCGCCAGAAGTCGAGCCAGTCCCGGTTCCGCACCGGCAGGCTGTCGATGGAGAAGGCCGGGACGGGCAGCCGCTCCTGTCCGAACTCGTTGTCCCAGCCGAAGGGGATGTCCTCCCACCGGGCCCCCAGCACTGCCTCTCCAGCCGGGATCGCGATCCGCTCTGCCGCCCGCCCGTCCCCGCCGCGCGGCGCGAACCCGGGCGGCGGACGCAGCGATCCGGGCGGACGCTCCTGGTACAGGTACAGCAGCGTCTCGTGGTGCCTAAGCTCGTGCGCCAGGATCAGCGCCAGCACCCGCCCGCCCTCGATGAGCGGATCGTCCCCGTCTCCGCCCGCCTGCCCCCGCGCCGCCAGCTCAGGCGCGAGCGCCCGCACCGCTGCCCGCACCCGATCCCGGTAGCCTGCGATCTCCGCCGCCTCCGGCCACCGCGCCTGAGATCCCGGCCCCTGAGACACCGGGTCGACCTCCGTCATGTCGACCTCCGCCGGGTCGATCCCCCGCTCGAACAGCACATCAAGGCCCGCGTCCATCGGTCCCAGCCCCAGCGCGCCGCGCCCGAGCTGGTTCCAGGCGAAGGCGGGCAGGTGGCCGAGATAGAAGATGAACGGGTGCCGCAGGGCGATGGGCCGCTCCAGCAGCGCCTCCGCAGGCAGCAGCGAGAAGATCAGATCCGATGTGGCGAACGCCGCCTCAAGCTCCGCCATGAGCCCGGCCACCGGCCCGCCGCCCGGCTCGCCGCCCAGCTCGCCGCTCGGCTCGCCGCCCGGCCCGCTCATGCCGCCGCCCGCACGAACAGCGCCAGCGCGAACAGCCCCTCCGGGTCGGTGTACCAGCGCTCCAGCGTGAGTCCGGCGGCGGCGGCGGCTCCGCTCAGCGAGGCGCGGGTGAACTTGCAGCTGATCTCGGTCCGCACCTCGTCGCCCGCCTCCAGCCGGAGCTTCAGATCGAGCCCTCTGAGGTGGACGTCCTGCGGCGTCCGCGCGCGCAGCCGCATCTCGATCCGGGCAGCATCGGGGTCGTAGAACGCGACATGCTCGAAGGCGTCTATGACAAAATCGGCATCGAATCGGTCGTTCAGCACGGACAGCGCGTTCAGGTTGAACGCGGCGGTCACGCCCTGCGCGTCGTTGTAGGCCGCCTCCAGCCGCGCGCTGTCCTTGACCAGATCCGCCCCGATCAGCAGCGCGTCGGTGGGCGCCATCGTCGCCGCGAGGCCGCTGAGGAGCCGGTGGCGCTCGCCGGGGTGGAGGTTCCCGATGGTCCCGGCGAAGAACAGCGTCAGCCGCTCTCCGCCCGCGCCCAGCCGGTCGAGATCGCGGTTCAGGTCGCCCTCGACGCCATGGAAGGCGATCTGCGGGAAGTCCGCGCTCAGCGTCCGGATGGAGTCGTCGAGGAAGCTGCGGTTGACGTCCAGCATCGTGCAGGTGCCGCCCTCCATCCGCTCCAGCAGCAGCCGGATCTTCCGGCCCGCGCCGCTCCCCAGCTCGCACAGGCGGCGGGGCCGCGCGACAGCGAGGATATCGTCGGCGGCGGATTCGAGGATCGCCAGCTCTGTACGGGTCTGGTAGTACTCAGGCAGGCCGGTGATCCGCTCAAAGAGCGCGCTGCCGCGATCATCATAAAAGTAGCGCGGCGGGATCTCCGGCAGCGGGCGCCGGAGGCTCGAAATCAGCTCCTGGCGCTCTTTTGTGTCAACCTGGTCAGATCTCATGGCAGCGGTCTAAAGTGTCTGCTCCCACAGGTCAAGCGACCGCCGGATCACGCGCTGCGTCGGCTGGCTGCGATCCGGCGCGCCAGATAGGGCGAGAACCAGCCGTCGTAGCGGGCCTGGAGCGCGGGGATCGTCCAGTCGCGCCCGGTGATGCGACCCCTGCACGCCGGGCTGCCGCAGCAGCAGTCGAACTCGTCGTAGTCGCCGCCGTCGGAGGTGGCGTAGTCATAGGCGATCTCCTCGCCGGGGGCGATGTCACGCATCGCCAGCAGCATCGAGGAGCCGGACAGCCCGCTGTTCGGATCGCAGGCGTGGTTGAGCATCTCGCCCGGCTCCAGCGGCTCGCCGCCGAGCAGGAACAGATCCTCCTCCACCTGGATCGAGCGGGCGCGGCGGGAGGCGCTCGCCGTCTCCAGCACCGCGCGCGGCACCATCCACCCGCCGAAGGCCGCCACCAGCTCTCCCGCCCGGATCGGCTCGATCACCATGTTTCCCCAGCCCTTCTCTCCACGGTGGATCGCACGCGCCTTCGGTGTCAGCCAGTTGTAGTCCATCAGTCACAGTCCATAGTGGAGTGCCGTCCCTTCTCCCTGGAACGGGTATAAGGTGTCGGCGAAGCCGACGGATGAGGGGAAAGCCGTGCCGGAAC
>JBEIQZ010000399.1:0-5909 GCA_040376255.1 Alphaproteobacteria bacterium
CGACGGGCGCCGCCTCGCCTTCGAGGGCTTCACCACCCCCGGCGGGCGCGTGGCGATGATGGACACCGATCCGGCGGAGTGGAAGGATCTCGGCCAGCTCCCGTGGTCGCCGCCGCTTACACCAGAGGAGGCGGCGGCGGGCATCGCCGAGGCGCCCGCCCCTTACGACCCCCTCCACCCCCCGACCCCGCCCGGCCCCTTCGACAAGCCCCCCCCGCGCCCGGAGCAGATCAACGGCTGGCCCGTCTCCCCCTACAACCCCTGGCCCCTCGCCTTCCCCCCGCGCTACTGGCTGCCCTCCGCCCTCCTCACCACCACCGGCGACACCCTCGCGCTCTACTTCATCGCCTCCACCGGCGGCTCCGACCCGCTGCGCCACATCGGCTACAACGCCTACGCCACCTGGCGCACCGACGCGCAATTCCTCGGCGGCGGCGGAAGCTTCACCCTCAACCGCTGGCGCCCCGTCCTCTCCGCGAGCGCCTCCACCTACGTCACCCCGTTCAGCTTCGTCCAGATCGACCCGCCCGACCCGACCGGCCCCGGCATCCCCGGCCTGGAGAGCGCGCGCACCCGCTACTGGGATCACCGCGTCCGCGCCGGGCTGTCCATGAGCTACCCGCTCACCACGAAGTCCGCCCTCTCCGCCTGGTACCAGGCCAGCTCCCGCCAGCCCCTCGACCCCCTCCCCGAAGGGGCGTACACCCCCCAGCTCCCCACGCGCGGCTTCTTCTCCTCGCTCGGCGTCGGCTGGGCGTACAGCTCCGCCACCGCCTCCGCGCTCAGCGTCTCCCCGGAGAAGGGCCGCGTCCTCACCGCCGGCGCCGAGTACAAGCCCTCCCTCCTCGGCTCCTATACTGAGGACGACGACGGGAACACCGTCCCCTTCGATCAGCTCCAGCTCACCGCCCAGTGGCGCGAGTACCGCCCGGCCCCCTGGCTCCACAACCACGTCTTCGCCCTGCGCCTCGCGGGCGGCGCCTCCCTCGGCGACCGCTTCCGCTACGGCTCCTACCGGCTCGGCGGCTCCTGGTCGGAGGGCGGCGTCTATGTGCTGCCCGACGAGTGGCGCGCGCTCCGGGGCTTCTACCCGGACTCCGCCTCAGGGGAATGGTTCTGGCTCGGATCAGGCGAGTACCGCTTCCCGCTGCTCCGCCTCGATCGCGGGATGGGCGCGCTCCCCGTCTTCTTCCGCTGGCTCTCCGGCTCCCTGCTCGTCGAGGCCGGCAACGCCTTCGACGACCCGACGGCGGACGCGGGCGCCCCGCTCGTCGGGGTCGGCGGCGAGCTGAACGCCAACCTCATCGTCGGCTGGGCCGCCGGGCTCAACTTGCGGCTCGGCTATGCCTTCGCCGTCTCCGGCAGCGGGATCGCGCCGGGCAGCATCGACGGGCTGTACCTCGCGCTCGGCGGCAGCTACTGAGCCGGTCCGTGCGCCGTTACGGAGCGCCGGCGGCGCAGCAGCAGCAGCAGCGGGAGCGCCAGCAGCCCCGGCGCCCCGCCCGGATGATCGCAGCCGCACCCGCCCGGCTTCTCCTTGCCGCCGGTCGGGCCCTCCCCGCTCTCCCCGCTGTCTCCGCTGTCCCCGCTGTCCGCGACAGGCAGGCAGGGCGCGATGGCCGCCTCGTCCCCGACGCAGAACGCGATCTTCACGCTCTGATCGGCGCGCTGCGGGTAGGTGCCCATGAACTTGTACGTCCCCGCCGGGATCTCCCCCGCCTCCCCCAGATCCAGCGCGCCCGGCGCCTCCAGCGCCCACGACCGGATCGCCGGGGCCACGCCCCCGTCCACCTCAGGGAACAGCGAGAACTGCAGGCCGGACGGATCGTCCGCCGTCGCGAACCACAGCGGGCCGCCGGGGTGATCCAGCGTGTAGTAGGTGGCGGCCAGCGGGTAGAACCGGTTGTCGTCTGAGAGGGTGTCGCCGCGCTGCTCCTCGGTGACCGACTGGAGGCGGTTGGCGAAGGGGTAGCTCTCCAGGCTCCCCTGGTTGCCGCCGGTGCCGAGGTTCCAGCTCACGAACAGCGGCCACTCAGCCTCCCACGTCGTCCCCGCCTGCGCGAGCGCGACGTCCACCGCCTCCAGCCCGTCCGCCCCGTCCTCGGCCTCCTGGAGCGCCACGATGACGGCAGGGCCGTGCCGCTCAGTGAGGAACTGCCAGAACAGCGCCGTCCCGTAGGCGAAGGCCGGGACCGGCCCTGCAGGCGGCTGATCGATGGAGCGCCCCGGATCGTCGAGCAGCGCGTCGCACAGCCGGAAGAAGTCGGTGCTGCCCGGATCGTACTGGTACTCGCTCCAGGTGGCCGTCCCCTCCGCGATCCACGACTCCTGCCCCGCCCGGTAGGCCGCCTGCACCGCGTGGAACAGCTCGTGGCTGGTCAGCGTGCGGATGCCGTCCTCGTCCGTCGCGTAGCCGTAGCCCTGAAAATCGTTCTCCATCACCATGAAGCCGCCGCACACCTGACCGTCGCAGCCGTCCGTGGAGAACTGCCCGTCCGCGTTCCCGCCGAAGTCCACCAGGTAGAAATCAAAGGCCGGGCTCCCGCCGAGCACCTCCCCGATCTCCTCCTCGCTGATCGGCGCGCGGAAGCCCAGCTCCGCGTACATCTCCAGCACCGCCTCCGCGTGGAACGCCACCAGCTCCGGAAAGTCCGGCAGGCCGCTCCCGTCGTCGTCGTCCAGATCGGTGACGTTCGGGCCTTCGATGCTGTAGGTCACCCGCACCAGCCCCGCCGGGCCGTCGAGCTGCCGGAGCTGATCCTCAGCGTCAAAGGCGTACAGCCCGCCCTCGTCCGGGCGCTGCGCCAGCGCCGCCGTCACATGCAGCAGCCAGAGCATCACAGGAAGCGCCAGCGCAGGATGTAGAAGCCGCCCGGCTCCCTCGTGCTGTCGTTCTCGTTGCACTCAAGCTGGTTCTCGCCGTAGTAGGACTCCACCACCAGCTTCAGCACCTTCCCGTCCGCCCGCTGGATCAGGAACGGCGTCATCGTCGTCTTCACGCAGCCGGGGTACTCCCACCAGCCGCTCATCGACACCTGCGGGCTGCCCGGCAGGCCGGAGGAGTCGTTGATGATCGTGCAGTCCTCCGTGTAGTAGGCGTCCACCGCGTAGGGGATCCCGTCCGGCACCTCCGAGATGTCCGCGTAGTTCTGCCGGATCAGCGGCGCCGCGCCCACGCAGGACGGCCCGGAGGAGCCGCCGTTGAGCCGGACGATGAAGCGGCGGAGCGACATGTCCCAGTCCATGCTCTCGAAGGCGGTCTCGTCGTCGATATCCACCCGCTCCGCGCCCGTCTCAGTGAACCGGATGTAGACCCAGGGCTCCTGCGTGTAGCGGTCGTAGCCGCCGCCCGAGGCGTCCACGGTGGTCACGAAGTCCGCTCCGTCCTCGGCGGTCTCCACCGCTCCGTCGCTCACCTTGTCGTCGTGCAGCGACAGATCCAGGATCATCTCGTCCTGGCAGCTCACCTCGGCGGGCTGCTCGCAGATCGGCTCCACCTCCGTCCCCCCGCCCGTGCTGTCCGTCCCTCCGGTCGAACCCCCGCTGTCTTTCCCGTCCCCCGAACAGCCCAGCACCCCGAGCATCGCCACCAGCATCGCCACCATGTACACCTCTGCCGGACAGGCTATCCTGTTCCGCATGATCCTCCACGCCCTCTTCCTGTCCAGCGCAACCGCCGCGCCGCTGAGCCTCGATCCAGCCAGCCCGCCGATCCGGGTCGGCGAGCAGGACGGGCGGAGCGTCTACCGCTTCGGCCCGCAGGCCGTCTGGGCCACCGAACCGGCGGTGATCGTGCGCTCAGAGCTGCAGCCGTCGCCGGAGGCGCGCTGGCTGGGCGGGCCGTTCTGGCGCCTGCCCTCCGGCGACCCGGTCGGAGAGGCGCTGCGCTGGCGGGCGGCGGGGGTGCTGGCCTTCCCGGACGTGGTGATCCCCAGGGAGCGGCGCGACTTCGACGATCCCTCCTACGGCGGCCAGTGGTACCTGCAGGAATTGGAGATGGAGGCGCTCTACACGGTCTCCCTCGGCGCGCCCGGCGTCCGCGTGGCGGTCATCGACTCCGGGATCGACATCCACCACCCCGATCTGGAGGCGGCGGTCGATGACCCCTACGACGCCTGGTCGGACGACAGCGACCCCTCCCCCGATCCCGGCGCGTTCTGCACCGACGGCTCAGACGCGATCTGCGATGAGCACGGTACGGCGGTCTCCGGCATCGTGCTGGCCCGCGCTGACAACGGGGCGGGGATCGTCGGGATGTGCCCCGGCTGCACCCTGATCCCGATCAAGCTGCTCGGGGACGGGCCGGGGCGCGGCATCTCCGCCGACGTCGCCGCCTTTGAACACGCCATCGCCGCCGACGCGGCGGTCATCAACAACTCCTGGGGCTTCACCGAGCCCACCCCCGTCCCCGATCTGCTCGCTGAGGTGATCCACCGCGCCGCCACCGAGCCGAGGGGCGGGCTGGGCGCGCTGGTGGTGTTCGCCGCCGGGAACGACGACCGCGCGCTCGACGACGGGGAGCTGACCGGCCTGCCGGACGTGCTCTGCGTCTCCGCCACCGACAGCTACGGGCGCCCCACCAACTACACGAACTACGGCGGATCGGTCGGGCTGGCCGCGCCCTCCGCCACCGTCACCATCGCCCCCGGCGGCGCGGTGATCACCACCTTCGGCGGCACCTCAGCGGCGGCGCCGGTCGCCAGCGGGCTGGCCGGGTGGGCGCTCTCCCTCGACCCTGACCTCTCCGCTGAGGCGCTCCACGCCCTGCTGATCGACACCGCCGTCCCCTCCCCGCTCGTGGTGCCGGACGCCTCCGGCCACGATGACTACTACGGCTACGGCCTGCTCTCAGCGACCGGCATGCTCGACGCGCTGACCGCAGACAATGCGGGCGGGGACAAAGACCTGGAAGAGCCCGCCGCCTGCGCCTGCGCCGCGACAGCGCCGGGGCCGCAGCAGGCCGCGCAGGCAGTGATCGTCGCGCTCACCGGGCTTCTGGCTATGCGGCGGCGGACGCTGCGCCGCTGAAGTCCCTGCAGCGCTGAGCGCTACACCAATTCCGCCCCGCCCCGCTCCTTCCGCACCGTCACCACCCGCTCGAAGTGCTCCTGCAGCGAGGCGTCGTGGGCGATCACAAAGATGCTGCCGTGCGTGCCGCGCAGGTGGCGCAGCAATTCGACGACGCGCCGGTGGCCCTCGCCGTCCAGCCCGTCCAGCACCTCGTCCAGCAGCAGCAGATCCACCCGCACCCCCTCCCGCATCGCCACAAGATCCATCAGCGCCAGATCCACCGCGAGGTTGATCCGCGAGCGCTGGCCGCCCGAGGCCGGGACGTCCGTGAGCCCTTCGATGGTGATCCGCATCTGGATGCGCTCGTCCACCTTCCCCGGATCGCCCTTCTGGGGCTTGCCGGTGCTGAACTGGACGCGGATGTCGCCGTCCGTCAGGATCGAGAGGTAGTGGTTCGCCTTCTCAGTGAGCAGCGGCATCACGTCGTCCATCAGGATCGACGGCAGCCCCCGGTTGTCGAAGGCCACCCGCCAGAAGTCCAGCGGGCGTTTTGACAGCTGGAGCCCGTCGAGCGCGAGCCCGGCGTCGTCGAGATCGTCGCGGGTGCGGGCGGCCTGCGCGTCCGCATGCGCCACGTCCTCCAGGTGCGGGCTCTGCTCCCCGGCGATGTCGGCCGCCACCCGCCGCTCGGCCTGCATCCGGGCCTGGAGCGGATCGATCTGCTGCTCCTTCCCGCGCAGCTCAGCCAGCCTGACGGCGTTGATGGTGAGCGCCTCCTCCGCCCGGGACAGCGCCTCGTTGCGGGCGCGGAGATCGGCGCGGCGGCCGCTGATCCCGTCCTCCTCCGCCCGGATCTGCTCCAGCGCGCCGGTGACCGCCGCGAGCGCCTGCGCCGCCTC
>JBEIQZ010000424.1:0-5549 GCA_040376255.1 Alphaproteobacteria bacterium
CCGAGTACATGGAGAAGCACACCGTCTCCCGGCTGATCGGCGCGCCCCCCGGCTACATCGGCTTCGAGCAGGAGGGGCTGCTGACCGGGGCGGTGACGCGCACGCCCTACTGCGTGCTGGTGCTCGACGAGATCGAGAAGGCCCACCCGGACATCTACAACATCCTGCTGCAGGTGATGGATCACGCCACCCTGACCGACAACAACGGCAAGAAGGCCGACTTCCGCAACGCGATCATCATCATGACCACCAACGCCGGGGCGCGGGACGGCGGCAAGTCGGGGATGGGTTTTGGCCAGATCTCCAAGTCCGGCCGCATCGAGGACGCGCTGGGCCGCACCTTCCCGCCGGAGTTCCGCAACCGGCTGGACGGCTCGGTGGTGTTCGACGGGCTCTCCCCGGAGATCATCCTGCAGGTCGTTGACAAGTTCGTCGGGGAGCTCCAGGCGCAGCTCCTCGCGCGCAAGGTGCAGCTGCGCGCCACTGAGGCGCTCCGTAAGCAGCTCGGCGCCGAGGGCTACAAGCCGGAATTCGGCGCGCGCGAGATGAACCGCGTCGTGGCGGAACGCATCAAAAAGCCGCTTGCTGATGAAATCCTGTTCGGTCGCCTCGCCAACGGAGGCGAAGTCGAGGCAGACTGGGTAGAGGGTGCTGTCGTGTTCCGCTACCTGACGGTTGACGGCGACACCGCCACGCCGTAGCATGCGCCCGTCTGCGCACCGGGGTTGATCCCCGGCGCGTCCCCCCCTGCGTCCTGTACGCTCTATCGCTCTCCTCTTTCACAGGTCTTTGGATGTCTCAGGCACAACCGTTCGTGATCCCTGCAGAAGTCGTCTTCCAGATCGACAATGATGGCATCGTCATTGAGAACCGGGGAGATATCGTCCTCCACACCAGCTTCGGCCGTCCCCTCAAGCGGGTGATCAGCACGGAGGGCTCGATCCATCTCCACGCCCCGGCGCAGGCGATCCTGCTGCAGGCGGCGGGCGACGTGCTCGTCGCGGGCGGGGTGGCTGCGGAGGCCATCCAGGCCGGGGGCAGCATCCGGCTCGCGGGCGATCTGCAGGCCGCGCGCATCGAGGCGGGCGGCGCGCTGGAGATCCAGGGCAACGCGCAGCTCGGCGCGGTCCACACCGGCGGCGACGTCATCGTGAGCGGGGGGATCTCGGCGTCCGAGCTCCGGATCGCCGGCAACTTCCAGGCGGCGGGGGACGTCATCGTCCCGCGGATCGAGGTGGGCGGCAGCGTCCAGATCGGCGGCGGTGTCTCCTCCACCAGCGCGCAGGCGGGCAGGGACTTCGCGGTGAACGGCAACGCGCAGCTCGGCACCGTCCACGCGGGCAACATCCGGCTGCTCGGCGGCTCGGTGGTGGCGCGCGGGCTGCAGGGCTGGAGCGCGGTGCAGTTCGCGGCGGGCCGGGTGCAGATAGACGCGGTAGTGGCGGCAGAGATCCACTTCGACCCGCGCACCTCCGGCCGCATCACGCTGCTGGAGATCGAGAACGAGGCCGGGCCGAACGCGGTCAAGGGCTGCTTCTCCATGGCGGACTACGCCGAGATGTTCGGCGACGCGCACGGCTTCCTGCGCGAGCGCTCCATCGACCCGGACAGCGTCAAGGCCCGCCCGGCCCCCACCGTTGTCAGCGCCCCGGAGATCCGGATCAGCGCGCCCTCCTTCTCCTCTTCCTCCCCGATCATGGCGCTGCCCTCCAGCCCGCCGATCGCGGCCCCGGTCATCGCGGTGGCGCCGGTGGCTGCGCCGGTGGCTGCGCCGGTGATCCCGGCGGCTCCGCCGGTCCAGGTCGCCCCGGCTGTCCCGGTCGTCGAGGCGGCGCCGGAGCCGGTCGCGCCCCCGGTCGCGCCCCCGGTCGCCGCGCCCATCATCGACGAGCCGATGGAGGTCCAGGTACATGAGCTGGAGCCGATCGCGGAGCCGCCGAAGGAGCACACCCTCCACCCGCAGCTCGTCGATGCGGTGAGCAAGGTGGTGGACGCCTACACGGACGGCGAGGTGCCGCCTGCGGTGGAGAAGCTGCGCGGGCTGGTCCAGGAGAAGGCGTACGACCGCGTGCGCGGGGAGATCACCCAGATCTGGTCTGAGCTGCTGAAGTTCCACCAGCGCAAGGGGATGCGGCTGCCGCACCAGGTCACCCCGACGTTCAATACCATCAACTCTCTCGTCAAGAAGATGTGATCATGCTGACTGTCGCGCTGCTGATGCTCGGGTGCAAGCCCTATGAGGTCTTCCTGGTCTCCGGCGCGGAGCAGGTCGGCTTCACCAACGATGCGGACATCCTGTTCGTCATCGACAACTCTGACTCGATGACGGACGAGGCCGAGGCGCTGGGGTTGAACTTCAACACCTTCATCGGCAAGCTGACCTCTGAGGAGGGGGCGAACGCCTCCCGGCAGACGTTGACGGACGCGGTGAGCAACTACCTGCGCGAGACGACGGACATCGGCCTGTTCATCGACTACCAGATCGCGGTGACCACCACGACAAACCTCTACGATCAGGGCGGGGTAAGCCCCGGGATCGACCCGGGTGAGGCGGGCAGCCTCGCCGGGTCGCCGTCGATCATCAACCGGTTCGAGCCGAACGTCGAGAGCATCTTCCAGAAGAACCTGCTCTGCGAGGCCACCTGCTTCCAGCCCTCGCAGGTGCCGTCCGATCCCTCCTTCGTCTGCCCCGCCGATCCGGAGGCGTCGGTCGATCCGGGCGGGCAGGTGACCCAGGAATTCCTCGACTGCGTCTGCGGCGCTGGCGAGTGGCGCGATCACTGCGGCGCGGGCGACGAGCAGCCCATCGAGGCGGCGTTCCTCTCGCTCTGCCGGGCCATCGAGAACCCGCCGGACGACTGCTTCGCCTACGAGGACCCGGAGGATCTCTCCGAGAAGGCCACTCAGATCAACGAGGGCGACATCCTGAGCAACGAGGGTTTTCTCAGGGAGAACGCGATCACGCTGGTCGTCATCGTCACCGATGAGGGCGACGGCTCCCCGCGCATCCTGGACGGCGACTCCGAGGTCGACGCCTACGAGCGGCTGTTCTCGCGCATGCCCAACCCGGTGCGGTTCGCCGTCGTCGCGCCGCCCTACCACGACCGCGAGCTGGTCTGCAACTCCGGCGGCGCGGTGCCGTGGGCGGTGGAGCGCTACCAGAACCTGATCACCACCTTCGGTGGCGCGTTCATCGACATCGAGGCGCAGGACGCCAACGGCGCATGCGCCCCCACCGACTTCTCCAAGAACCTGGAGCAGATCGGCGATCTGCTGAACCAGCTCTCGACGGTGTTCGCGCTCTCGGTGGTGCCGGACGTCAGCACCATCGAGGTGTTCGTCGACAAGCAGGCGATCCTGGAGGCGCCGATCCTCTCCGGCACCATCGAGGCGGGGGACGCGGTCTACGGCGACGGATGGAGCTACGACTCCGCCTACAACGCCGTCTCCTTCCACGGAACCGCCGTCCCCGGCTTCAACGCCGATGTGAAGATCTACTACCGTCCCGTGGGTGGCAACCCCCGCGAAATCCCCTTCTGATCCGGACTGGATAGACGATGTTGTTGCTTACGTCACTTATACTCGCCTCTTCTGCGTACGCCGATGATCCTGTCGATCTGGGCGTCCTCAAGCAGTCCGACATCCGGGTGGTCCAGCGCCGCCTCTACAGCCAGGAGGATCGCCTCGAATTCGGCGCGCACCTCGGGCTTTTGCCCTTCGACCTGATCACGTTCACGCCGCAGGTGCTGCTCAACGGCACCTGGCACTTCTCGGAGTCGGTGGCGCTCGAAGGCCGGGTCGGCGGGGGCTACGGCCTCTCGACAGCGTTCTTCGAGGCGCTCCAGGTCGACGGGACGGTGCCGGAGGCCTACCGCTACCTCGGGAGCGCGGACGTCAACTTCCAGTGGACGCCGAGCTACGGGAAGGTCAGCCTGCTCGGGAAGAGGATCGTCCACACCGATCTCTACCTGTCGGTGGGCGGCGGCATCACGCTGGAGCAGTCGCTGATCCCGTCGGACAACAACGCGGACGGCGACGGCAACGATCCGGCGACGTACCCGACGATCATCGTGCCGTCGATCCCCATCGCCATCGGCTCCCATGTGTTCCTCAGCCAGAGCAGCGCGCTCCGCTTCGAATTGCGGGACACGATGCTGATCGAGCACCGCGTCCAGTCCGACACCACCTGGTTCCGCCAGAGCCTCGGGGTGTCGGCGGGGATCGTCTTCTACGGCAAGGCGAAGAACTAGCGCGAATCCTCAGGAGGTCTGATGTACCGGTTCTCTCTGCTCCTGTTCGCGCTGCTCTCAGGTCTTGCGCTGCCGGTGCTGGCCCCGCCGGTGCTGGCGAAGCCCGCCCCGAAGCCCGCCGAGCCCGCGCCCGCGCCCGCCACCTCGCTGAAGCCGACGGTGGACGAGAAGGCCCGCGCGGCTGCGTTCGCCGAGTACGACAGCCAGCTCGCCTCCGGCCAGAAGAGCCGGGCGGCGGACGCGCTCGTGGCGCTGCTGGACGATCCGGCGCGCGCTCCGTTCCACGCGGAGGGGGCCGCGAAGCTGGGCGATCTGCTGCGCGAGCTGGATCTGCCCTACGCGGCGCTGATGGCCTATGTGCAGGCGTTCGAGAAGGCGGACGATCTCAGCACCCCGGAGGTCAGCACGCGCGTCGCCCCGGCGATGGAGCTGGCGGCGAAGGTCGGGGACATGGCGATCCTGGAGGCGCCGTTCTCGAAGAACATGGGCCTCGCCCGCACCGACGACCAGCGCGGCCAGATGGCCTACCTCGCCGCCCGCGAGAGCATGCGGAAGGGCTCCTACGGGCTGGCGCTCGGCATCCTGAAGATGGTGACGCAGGCCGACGACATCTACCCTGAGGCGAAGGTGCTGGAGGCGATCATCCTCAACCAGCAGTCCCGCCCCGAGTCGGCGCTCATCGCCTTCGAGGCCGCCCAGAAGGCGGGGGCGCGCAAGGATCAGCGCTTCAAGGATCTGCTGATGCTGAACGTCGCCCGCACCTTCTACGCCGCCGGGAACTACGCCCGCGCCGTGCAGGCGTTCGCCAGCGTCCCCCGCTCCTCTGAGCTGTGGCCGGAGGCCCAGTTCGAGCGCGCCTGGGCGCACTTCCGGCTCGGCGACTACAACAGCACCTTCAGCGTGCTGTTCAGCCTCGACACGCCGTTCTTTGAGAGCTGGTACTTCCCCGAGGCCGATCTCCTCCGCATCTACTCGCTGTTCTACCTGTGCAAGTTCCCGGAGGCCGAGCTCTCGCTCAAGGCGTTCAAGGAGAAGTACAAGCCGCTCAACCAGCAGCTCATCGAGTGGGGATCAAAGTCCAACCAGGAGAACTTCGACGCCGCCCGCCTCTACCGCGAGGAGGGCAAGGCGGATGGGCTGCCCGTGGCCTTCCTGCGCCCCTTCGCCAACGAGGATCGGTTCGGCGCCAGCCTCGGCGCGGTGAAGTCCGCCGAGGGCGAATTGGCGCGGCTGAAGAACGTCGAGGCCAACCCCTTCGCCGGGCGCGCGAAGCAGTGGCTCGAAGGCCGCCGCATCTCG
>JBEIQZ010000680.1:0-2750 GCA_040376255.1 Alphaproteobacteria bacterium
ACCAGCCGACCGCGCCGAGGTCGTTGCTGCCCGCGTAGATGTACTCCTGCCCGCCGCGCGCCGCGTACTCCCACTCTGCCTCGGTCGGCAGCCGGTACTTCACTCCGTCGCGGGCGCTCACCTTCTGGATGTAGGTCTGGATGTCGTCCCAACTGACATTATCCACCGGGCAGGTGCTGCCGCAGGATGTGAAATACGACGGGTTGCTCCCCATCACCGCCTGCCACTCGCCCTGCGTCACTTCATGCTCCATCAGCCAGAAGCCCCTGGTCAGCGTCACCTGATGCTGCGTCTCGTCGCTGGATCGCCTGCTTTCACTTTTCGGGCTGCCCATCGTGAACGTCCCCCGCCGGTATCCACTTCATCTTCCCCAGCGTCGGGCTCGTCCAGTCGCTCCCGCTGCCCGCGCTCCCGCCTGTGCTGACGCTCCCGCCCGTGCTGACGCTCACCACCGCCGCAGCAGGCACCCGCCGCATCCACGCCTCGGCCTTCGCCACCGTCGCGCTGTTGTCGACGGTGACCTTCTTCGCCGCGACCTCCTCATACTTCCCGTCCAGGCTCTTTGTCCGCCCGTTCCACCCCACGCTCCCGGTCAACGCCACCTTCTGGCCGGAGACGTCCACGCTGTCCGCCTTCCACTTCGCCACCTTCGCCGCCACCGCTGCCTTCTCCTCGGCTCCCGCCTGCTCGGGCGCGCCCATGACCGCCTCCAGTTGCGCCCACTCCGACGCCACTGCTGATTGCCGCGCCCTCATCTTCTGCGCCGCCTCTGTCTCCTGCGCCGCCGCCGCCTTCTCCCGCGCCGCGCGCCGCACCTTCGCCTCCTGGCTGGCGAGGATCGCGTCGTCCTCGGCGGTCCAGGGCGTCACGGGGCCGGTGTTTGTCAGTATTACCTCTGCCTGCCCTGTCCCGGCGTTCGGACCGCTGAGCCCGCCCCCGCCGCTGCTCCCGATCTCCAGCGTCAGCCTTGTGAGATCCGGCCCCGCCTCCCGGCCACGCCCGAGCACAACGTCCGGCCCCTTCAATTCCGGCGTCTGCTCCCGCCCGTTCACCGTCTGCACCAGCGCCCGGTTTGTGTAGGCGATCGCCTCCGCCGCACTCACCTGCCCGTCTGTGTTGTTGTCCCCCCACCCCCGCATCGCGCCCAGCAGCAGGTAGCTGAACGCAGGACGTTGCGCCCCGGCCAGCGGCCCCGCGAACTGGTTCCCGCTCCCCGCCGCGAGCACTGTCATCCCCCCGCCCACCGCATACACCGGGATCACCGGCTGCAGATCCGGCGCCAGCATTCCACTGGCCGCCTTCCCGCTGAAGCAGGCGTCCACCACCGCAAGCACCGGCACGCCCCCCGCCGCAGCCTCGATCTCCTTCAGCGGAACGCTCCTCGGCAGGATGCTCAGCGCCTTCTGCTGCGCGTCCACCCCCACCAGCAGCCCGTCCTGCCCGTCCTGCGCCGGAGCGCCGTGCCCGATGAACACCACCCACAGCTCCCCGCCCGCCTGCACCTGCCCGCGCGCCGCCTTCACCGCCGCGAGGATGTCCTCCCGCGAGCCGTCGTTGTTCTGCAGCAGCTTCACCACCGGCACCTTCCGCGTCTGGGTCAGGTACACATACCAGTCCTTCCCGTTCTGCACCGCCCCCGCGACGTCCGGCAGCACGAGGTAGTCCTCGATGGCGATCACCACCGCCGCGTCCTTCTCGCCGCCGCCCGTCGCCGCAGGGGGGGTGGACAGATCCGGCCACGACGCCCCCGCCTCCGCCGCGCCGCTGTACCACGCCGCCCCCAACGCGACGCCGCACACAACGCTGGCCAGCATCCACCCCTGCCCTGCCTTCCGGATCATCTGTGTCTCCTGCGGTGAAGGGTAGCACAACGGGTAACAGGTTACATGCTCGTGATGCACAAGCTCCCGCTCGGCAACTCGGATTTTCTAAGCCTGCGACAGAATGACGCGCTGTATGTGGACAAGACGACAGGTATCGCGCAGGTATTGAACGACGAGGCGATGGTGACGCTGTTCTGCAGGCCGCGCCGGTTCGGGAAGACACTGTTCCTGTCGACGCTCCGGTATTTTGTCGAGGCCAGCGAGGAGGACCGCAGCGTGTTGTATGCGGATCTCGCCATCTGGAAGAACCCGGCGGCACGCACACACTTTCAACAATATCCCGTCATCTGGCTCAGCCTCAAAGAGGTAAAGGGCGACTCCTGGGCGGAGGCGTCCGAGCGCCTCTGGCTTGAATTGCGCGCATGTGTGGAGAGCGTCGTCTGGCTGGAGGAGCACCCCGCCCTCAGCAGACGCGAGCGCGCCAAGATCGCCCGCTGGCTCGACGGCCCCGTCACGCCCGCCCAGTGGGGCATCCTGCTGCGCGAGATCAGCGCGTTGATGTACAAGGCGACGGGGAAGCGGGCGGTTGTGCTGATCGATGAGTACGACACACCGATCCATTCGGCGTGGACGGGCGGCTTCTATGACAAGATGGTCGGCTTTTTCAGGAGCTTTTTCGGTGCGGGACTCAAAGACAACCCGGCGCTGCACAAGGCGGTGCTGACCGGCATCCTGCGCGTCGCCCGCGAGGGAATGTTCTCCAGCCTCAACCACCTCACCGTCGTCTCCGTGCTGGATCGCGCTCACCCGGAGTCTTTCGGCTTTACCGAGCCGGAGGTCGATTGGCTCCAGCAACAGACCGGCGGCCCGCACACGTTGGAGGTGCTGCGCGGCTGGTACAACGGCTACCACATCGGCACCTCCACC
>JBEIQZ010000967.1:0-1048 GCA_040376255.1 Alphaproteobacteria bacterium
CGGTCATCTCGGCCAACACCGTCTCCTTTCATTACGGCAAGCACCACAGGGGCTACGCCGACAATCTCAACGGCATCGTCAACACCCCCGAGAACGCCGCCTTCGCCAAGATGACGCTCAGCGAGGTCATCCAGGCAACGAAGGGCACCGACAAGAAGTCCCTGTTCAACAACGCCGCCCAGCTCTCCCACCACACCTTCTACTGGGAGTCCATGAAGCCCGGCGGCGGCGCCCCGCCCCCCGGCGCGCTGGCCGACCTCATCAACAAGGGCTTCGGCAGCTACGACGCCTTCAAGGCGAAGTGGATCGACAGCGCCACAAAGCTGTTCGGCGCCGGGTGGTGCTGGCTCACCCTCGCGGACGGCGCGCTGAAGATCGAGCAGACCTCCAACGCCGACCTCCCCGCCGGGAAGCCCCTGCTCGTCATCGACGTGTGGGAGCACGCCTACTACCTCGACTGGCAGAACCGCCGCAAGGACTACGCCACCGGCTGGACTGAGAAGCTCATCGACTGGGAGCGCGCCGCCGCCCGCCTCGCCGCGAAGTAGCTGCGGCTGCCAGGGCCGGCACTCACCGCTCCTGCAGCCAGCCCGCCTCGCCGCAGGTCTGGAACCACCCCGGGATCAGCGGCATCAGCCGCTCCGGGTCGGCCATCACCACCGCCTCCAGCGCCGCCCCCAGCCCCTCCCCCGCGCTGATCCGCGTCAGCAGATCGAACAATTCCGGCGCGACGTCCGCATGCCGCACCCGGATGCCCCGCCGGAACAGCACCACCGGCCAGTCCCCCTCCTGCAGCGCCGGCAGCGCCCCGCCCTCCCCTGCCCGCCCCTCCAGCAGCGCCGATCTCAGGTGGTGGACGTCCGATCCGAACCGCAGCAGGCAGACATGCGGCGCCAGCCGCAGCAGCGGCACCCCCGCCAGCCGCTCCGGGGCGAGCGGCACCCCCCCCGCCGCCGCGAACACCCCCGCCCCCCCCACGTCCAGCCTTACCAGGTCCCCCCGCGCGCGCTCCGCCGCCCACACCCCCCCCACCGCCGCCCGGCACGCC
>JBEIQZ010000554.1:0-4111 GCA_040376255.1 Alphaproteobacteria bacterium
GTCACCGCCGCCCTCGACAGCATCAGCCGCGCCCTGCTGCCCGCCCACCCCACCGACCCCTCACAGGCCGCCGCCTTCCTGACCGGCCACGCCTGCGACAACCTCCCCATCGTCGGCACCGTCCCCGGACGCCCCCGCACCCTGCTCTGCACCGGCTTCGGCTACGCCGCCGCCACCTGGGCCCCCGCCTGCGCCGCCGCGCTGGTCGAGGGCGTGCTGACCGGGCGCCCCGGCGACCTCCCCCCGGAATTGTCCACCTGGCGGTTCTGCTGAGCCCGCTGATGACTCCCCTGCGCGCGCTGTTCTCTCCGTGGCCCGGGCTGCTGCTCCTGCTCACCGGCTGGGCCTCGATCACCGGCTGGCTGCCGGAGGATCTGCGCCTGCTGGCCGCGCCCGCCCTGCTCTGGGCGCCGGGGGCGGGCTGGGCGCGACAGGGTGATCCGCTCGACCGGCTCCTCAGCGCCGCCCTGATCAGCGGCCTGATCGCCGCGATCTCCGTCGCCGTCGCCCGCGAGACCGGCACCGGCCCGTCCGGCGTGCTGGCCTGCGCCGGGGTCGGCTGGGCGCTCGGCCACCTCCGCCCGGCCTCTGCCGGATACCGGGCTGCACCCCGATCCGCCGGTCGCTGGGGCGCCCCCCTCGCCGCCCTCGGGCTCCTCGCGCTGATCCCGCTGCACCCCGCCTTCCTGCGCCCGCTGGCCGACCACGGCTGGCACGACATCACCGAGACGGAGGACTTCGGCGCCGCCCTCCCGCAGCCCCTCGACGGCTGGCTCACCGACGCGCCCGCCGACCGCGCCCCCGTCGATGGCGTCACCTGCCTCCGCCCCGCCGCCCGCGCCGCCACCCTCGACGGCTCCGGCTCCGGCACCGCCCTGCTGCTGTTCCAGGGGCCGATCCAGGCCGGGATCGGCCTCCCCGGCGCAGCCCCGCCGGGCGCAGAATTTGCCTGGGTGGAGCGCGACGTCACCGAGGACATCGCCGAGGGCCCCGTTCAGCGCTACCAGACCGCAGGCGCCCTGCTCCGCCCCCTCCCCCTCAGCCCCGGCGGCACCACCCTCCGCTTCACGCGACCCGCCTCCAGCCGCGTCTGCCTGATCGCCTCCCCGGCCGCCCTCTGGAGCCTCCACGCCGCCGGGCGCTTCCGCGTCGTCCAGTACTACCAGCTCCTCAACATGGTCGAGCAGCTCCGCTGGGCCGATGAGCTGCTCCACCGCCGCACCGTCACCGACGTCCAGCCCCCCGGCTGGTCCTGGCTGCTCGCCGCCGTCACCGCCCTCTGCGGCGATGACCTGCCCGCCGCCAACACCGCCATGCTGCTCTGCCTCGGCCTCGGCGGGATCGCCTCGCTGCGCCTGCTCCGCGCCTGGGGCGGATCGCCGCCGCCGCTGCTCCTGCTCCCCCTCGCCGCCGCCGTCCACGCCCGCCTGCTGCTCGAACCGGGCAGCGCCGGGATGCCCGACACCCTCTACGCCGTCCTCACCCTCGCCGCCCTCTCCGCCCTCCCCGATCCCGCCGCCCCCGGCTTCGCCCGCCTCGCCCTGCTCGCCCAGCTCATGCGCTACCCCGCCACCGGCCTCAGCCTCGCCCTCGCCCTCCTCGCCGCCCGCCCCCGCGCCGCCCTCCGCGCCCTCCTCACCGTCCTCGCCGCCGCCGCCACCTTCGGCCTCTACGGCCTCTGGAGCGATCAGCTCAGCGGCTGGCTCCAGACCGTCGCCTGGGAGTCCGGCCCCGAGCACTGGCACGGCGACCACGACCCCGCCCTCCTCCTCTCCCGCGCCCCCGCCTTCTACGCCCGCTGGCTCCGCTACGCCGGCGGCACCCCCCTGCTCGCCCTCGCCGGGATCGGGATCGCCCTCCACGGCGCCGGCTGGCGCGGCCTCAGGGAGACTGACAAAAACCTCCCGCTGCGCGGCGCCGCCGTCTGCATGGGCGCCGCCTTTTTCTACAGCCTCCTCCTCTGCACGATCGACCACCACCCCAGCCACTACTTCCTCCCCCTCCTCCACCTCTCCGCCCTCGCCTGCGCCCTGCTCCCCGCCGCCGACGCCCGCCTCCAGGGCTGGGGGTGGCTCGCGGCGGCAGGGCTCGCGGTGAGCTGGGCGGCGGTTCCGGTGGAGTGATGTCAGGCGGCCGGGCGCTGCTCCTCCGGGCGCAGGGCGGCACCGCCGATCAGACAAGTTAAGGCGGCAGATGCTCAGAAGACTGTCGCTCAATGGCGTAGGGCCAGCCGATCATCTGGAGATGGAGCCGGTAGCGCCGAGGCTGAACCTGATCACCGGAGACAATGGCCTCGGCAAGTCATTCCTGCTGGATACCGCGTGGTGGGCGCTCACCCGCAACTGGGGAGAGTCGCGCGCCGTCCCGAACCGCCCGGATGCGTCCATCAGCGCAATATTTGACGGGAGCCCGAAATCGGTGACCATCAAATGCCCATGGAACCCGGAGACCCAGGAGTGGAGGCTCCCGCAAGGTCGCCCCCCGAACCCGGGGATCATCCTCTATGCCCGTATGGATGGATCTTTCTCAGTGTGGGATCCAGCCCGCAATTACCGGCTCTATACCCGCGCAGATGGGAGCAAGGGCGAATCGCTCCCTGCCTACCACTTCACCGCCACACAGGTGATGAACGGCCTCGACCGGGCAGACCCGGTGAGCGGCGCAAACCAGAAGGTCTGCCTCGGGCTGATAGCTGATTGGCGCGACTGGCAACGCGCCGGAGATCCGCGCTTTGATCTGCTCCGCGACCTGCTCCGCAACCTCAGCCCCGACGAGCAGCCGATGGCGCCGGGCGCGCTGCTCCGTCCCTATATCGACGATGTGAACGTCCTCCCCAGCATCCGGATGCCCTACGGACAGGATGTGCCGCTCACCTATGCCCCCGCCGGGGTCCGCCAGATGTGCAGGCTGGCCTACCTGCTGGCCTGGGCGATCTCCGAACATGAAGAAGTATATCAGCGGCTCGGACAGCCCCCTTCGCGCCAGTTCATCCTCCTCATCGACGAGCCGGAGACCCACCTCCACCCCCGGTGGCAGCGCTCCGTCCTCTCCGGGCTCCTGCAGGCGATCCAGAGCCTCCGCCCAGCCTCACCGTTCGCTGTCCAGATGCTCGTCGCTACCCACTCCCCCCTGATCCTCGCGTCGGCAGAGCCGCTGTTTGAGCCGGATCGGGACGCCCTCTGGAAGCTGGATCTGCGGGAGGGGCGCGTGGTGATGGAGCGGGATCAATGGCACCGCCGGGGCGATGTCAGCGACTGGCTCACCTCCGATGTCTTCGATCTCGGCATCGCCCGATCCCGTGAGGCCGAGCGCGCCATCAAAGCGGCGATGGATCTCACCCGCACCGCCGACCCGGATCCTCAGGATATCTTGCGGATCACCGGCGATCTGAGCCGCGTCCTCTCCGACACAGATCGCCTCTGGGTGCGGTGGGCCGGGTTCGCCCGCCGACACGGGATCAACGCATGATGCCGATCCCGCCGAAGCCGGAGCCGCCTGAGTTCAATGACACAGTGCGGGTGCCGGGCCTCCGGAGCGTCTGCGAGAAATCTGCACAGCCGGTTCCGGCTTGCCTGACACGAACCAACGGGAAACCGTTTCCCCAGGTAAAAAGAAAGAAACTCGATGCCAGCGGGAAATCTGTCAAGGACGCGCATGGGCAACCAGTGCTTATCCCTGTGACCCGACCCGAAGATATCCCAGTTGTCCCAGGGGAGGTCGCACTCAGAGATCCGGCCATCAAGGCCAGAGTTGAGGAGACGATCCAGAAACTCAAGCTGAACGACGTTGCGTTTGCGAGAGACCGCCGCCGGGACATTGAAGACTTTGAGCAGAGAGAGATCGGGATGAGACGTCTCCGTGAAGAATCGCCCTTTGTGGCTGCTGAGCTGGAGCGTCAGGGAAGGCTGCCGCTGGTTGCCGGAAGCCCATAAAACTCCAGTTGAGCCTCTTTCCCGCCGCCGGAAGCCCGCTCAATTCTGGTTGAGCCTCCTTCCCGTCGCCGGAAGCCCTCAAAACTCCTGCTGTCTGCCAGACCTGTCGGAAATCCGTCAGTTTTGTCGGCACCTGTCGAAAATCCGACACCCCGCCTCTGCTTTTACCGGCGTTTCAC
>JBEIQZ010000336.1:0-6988 GCA_040376255.1 Alphaproteobacteria bacterium
CGGCTGGCCCGTGCCGGGGGTGAATGTGGGGGACGGTAGTATCTGTGATGTCGGGCAATCTTCCGGTTTTACGTCCCCCACGTCCACAGCCCGCTTGCGGCGGGCCAGCCGGGGCGTATCGGGGAACACCCAGACGAACAAACCAACAGTAAAAGTCCACTTCCTCCTGCATTCAAGTAAAGTGACAATGTCACGGGCGCCCCCAAACCCGTCCCCTCCAGGCGAAGCCCCCTGCTTTCGCCTTCCCGCCTTTCGCCTTTCGCCTTTCGCCTTTCGCCTTTCGCCGTGCCGCCGTGCCGCCGTGATCCCGCCTTTTGCCTTTCCCTCCGTGCCCTCCGTGCCTCCGTGCCTCCCAAACTGCCTTTTGCCTTCTGCCTTTTCCGTGTTCCTCCGTGCAGCGAAGCGTCCGTGCTTCCGTGGTTGCGTTTTACAATGTATGTAATTTACACCAACCACACCCCTCCGCTCTCCCCATCCAGCACCACCTCCCGCCCGTCCACCACCCGCTCCATGATCCCCGGCAGGTTGACCACCCCCGGCAGATGGAACTCCCGCGCCACGACCGCTCCGTGCGACAGCAGGCTCCCCATCTCCAGCAGCAGCCCCCCTGCCCTGGCAAAAGCGGGCGTCCACGAAGGATCTGTGGCGCGCGCCACCAGGATCTCCCCAGCCTGGAGCAGCTCAAGCCCGTGGATATCGCGCACCACCCGCACCCGTCCCCGGACGATCCCGGCGGAGATCCCGAGGCCCTGGAGGCGGCGGGCGTCGCCGAGGGGGACGGCCTCCTCTCCTCCGACGAAGGTGGGGGGGGCGGGCAGCGGGATCTCGCGGCGGCGGGCGGCGACGAGGTCGGCCCAGGTCTCGGGGCGGTCGAATTCATCGGCGCGGAGGAAGGGGATATCGGCGGGGTCGATGGGGGCTGCGGCGCGGGCGAGGCCAGTGAGGCGCTGCTTCAGGAGGGCGAGGATGGCGTCGAAGTGGTAGCGCTGCTCCTCGCGGAGCTTCAGGTACTCCTGGGTGAGCCGGACGGCGCGGAGGAGGCCGGGGCGGAGGTGCTGCATGGCGGCGGCGGTCTGGCGATCCTCCTCCTGCAGCCGGGGGAAGGGGTCGGGGCGGTCGCGCCAGAGGGCGGCGAGGCGGAGCACCTCGGCGGGCTGCTCTGACCAGCGGAGGGAGAAGATCTCCCAGCTCGCGACGCCCCGGTGGCCGTGGCGGTCGAGGAAGCCGGGGAGCAGATCCGGGTCATGGCCGAGCAGCCAGAGCTCGCGGTTGACGCGGGCGGTGATGGTGCCGCCGGGGGCCCGGAGCAGGAGGGGGCGATCGGCGGGGTCGAGGCGGTTCGCGGTGAGCTGCCAGGAGAGGTTGGCGAAGAGCAGGGAGGTGATGTGGATCTTGATGTAGTCGCGGATCAGCAGGGAGCCGACGGCGACGATGCTCGCGGGCGCGGCGCGGCGCAGCTCGTCGAGGCGGGCGGGGAGGGCGCGGCGGAAGGCGGCCCAGGCGCGGTGGTTGCGGAGGGGGTTCCAGCGGAAGCGCTCCCAGCGCTTTTCAGCGAACGTCGTCTCAAAGATCGAGGCGTAGACGCGCCAGTCCGGGGCGGCGGCCCAGCGGCGGAGCCAGCGGGACTCCTCTTCGGGCGGGAAGAACTCCAGCATGAAGCGGGGGGGCGGGCGGCCGGGGAGCTTGAAGGCGAGGTGGCGGAAGACGGTGACGTTGAGGTAGGGGTGGCCGCCGATCAGGCGGAGCGGGGGTTCTCCGCCGAGGTAGCGGCGGGAGGTGTCCGGGTAGGCGATGAACCATTCGAGGATCGGGGCGAGGATCGACCAGGAGAGCGGGGTGACGCCCTCCGGGAAGCGCTCGCCGATGAAGCGGCGCGTCCAGCACACGCTCCGGTCGCGCACGACGGGCAGCCGGGTGCTGATCGGGCGGGACTGGAGGATCAGGAAGCGCCCAGCGCGATCCTGGGCCCACTCGACGTCCTGGGGTTCGCTGCAGATCCGCTCCAGCCAGAGCCCGATCCGGCCCAGCCCGTTCAATTCCGCCGCCGAGAGCTTCCGCGCCTGCGGCGCCTCGGTGGGCCGCTCGACCACCCGGCCCCGCTCCAGCACCAGCGCGTGATCCTGGCGGCTGATCGCCTCGGCCCCGGCGGTCAGCGCGAAGGGGGCGAGCAGGGGGGCGGCGATCCGTCCGGCGAGACCGGAGAGGCCGAAGTCCGCGCTCGCGCCGGCGAGCGGTCTTGCGATCACCCCGGCGACGCGCTCCACCGTGCTGCCCGGCTGCCAGCGCGGACGGCTCAGGCGGTAGCGGTCGGGGACGACCTGCCCGCTCACCAGCCGCTCACCGAGCCCCCAGACCGCCTCCACCGGCATCTCCTGCCAGCTCCCGGTCAGCGGGCTGACGGTGAACATCACGCCTGAGACGCGGGCATCGACCATCTCCTGGACGAGCAGGGCCATCTGCGGCATCCGGGCCGGGCCGGGGTGATCGCCGGGGCGGTGGCGGCGGTAGGCGGCGGCGCGGGCGCCGAACCAGGAGGCCCAGCAGCGGAGGACGGCGGCCTCGAAGGTGTCAGGGCCGACGCCGAGCTCTGAGCGGTACTGACCGGCGGCGGAGGCGTCGCGGCGATCCTCGTCGCCCGCGCTCGACCGGACGGCGACGCAGGGGGCGGGGCAGCGGAGCGGGGCGGGCAGGCGGGCGGCGGCGATCTTCTGCGTGAGGTCGGCGGCGGCCTCGGGATCGTCAGCGGCTTCTGCCGCCTGCTCAGCGAGGCCCGACGCCTGGAGGAAGGCAGTAAAGGCGCCGAACGGGAGCACCCAGCCGCGCGGCATCGGCACGCCCGCGCGCTGGAGCCGGATGAGCGCGCCCGCCTTGCCTCCTGCAGTCGCCGGATCTGCCGCGTCGAGCGGGAGGAGCATCAGCCCGTGTACTCGACCCGCACGGTCTCGATGATCATGCGGAGCGCCTCCTTGACGACGCGGGTGTCGGGGTGGCGCACGATCACGTAGCCGTCGCCCTCGTAGTGGGAGGACTTGGGGCGGCCGGGGTGGGGCAGCGAGGTCTCGACGACGAGGTGGCCGACGAGCGCCTGCGCCTTGTCGAGGTTGTGGACGCGGGCGACGCGCCCGGCGCCGGGGCCGCGCAGGTAGGCGCAGCCGGCGGCGTGGGTGCGCTCGATGGGGCCGTCGATCGTCTCGTCGATGACGGCCTGCGCCCAGGCGCGGTACATGTTCCGCCCGTGGGCGTAGCTCATCAGGGTCGTGAACTGGGCGCCGGGGGGGCGGGCGCCGATCTCGGAGACGACCACCGAGCCGTCGCGGCGGCGGAACCACTCCATGTGCGTCATCGCGGTCTTCACGCCGAGCGCCTCCACCACCTGCGGGCCGACCTCGTGGATCTTCGCGAACGCCGGGACGTGGATGTCGCGCGGCGCGACGACGCACCACTGGATCCAGTCGTTGCGCGTCACGTCGAGCGGGCCGGGCAGGTACTCCAGGATGTTGCGGAACAGCACCTTGCCGTTGATGGTGATGGTGTCAAACGAGAACTCGTCGCCCTGGATGAACTCCTCGGCCAGCACCTCGCGGCCGGGGCCGGGGCGCACCTCAGTCAGCACGTGGTTCATCTCCTCGTAGGAGGCGATCTGCCAGGTCGCCTTGCAGCCCGCCCCGTCCGGCGGCTTGATCACGATGGGGAACCCGACCTCCTTGGCGAAGGTCATCCCGTCGTCGTAGCTCCACAGCAGCCGGTGGCGGGCGGCCGGCAGCCCCGCCTCACGCACAGAGGTCTTCATCAGCGCCTTGTCCCTGCACTTCTGGGCGGTCTCCACCGTGGTTCCCGGCACCTTCAGCGCCTCGCGCACCTCCGCGATCTGCTCCTGGATGTTCTCCAGCACCCCCACGATCCGGTGGATGCCCCCCCAGCTCTTCGCCACCTCCCGCACCGCCTCGATCAGCGGCCCCGCCTCCGTCGCGTTCCGCACGCCCCAGTGGATCGCGCCCTGCGGCACCTTCTCCCGCCCGTCCTGGGTGACGACGACCAGGCGGACGCCGGGCAGGCTCGCGGCAGCCTTGATGAACTTGACGGTGGCATCCAAGAGGAACGGTGCAATGAAGACGACTGTGCGCATGGCGGGACGGGTAACCGGTTTTTTTGGCCGGGAACAGGGAGGGCGGCGGGTGAGGCGGGCTGGGCGGGGCCAACCCCTGCTGATCCGGCAGGTGAAAGACGATGATGGCCACTATTTTCGCCCACCCCCATGATGCCCATTCCTCTGGACGGCTCCCTGATACGCCCCGTCTGGCCCGGTGGACGCAGGGGATGACCTCCCAGGATATCTGATCATCCCAGGAAATCACCCCCTGCGTTCACCAGAAGCATGGGCCAGACGCCGCGCGCCAGTGCGCGCGAAGGGGGGAGGGCAGGCGCCCTGTGCGCCCTGCCCGATGCGGGGGGAACCTGTCCCCCCGCAAAATCAGAGCTCACCCCGCGCGAAGCTGGACATGAGCTCTGGCGCCGCCGTGTCGAACCCGACGACGGAGAGCGTGCCGCTGTCCTCCGGGTCCCCGATAGTGAAGTCGGTGGCGGTGAAGCCGACGACCGCGAGCCGGGCGGGGATTCCGGTCTTCTGACGGTACTCCTTCAACAGCGTGCCGACCTGGCGGCCCTGGTTGCACTCGTTGTCGGTGTAGACGGCGAAGACATCGACGGGGATCTTCTCCTTGATCGCGTGCTCGAACAGCAGGCCGGGGTTGGTGGAGCCGAAGTTCAACCCGCTCATGGTCTTGCAGACCTGCTCCAGCGGCATGTCACCGGTGATGTCGAGCTTCAGCAGCTTGCTGCCGAACCCGAACAGCGTGGTGTCCGCCTCGGTGCGGGCCGCGACCATGGCCATGGCCCCGGCGGCGACGTTGGGGGTGATCCCCGGCAGTCCGGCGATGGCGCCGCAGGTCATGGAGGCGGAGACGTCGAGGCCGAGCATCCAGCGCTTGCCGGTGGGCTTGATCATCCGGAAGCACTCATAGAAGGCGCTGTTGAGGGCAGCGCTGATCTCCTTGTCTGCCTTCCAGGTGAGCTTGCCAGCGACGCCGTGCCCGCTGTCGTAGGTGCGGAGGGCCACCAGGACCGCGAGCGGGTGGATGCGGGCCTTCCGCAGCACCTCCTTGTCGGAGAGGCGGCGGACGACCTCGCGGGCCGCGTTGCTGCCCTTGTCGAGCAGGCCGATGCTGCTCATCTTGCCGAGGTTCCGGATGAGCGCGGTCAGCGGCATCCCCTCCCCGGCGAAGAGGAGGGTGTCCCAGACCTGCTTGTCCTGGAGGTGCTCAGACAGGATCGCCTCGCGCGGGAGGTTGAAGTCCCGGATCAGGCGGACGGTCTCAGCGGGCGCGGCGGCGCGCTTCGCCTTCTCGAACGCCCAGAGCTGGCGGCGGGCGTCCGCAGGCGCCTCCGGCGGGAGCTCGCCGTCCCAGCCCTTGACCATGTAGCGGAAGACGCTGCCGCGCTCCTCATCCGGCGGGCGGATGTGGCAGAGGCGCAGGAGATCCCGGTGGGACCAGCCGTTCCGGCTCTGGTACTTGATGGCGTGGTAGGCCAGCTTCTCAGCAGGCGTCCGCAGGTAGTAGCCCGCGATGCTCTTCTGGACGGACGGTCCCCAGCCCCCGATCCCCTTCACCGCCTCAGCGAACTGGAACAGGTGGGTGCCGGTGCGGCAGATCTTGGGCAGCGCCTCACGGACCGCCGCCTTGGTCGCGTCGTTCCCGCGCTTCTGGCAGAGCGCCAGCGCGAAGATCGCCGGATCGTTCTTGGGCGCGCGGCCCCCGTCGGAGATGTCGAGGATCGTCCGGACGACCCGCAGGCCGTCCTCGGCGAGGCAGCGCAGGAGCGCCTGCGCGTTCTGGATGGTCAGCGTCCGCTCGGAGCTGTAGTAGGTGCCGCCCTCGTTGCCGAGGATCAGGAACCGCTCCAGCCGCTTCCAGTCGCCGAGCCCCCAGACGAAGCCGCCTGCGGAGTTCGGGATCTGGCCCGGCAGCGGGCTCTGGACAGAGGTCAGGTGCGCGATCAGCTTCTTGAGTGCCACGGATCACCTCCAGGGTGGTCGAGTTGTGGGCGCCGACGGATCGGCAGGGGAAAGAAACATCCGGCGGGCAAGGGGGTGGCCCCGGAGAACCGGCCTCGCGGCCGATACTGGTGTCCTGCCAATTGGACGATACCCCCGTAAACGGGAGCATCAGGACTCGAACCTGCATTACCAGCGTGAAAGATAACCAGAGCCTGGCGGCTCGCCGGATGTTGAAACAGAGACAGGAGAGACAGACACAGCAGATACAGCTCCGTCGTCTCTCTCTAAAAAAATGACCCGGCACGGACAAGGAGGAGTCCCGGCATTTTAAGCCGTTTTACCGTTACACTACCGCTTCCACCGCTCGCGCGGCGATCCGCCCTCGCGGGCAGACGATGAAGCAGGCGGGATTCGAACCCGCATTTGCCCCTTATGAGTGGTAACCGGAACAGGACGGTTCGTGCTGGATCAAGATGGAAACAGGGGAAAAGATGACCAGATGACGGACAAGGATTTGGCCCCGAGCGCCGGTTGCCCGGCAGGGATTCTGCCACTGAATTACCGGCCGCCCTCGCGGGCTTCCAGGCAGGAATCGAACCTGCGTCACCTCTTATCAAGAGAGAACAGGACCGGATCGGTTCGTCGTCTGATCAAAATTGAAAACAGGATGTCTGATCAAAGCAAGCCCACAGAACAGACGCGGCACAGAGACCCTGTTTTTCTCAGGGTTCAGGACGCCCGATCGGAGCAAGCACGCGCAGCGGACGCTGCGCAGACATCCTATTTTTCTCGTATATCGCAAAGCGGAGTGCCCACAAAGCGAAGCGTCGTGGGCGCTCCGCTTTGCGATATACGAGAAAAACATACCTGCGGACAAAGAGAAGACCCCGATTGCCAGATTTCTCCAGCAAAACTCTAACCAATTGAGCTACA
>JBEIQZ010000428.1:0-5545 GCA_040376255.1 Alphaproteobacteria bacterium
CTCGGTGACGGCGTTGCCGTGCAGGAACCGCACCTCGACCTTCGCCGGGTGGACGTTCACATCGACCTCGCCGGGGGGCAGCCGCAATTCCAGGATCACCACCGGGTAGCGATCCTTCGGGACGATGCTCTGGTAGGCCTGGGTGACGGCCTTGCGGAGCACCTGATCGCGGACGAACCGCCCGTTGACGTAGAGGTAGGACGACCCCTGCGCGCTGGAGCGGTGGACGCCCACCGGCGAGATCAGCGCCTCCACCTCCAGGTTGCCGCGCCGGAAGCTGGCCGGGACCAGCGCCTCCCCGTGCGCGCCGAGCAGTTCCGCCGCCCGCTGGTGCCGGGAGGTCGTCCGCAGGCACCGGATCACCTCCCGGTCGTCGTGCATCACCTCCAGATCGAGCTGAGGCCGGATCAGCGCCTCCCGCGTGACCGCCTCCAGGCAGTGCGACAGCTCCGTCTCGGAGGCGCGCAGGAACTTCTTGCGGGCCGGGATGTTGAAGAACAGCGACCCCACCCGGATGTCCGTCCCCGGCGGGCAGCCGCACTCCTCGACCTTCACGATCGTCCCGCCCTCCACCACCACCCGCGTCCCGGTGTCCGAGGCCGCCGTCCGCGTCTGGATCTCGAAGCGCGACACCGACGCGATGGAGGGGATCGCCTCCCCCCGGAAGCCGAGCGTGTGGATGCGGAACAGATCGACGTCGGTCTGGATCTTCGACGTCGCATGCCGCTCCAGGCACATCACCGCGTCCGTCCGATCCATCCCGCTCCCGTCGTCGCTCACCCGGATCAGCGTCTTGCCGCCCGCCCGCAGGTGGACGCGCAGATCCTTCGCCCCCGCGTCCAGCGCGTTCTCCACAAGCTCCTTCAGCACTGAGGCCGGGCGCTCCACCACTTCGCCCGCCGCGATCTTGTTGATCAGGTTGTCATTCAGGATACGGACCGCCATCCCGCCCTCCACCGCACCCGGTTAACCCGTTCCTGTCCTGATGTACAGTACAGGCGTTGCCCCTCGCGCAGCGCGATACAGCGGAGCCACCATGAAACTCCTCCTCGGCGTCAGCGGCAGCATCGCCGCCTACAGGGCCTGCGAGATCGTCAGCCTCGCCCGCAAGCAGGGCCACCAGGTCCGCGTCATCCAGACCGCCTCGGCGGCAAAACTCGTCGGCCCGGTGACCTTTGAGGCCCTGTCCGATCACCCCGTCCTGCTCGACACCTTCCACGGGGTCAGCAGCACGATGGATCACATCCAGTGGGCGAAGTGGGCGGAGCGGGTGCTGATCGCGCCGCTCTCGGCGAACACGCTGGGGAAGCTCGCCTGCGGGCTGGCCGATGACGCGCTCTCGACGGTGATGATGGCGATCCCGCGCGGCGTCCCCGTCACGCTCGCCCCGGCGATGAACACTGAGATGTGGCTGCACCCGGTCATCCAGCGCAACCTGCGGTGGCTCGCGGAATTGGGGCGGTACCGGATCGTCGCCCCGGTCGAGAAGCGGCTGGCCTGCGGCGACTACGGGGTGGGCGGGATGGCCGATCCGGCGGAGGTGCTGGCGCGGGCGCTGGAGGGGTAGACTACCGGAAATGAATGGTCGTTCAGCCGCGCAGTGGCGCCGACGGGGCCGGTGTCTACCTTGCGTCGCGATGCCTGAAGCCACCGATGTATGAATCCCTCACCGACCGGATCGGCGGCACCCCCCTGATCCGGCTCCAGCGCATCCCGGTCGGGCTGATCCCGCCGGGGGTGGAGGTGCTGGCCAAGCTGGAGTCCCACAACCCGGGCGGCTCGGTGAAGGATCGCGCGGCGTGGGCGATCATCCGGGACGCGGAGACCTCGGGGCGGCTGAAGCCGGGGATGCGCCTGCTGGACTCCTCCTCCGGCAACACCGGCATCGCCTACGGCATGATCGCCGCCGCGCGCGGCCACCTGCTCACGCTCTGCCTGCCCAGGAACGCCAACCTGGAGCGGCAGCGCATCCTCCGCGCCTACGGCGTGGAGATCGTCGGCACCGACCCCCTCGAAGGCAGCGACGGCGCGATCATGGCCGCCCGCGCCCTCGTCGCCGCCCACCCCGACCGCTACCTCTACCTCGACCAGTACAGCAACCCCGCCAACTGGCAGGCCCACTTTGACGGCACCGGCCCGGAGATCTGGCGGCAGACAGCGGGCCGCGTCACCCACTGGGTCGCCACCCTCGGCACCACCGGCACCTTCACCGGCACCTCCCGCCGCCTGAAGGCGTACAACCCGGCGATCCGCTGCGTCTCAGTCCAGCCAGACTCCCCGTTCCACGGGCTCGAGGGGCTGAAGCACCTCGAAACCGCCATCGTCCCCGCCATCTACGATCCCTCGCTCGTCGATGTCGGCCTCGGCGCCCCCACCGAGGCCTCCATCGCGCTGATGCGCCGCCTCGCCCGCGAGGAGGGCCTGCTGGTCGGCGTCTCTTCCGGGGCCGCGCTGTGGGGGGCGCTCGAAGTGGCGAAGGGCCTCACCTCCGGCACGATCGTCACCCTCTTCCCCGACGGCGGAGAGCGCTATCTCTCCGAGGAGCACCTGTGGAGCTGAAACCGCCCGCCCCGCCTCCGGTGCGCCTGACCGCCGCCGGGCAGAAGCGCCTCCACGATCACGCGCAGGCGGGCTACCCCGCCGAGGTCGTCGGCGTCCTCGCCGGGGATCGCGCCAGCGGGGACGTCCGCCGCGTCCACCCGCTCCGCAACGAGCGCTCCGACCGCCCCGACGACCGCTACGAGGTCAGCGGCATGACCCTCTACCGCGCCGAGCAGCAGCTCATCGCTGAGGGGATGGACATCCTCGGCTACTACCACTCCCACCCCGACCACCCGGCGGACTACTCCGCCTTCGACCGCGACCACGCCCTGCCGGACATGAGCTACATCATCGTCTCCGTCCGGCAGGGCGCGGCGGTCGACACGAAGTCCTGGCGCCTCACGGAAGATCGCGGCGCCATGACCCCCGAACCCCTGATCCTCCTCCCTGACCCCCTGCCTGACCCGGAGTGACAATGCCCTGTCCCGTCTCCATCGCCCTCCCGACCGCGCTCCGCAGCTTCGCCGGGGGCGCCTCCTCCGTCTCAGTCGACGCTGACACCGCCGGGGCCGCCATCGACGCGCTGCTCGACCAGCACCCCGGCCTCAAAAAACACCTGCGGGCCGAGGACGGCAAGCTCCGCACCTTCATCAACGTCTACCTCGGAGAGGACGACATACGCCACCTCCAGCGCGAGCAGACCCCGCTGAAGGCCGGTGATCAGCTCCTCATCGTCCCCTCCATCGCCGGGGGGCGCGCATGACAACGGATAATCTCCCCAACAACAACGTCCCCCTCAACAACGACGAGATCGCCCGCTACTCCCGCCACCTGATCCTCGACGAGGTGGGCGTGGAGGGACAGACGAAGCTGAAGAACAGCGCGGTGCTGTGCGTCGGCACCGGCGGCCTCGGCTCGCCGCTGCTGCTCTACCTGGCCGCCGCCGGAGTGGGCCGGATCGGCATCGTCGACTTCGACGTCGTCGACGCCTCCAACCTCCAGCGCCAGATCATCCACGGTACGAAGACCGTCGGCCAGCGCAAGGTGATCTCCGCCCGCGACCGCATCCTCGACCTGAACCCGCACGTGCGGGTCGATCTCTACGAAGAACCGTTCACCTCCGAGAACGCGCTCCAGATCGGCGCCGGGTACGACGTCATCGTCGACGGAACCGACAACTTCCCCACCCGCTACCTCGTCAACGACGCCTGCGTCCTGCTCGGGAAGCCCAACGTCTACGGCTCGATCTTCAAGTTCGAGGGTCAGGCCACCGTCTTCAACTACCAGGGCGGCCCCAACTACCGCGACCTCTACCCCGAACCCCCGCCCCCCGGCCTCGTCCCCTCCTGCGCCGAGGGCGGCGTGCTGGGCGTGCTGCCCGGCATCATCGGCACCATCCAGGCCGCCGAGACGATCAAGATCCTGCTCGGCGTCGGCACCACGCTCTCCGGGCGGCTCCTGCTGTTCGACGCGCTGGCGATGAAGTTCCGCGAGCTGAAGCTGCGGCGCGACCCCGACGCGCCGAAGATCGAGCGGCTGATCGACTATGAGCAGTTCTGCGGCGTCCCGAAGCAGAAGCCTGGCGTCTCGCTGGAGAACACGCCCACCTCCAGCGTCTCCGTAAGCGCCGCCGCCGAGGGCTTCGCCCGCCTCTCCGTGCAGGAGATCCAGCGGCGCCGCGCCGCCGGGTGGGCGCCCTTCGTCCTCGACGTCCGCAACGACCGCGAGGCCGGGATCGTGCGCTTCCCGTGGGCCGAGGCGCTCATCCCCCACACCGAGGTCGGCGCGCGGCTGGCTGAGATCCCGAAGGATCGGGAGATCCTCGTCCACTGCAAGCTCGGCGGGCGCTCCGCGCAGGCGGCGAAGGTGCTGGCGGAGGCCGGGTACGCGGTGACGAACATGGAGGGCGGGATCACGGCGTGGGCGAAGGAGATCGATCCGGCGATGCCGATCTACTGAGGCTATCCTGCCCCCATGCTGCTGCTCATTCAGGCTGTCTGGGGGTGTCCGGAGGTCCCGACGCTGCGGGACGATGACGACGCGCGGGTGGTGCTCGCGCAGAACATCAAGTTCATCGTGACGGGCGGGCGGAAGCCGGAGCGGGCGCGGCTGCTGGCCGGGGCGATGGCGGCGGATCCGGCGGTGGATCTGCTGCTGCTCTCCGAGGCGCGGCAGACGGGGCCGCTGATCGCGGCGCTGCCGGAGTTCTGCTTCTACCGGCAGAGCGGGCGGCGCGACGGCTACCGGTGGGAGCCTGCGGCGGGCGGGGTGTCGCCGGGCGGGCTGGTGCTGGGGGTGCGCGAGCGGGCGGCGGGGGAGGCGCTGGAGATCCAGGGATCGGCGGGGCGGGCGTTTGAGAGCCGACCGCTGACCTTCGCCGACGGCTTCCTCGGGCCGCTGGCGGGCTTCGTCAAGGGGTTCGCTGAGGTGCGCCTCGGGGACCCCGATCAGGGCGTGCGGCTGGTGTGGAGCCACCTGCAGGCGAGCTACAGCCGCCGGGATCGCGGGGCGGGCCGGGCGGGGGCGGGGCGGCAGGGGCAATTGATGGAGCTGGCTGCGGAGCTGGAGGCGGCAGGGGCGGCGCTGCTGACCGGGGATCTGAACCTCAACGACCCGCGCAGCGCGGCGGACAGCGAGAGCCTGCAGCTGTTCGAGCGCCGCAGCGGCATTCCCCTCCAGGGCGGCCACTGCCCGGAGGGGAGCTGGCACGGATCGATCTGGCAGGAGGAGGCGGAGCAGGATCCCTACTTCACCGGCGCGGACTTCGACCGGGTCGGGATGAGCGCGGCGCTCCGGCAGGCGTACCCGGTGGAGATCCGGTGCGTGGACATCCAGGACGGCTCGGGCGGGCTGCGGCTGTCTGACCACCGGGGCCTCCGCATCCGCATCGGCGACGGCGCGGGGACGATCAGCCCGGAGAGAACACAAACGGGTAGCTGATGATGGCGATGCCGCCGCCCTTCGGCGCAGGGAATTGCAGGCGCTGGATGCGGCTGACGACGCA
>JBEIQZ010000398.1:0-5913 GCA_040376255.1 Alphaproteobacteria bacterium
CGCTCCAGAACGGGATGACGCCGAGCGTCAGGAGAAAAAGCATGAGGAACAGGCGGGGTCGCGGGGCGCGCATCGGCGCATGATAAGATAGATTCTATAGATGCGTACTGTCTCTCTCACCCGCCTCACGCTCCTGCCCCTGATCCTGGCTCCGCTGCTCCTGACAGCGACCTCCTGCGGCAAGAAGCCCCCCGCCTCCTACGCGAGCTGCGCCAAGCTCCCCAACGATCTCGTCAAGATGGCGACCTGCGGATCGGTGCTGGTGGCCTACCAGGACATCGGCGGCGCCGCCGATCTCGGCCCGATGGCCTACGGCGCCTTCAACGACGGGCTGGTGCAGGGCATGGCGCAGAGCGCGGACAGCACCCCCGCTGTCCAGGTCGAACCCACGCGCTTCACCATCAACGGCCAGTCCGTCGAAGGCCAGCACATGCGCGTCGACTGGACGCAGGGCGGAGAGCCCCGCACGCTGACCGGCTACAGCGTCGCGGTCTTTGAGACCAGCAACATCCGCCTCGGCGCCTGCTTCGGCCTCGCCGGGCCGGGCTCAGAGACGGACTGCACCGAGCTCCTCCCCTACGTCATGGAGCGGGGGCTGCGCTGATCGCGGCGGAGCCTTCGAAGCCCGATCAGGCGGCGAGCAGCGCGTCCCGCAGGTGATCTGCGATGGCGTTGGCTGTGCCGTCGTGGGGGTGCTCGACCATGACGCGCACGATGGGTTCAGTGCCGGAGGGGCGCACGACGATGCGGGCGCCCTGCGCGCTGAAGTGGGCGACCTGCACGGTAATCCGGCCTATGGCGTCGGCGGGGACGGCGACCTTGCGGTGGGCCTGCGCCAGCCGCGTCCACCCGAGCTGCGCGCCCGCATGCATCGCCTGGATCGCCAGCACGCAGGAGAGCAGCCCGTCCGAGGTGGGGAACCACGGTGAGCAGAGCACATGCCCGGACGGCTCTCCGCCGAGCGTGGCGCGCTGCTCCGCCATCATCGCCGCCACCTCCGCGTCCCCGACCGGCGCCCGCAGCAGCTTCAGCCCGCGATCCTTCAGCCCCTTCTCAAGCCCGCCGTTGGTCATCACCGTCCCGACAACAGCCCCGCCCGGGCGCAATTCCGCCGAAAGCAGGTAGAGCAGATCGTCCCCGTCGAGGATGCGCCCGTCTGACAGCACCAGCACCCCGCGATCCGCGTCCCCGTCGAGGGCGATCCCGACGTCCATGCGCTGGCCGACGACCTGCGCGGCCAGCCCCTCAGGGTGCATGGCGCCGCAGCCTTCGTTGATCCATGCGCCGGAGCCGGTGTTCATCGGAAATATCTGCGCGCCGAGGTTCTCCAGCACGAACGGCGCGTACCGCCGCGCCGCGCCGTTCGCACAGTCCACCGCGATCCGCATCCCCTCCAGCGGGAACGGGTTGCCATAGCGCGTGCCGGGCGTCTGCCGCCCGCCCTCGGGGTAGCCGGTGAGGCGGCGGAATGTGTCGAAGTAGCGATCCAGCACCCAGCCCCGCTCGATCGACGGCAGCTCCATCGCCCACAGCTCCGGGTCGCAGGCGTCGATCACCATGTCGATCCCCTCGCCGATCGCCGCCAGCACCTCCCGCCCCAGCTTGCGGCCCTGCTCGTCCAGCACCTTCAGCCCGTTGTCGGCGCCGGGGTTGTGGGAGGCGGTGATCATGATCCCGCCCGTCACCTCAGCGCGCCCGAGCACCGCCGAGAGCGCCGGGGTGGGGAGGACGCCGAGGCACTGCGGGAACCCGCCCGCGCTCCGCACGCCCGCCACCAGCGCCCGCTCCAATTCGGGGCCGGAGGTGCGGCTGTCGCGACCGATGTTGATCATCGGCTCGGCGGCAGGACTGATCTGAGACAACACGCGTGTCGTTGCATAACCGAGTGAAAACGCCAATTCTGGCGTTATCACGCTCCCATACGGCCCCCGGATCCCATCCGTCCCGAACTGCATCGGCGCTCTATAACCTGCGCGCCTCCGCCCGGGCAGCCTCCGCCGGGCAACCCAATCAGGGAGGGTCCGGCGCCTCCGTGCCGCGCTCGCCCGGCTTCTCCTGCGGTCTCTCTCGCGGTCTATCCTGTGGTCTATCCTGTGGTCTATCCTGCGGTTTTTCTTGAAGTCTCTCCTCCGGCAACTGGATCAGGATCCGCTCAGGCTCTACACGTTGCACCGTCACCAGCGCGCCGCCCGCATGCTCCACAACGTAGTGCAACCCCGAAGATCCGGGGCCGACCTCAATGACCCCCCCGACCTCCAGGTGCGTCTCCGGCGGGATGACCACCCGCAGCTTCAGCGAGCGCGCCTCCAGCCTGCTCAGCACCTCGGTCGGCCCCTCCAGTATCACCCCCACCGTCTCCAGCGCCGCCACCCAGCGCCCGTCACCCACCACCTGCACCGGCACCATGTCAAACAGCCGCGAGCCGCGCTCCGCCTCCACGTCCACCGTCACGGTCACCCCGCGCTGCTTCGCGCTCAGGCCGCGCCGCAGATCGAGCGGGATCTGCACCTCCAGATCCTCCCGCAGCCCGCTCAGCTCCACCGCCTCAGTCTGGATCTCCTCCATCCCGCGCAGCACTGAGGCCGGGCCGATCACCTCCACCACCTCAGGCTTGATCTGGACGTCCCGCACCGCGAACCCGGCCTCCACCTCCCCGACGCGCTTGATCCGCACCGGCAGGTTGCGCCGGGAGGCGCGGTCGAGCTGGATGCGGAGCGATCCCGGCGTCAGCCCGCGCGTCCGCAATTGAGGCGGGAGGCCCTGGATCGGGCGCTCTGACATGTCCACCGTGGCCTCGCCCACCCGCGCCCCGCTTAAATCCACCTCCACCACCAGCTCCCGGTTCTGCGCCCCGCGCACCACCGCCTGCACGCCCTCCACCTCCACCATCCCCTGCGTCAACAGCGGCTCCAGCGGGATCATCCCCTCCGGCAGCACCCAGCGGATCTCCACCGGCAGGCGCGCGTTGACCACCTGCTCGCTCTGAACCCAGACCCACAGAAAAGTCGCGAACAGCAGCGAGACGATCTTGTAGCCGAAGTTGTCGGTGAACAGGGCGCGCAGCTCGCCCCACCCATCCTCCCACCGCTGTCCCCATCGACGCTTATGCACCGGCCACCCTCCGCTGGCTGTCTGCCCGCTTGCCCGCGTGGAAGGACTCCATCAGCCGTTGCCGCAATTCGTTGGCGTCCGCCACCGGCTGGATCTGCCCGTGGGTCACCACCCCCACCGTCCCGCGCTCCTCTGAGACGATGATCACCACCGCGTCCGTCTCCTCGGTGAGCCCGATGGCCGCCCGGTGCCGGGTACCGTAGAAGCGCGAGAGCTCGCGCGACAGGGACAGCGGCAGAAACACCTTCGCCGCCAGCACCGTCCCCTCCCGGATCATCACCGCCCCGTCGTGCAGCGGGCTGGTCGGGTGGAAGATCGCGAGCAGCAGCTCAGCGGACACCCGCGCGTCCAGCCGCGTGGCCCCCTCCAGCCGCTCCTCCAGCGACGCCTCGCGCTGCAGCGCGATCAGCGCCCCGATCCGCCGCTGGGCCATGATGAAGCTCGCCTTGATCACCTCCTCCATCGCGTTCTGGTTCGGCGCCGCCACAAACGACGGGAACAGCCGCCCGCCCGCCCCCGCCAGCCCCCGCTTGATGTCGTTCTGGAACAGGATGATCACCGCGAGGACAATATAGACAAAGAACTTCTCCAGCATCCAGTGGAGCGCATGCAGCTGCAGCCGGTCGCTCGCCAGGTACACCACCAGCGCCACCCCCAGCCCGAGGATGCTCTGGAACGCCCGCGTCCCCTTCACCAGCACGACCGCCCGGTACAGGATGTACCACAGCAGCAGGATGTCCATGACATCCGTCCACTGCAGGCTCCGCAGGAAGTTCAGGATCGGCTCCACCCGCCACACTTATCCCGCCCGATCCTCCCCCGCCTCCTCCCGGAGCGTAACCGCCTGCCACACCAGCAACGCCCGCCGCGTCGCCGCCACATCGTGCACCCGCAGCACCTCCACCCCCGCCTCCCGCGCCCGGATCGCCACCGCCAGCGACCCCTCCAGCCGCGCCGCCGCCCGCTCCTGCCCGGTGATCGCGCCGATGAACCGCTTGTTGGACGCCCCGAGCAGGACGCGCGCGCCAGTCCAGATCGGGAGGGCGCGGAGCAGCGCGAGGTTCTGATCGGTGTCCTTCGCAAAACCGATGCCCGGATCGAGCAGGATGCGCGCCTCGACCACCCCCGCCGCCACCGCCGCCGCCCGCCGTGCCAGCAATTCCGCCCGCACCTCCGCCACAACGTCTTTGTAGCGCGCCTCCCGCATCATCGTCGCAGGCTCGCCGCGCATGTGCATAAGCACCGCCTCCCCGCCCGCCGCCGTCAGCGCCGCCATCACCGAAAACATCTCCGGGTCGGCGCCCGCGCTCACGTCGTTGATCATCCGCGCCCCCGCCGCCACCGCCGCCCGCGCCACCGACGCCCGCCGTGTATCGACGCTAAGGAGCGCCGCAGGCCGCGCCGCCCGGATCGCCTCCACCACCGGGATCACCCGATCCAGCTCCTCCGCCGCGCTGACCGGCGCCGCCCCCGGCCGCGTCGACTCGCCGCCGATGTCGAGGATGTCCGCCCCCGCGTCGCAGAGCGCGAGGGCGTGGGCGACCGCCGCCGCCCCCATCCGGCCTCCGTCGCTGAAGGAGTCAGGGGTGGCGTTGACGATACCCATCAGCCGCATATCAAACCAGCGCGCCGTCCGTCGCCACCTCTGGCTGGATCGACGAGACGAGGCTGGTGAACTCAGCGCCGTCGAGGCTCTCACGCTCCAGCAGCTCGCGGGCGACGCCGTGGAGGGTGTGGATGTTCTTCTGGAGGACGCCCTTCGCCTCGGTGTACGCCTCGCTCAGCAGGCGGCGGATCTCTTCGTCGATGCGCTGGGACGTGGACTCCGAGATCTCGCGGCGGCGCGACTCAGCGCCCATGAAGTCCTGATCGCGGTGCTCCGCCCAGGCGACCGGGCCGACCGTGTCGGACATGCCGTACTCGCAGATCATCGCCGTGGCGAGCCGGGTCGCCTGCTTCAGATCGTTCGACGCGCCCGTGTCGAAGCGGTGGAAGATCAGATCCTCTGCCGCGCGCCCGCCCATCATGTAGGCCAGCGTCGAGGACAGCCGGGTGCGGGTGTAGTTCAGCCGGTTCTCCTCAGGGAGCAGCTGGGTGAGGCCGAGCGCCATGTTGCGCGGGATGATGGTGATCTTGTTGACCGGATCCAGCTCAGGCATGAAGTGGGCGACGATGGCGTGTCCGGCCTCGTGGTAGGCGGTGGTGCGCTTCTGCTCGTCGGAGAGCGCGAGCGAGCGGCGCTCGCTCCCCATCGAGACCTTGTCCTTGGCCGACTCCAGATCGATCTGCTCCACCCGCTTCTTGTTCTGGCGGGCGGCCAGGAGCGCGGCCTCGTTGATCAGGTTCTCCAGATCCGCGCCGGAGAACCCCGCCGTCCCCCGCGCGATCCGCTCCAGATCCACGTCCTCCGCCAGCGGCGTGCGCCGCGCATGCACGTTGAGGATGCCGAGCCGCCCCCGCAGATCCGGCCCCGGCACCATCACCCGCCGGTCAAAGCGCCCCGGCCGCAGCAGCGCCGGATCGAGCACGTCCGGGCGGTTGGTCGCCGCCATCAGGATCACCGCGTCGTTGGTCTCGAAGCCGTCCATCTCGACGAGGAGCTGGTTCAGCGTCTGCTCCCGCTCGTCGTTCCCCCCGCCGCCCATCCCCATCCCGCGATGCCGACCGACCGCGTCGATCTCGTCGATGAAGATGATGCAGGGCGCGCGCTTCTTGGCGGCGCCGAAGAGCTCACGCACGCGCTTCGCCCCCACGCCCACAAAGACCTCCTCGAACTCCGAGCCCGACATGTAAAAGAAAGGC
>JBEIQZ010000364.1:0-6365 GCA_040376255.1 Alphaproteobacteria bacterium
CGGGGCGGGGGCCGAAGCCGAAGTCGGCGGGGGGGAAGCCGCTCAGCAGGTCTTCGAGATCGAGATCCTGGGGCGGGGGCTGGGGGCGGGAGGGGGGGGGCGGATCGGAGCGGACGCGCTCCCAGGAGGAGCCGAGGAAGGGGCCGGTGCGGCGCTCGCCACGGCGGTCATAGCGCTGGCGCTGGATCGGGTCGGAGAGGGTCTCGTAGGCTTCGCGGATCTGCTGGAAGCGGGCGGCGGTGGCGGCGGGGTCGGAGCCGGGGATCTTGCTGGCTACATCGGGGTGGCACTCCCGCGCGAGCTGGCGGAACGCCTTCTTGATGTCCTGGGTGGAGGCGTCTTTCGGGACGCCGAGCAGGGAGTAGTAGTCTTCAGCCACGATGACGCCTCAGCGGGGGATGTATATCCTGCCACGGCAAGAGATACTTGTGAGCCGGGCGCGGGCGGGCTAATGGGGAGCCGCTGAGGGATGGATGTCGAAGTATACGAGTCCGGGTTCGCTGTCCTGCTCGTTCTGCCACAAGGCGCAGCGGGATGTCGAGAAGATCATCGCCGGGCCGAACGTGTATATCTGCAACGAGTGTATCCGGCTTTGTCTGGACATCATCCGCGAGAACCGCTCTCCTGCGGGCGGGATCGGCCCGATGAAGACGCCGACCCCGGCGCGCATCAAGGCGTTCCTCGATCAGTACGTCATCGGGCAGAACGCGGCGAAGCGCAAGATCGCGGTGGCGGTGTACAACCACTACAAGCGGCTGGACGTGAACGCGAAGAACACCAGCGGCAAGCCGCCCGACGTGGAGATCCAGAAGAGCAACGTGCTGCTGATCGGCCCCACCGGCACCGGCAAGACGCTGCTCGCGCAGACGCTGGCGCGGATGCTGGACGTGCCGTTCGTGGTGGCGGACTCCACGACGCTGACCGAGGCGGGGTACGTCGGCGAGGACGTCGAGAACATCATCATGAACCTCTACCAGAACGCGGGCAACGACGTCGCGAAGACGATGCGCGGGATCGTCTATCTGGACGAGGTGGACAAGCTGGCGAAGAAGGCCTACACCTCGTCGGTCAGCCGCGACGTGTCGGGCGAGGGTGTCCAGCAGGCGCTGCTGAAGATCCTCGAAGGCAGCACGATCAGCATCCAGATGAAGGGCAACAAGCAGCAGCCGCGCATGCCCAACCCTGAGTACATCCAGATCGACACCAGCAACATCCTGTTCATCTGCGGCGGCTCGTTTGAGGGGCTGGAGAAGGTGATCCAGGAGCGGCTGGGCCGGAAGCAGGTGGGCTTCGGGGTGGAGCGGGCGGAGGGTACGGAGCGGGATCGTCCGGAGGCGATCCTGCGCCACGCGATCCCGGAGGATCTTGAGAAGTTCGGGCTGATCCCGGAGTTCATCGGGCGGCTGCCGGTGACGGCGGTGCTGGACCCGCTGATGGCGGAGGATCTGATGCATGTGCTGGTGGAGCCGCGCAACAGCCTCGTGAAGCAGTACCAGAAGCTGTTCCGGTTCGAGCGGGCGAAGCTGACCTTCACCCCGGAGGCGCTGAAGGCGATCGCGGCGAAGGCGGTGACCCGGAAGGCCGGGGCGCGCGGGCTGCGGACGATCCTGGAGAACGTGATGCTCGACATCATGTACGATCTGCCGTCGATGGATCGCGTGCGCGAGGTGGTGGTGACGGAGGAGGTGGTTACCTCCAAGGCGATGCCCCGGATCGAGCGGGTGCGTGACTTCAAGATGCCGGGCTGATGATCAGCGGCTGACCGCAGCGTTGACAGGGGGAACGATGGAGCCTGGACTGCTGATCTCCTCTCCGCAATTGCACGACGGCAATTTCAGCCGGACGGTCGTGCTGCTCGCCCACCACGGGCCGCAGGGGGCGCTCGGGGTGGTGATCAACCGCGCCCATGATGTGCGGCTGGGGGAGATCCTGGAGGATCTCCCGGCGGGGCTCGCGCGGCGGCAGGCGCTCTGGGGCGGGCCGGTCGAGCCGGGGGCGGGGTTCGTGATCTTCCGGGGGGAGGGGCCGGACGGCTGGGCGATCCCGGGCGGGCTGACGGTGTCGGCGTCGAAGGAGCGGCTGGAGGAGCTGATCGCGGCCCGGGCGGAGTTCCTGCTGTGCCTGGGCTACGCGGGCTGGGGGCCGGGGCAGCTCGATCGCGAGTTCGAGACGGGGTCGTGGGTGTACACTGAGGCGTCGCCTGAGCTGGTGTTCGGGACAGCGCTGGAGGAGCGCTACGCGGAGGCGCTGGCGCGGATCGGCGTGACGCCGCAGAACCTCTGGATGACGCCGGTGGACGAGTAGTGCGGAGCCTGCAGTTCCATCGCGTGCTGGGCTCAGGCTCCTTCGGGACGGTCTATCTGGCCGATCTGGTGGGCGCGCGCCGCTTCCGCCGCCAGATCGCGGTGAAGGTGCTGCTCAGCCAGGAGCAGGAGGGCGAGAACTTCCTGACGCGGGTGCGCGACGAGGCGCGGCTGCTGGGGCTGCTGCAGGACGAGTCGATCCTGAAGGTGCTGGAGCTGACGCGGATCGAGGGGCGCGACGCGGTGATGATGGAGTTCGTCGAGGGCGTCGACCTCAACGAGCTGGGGCAGGCGGGGGAGCGGCCTCCGGCGCGGGCGCTGGCGGAATTGGGGGCGGCGGTGGCGGGCGCGCTGCACCGGGCGCACACCGCGATCCACGCCAGCACCGGCCAGCCGCTCAACGTGATCCACCGCGACGTAAAACCGGCGAACATCATGGTGACGCTGCGGGGCGGCGTGAAGCTGCTGGACTTCGGCGTGGCGCGCGCGCGGTTCGAGGCGCGGGAGAGCCGGACGGGCCAGTTCATGCTGGGGACGCTCAACTACATGGCGCCGGAGTACATCGTCACCAGCGAGATCAGCCCGAAGGCCGACATCTACGGGATGGCGCTGACGCTGTGGGAGGTGGCCTGCGGCGAGGTGTTCGGCCAGCCCCGCCTGAAGGAGGAGCAGCACCGCGCCCGCCTCGCCGAGCGGATGGCGCGGCTCCCCGCCGAGTACACGCCGATCCGCCCGCTGCTGGAGCGCATGCTCGCGTGGAACCCGGCGGCGCGCCCGGACGGGGCGGAGGTGGAGCGGGCGCTGCTGGCGGCCACCGATCTGCTCGGCGGCCAGGGGCTGCGCTCCTGGGCGGGCGGCGCGGTGACGCGGGCGCTCTCTCAGCGCGCCCAGCCGCAGGACTCGGTCGGGCTGGCCGGGCGCACGATCATGATCGAGGACGAGAGCGAGAGCTCCACTGTCGCGGTGCTGCCCGATACGGAGGCGCCGCCCGCGCCCCCTGAGAGCCCGCCGGTGACGCCCTCCGGGAACCCTCCCGGCAACCCGCCGCGCAGGAAGAAGAAGAAGACAGACTGGCCGATGCTGGTGATCCAGGCGCTGCTGTTGGGCGCCGGGTTCGGGATGCTCCTGCTGTTGATGCTGACCGTACTGCTGTTTTTGGTGAGGTTCCTCTGATGCGCCGACCGCTCCAGACCCTGTTCGTGATGCGGCTCGCGGACACCCGGCAGCGGTGGCTCCGCCTCCTCGGCGCGGTGCTGCTCACGCTTGTCATCCTGCTGTCCGGGCTGGGCATCGTCGGGGCGGCGATCCCGCTGGAGCCGCTGCCCCAGCCGGAGCCGATCCTGGCGGCCAGCGTCTCCGTCCCGCAGGCGCAGTACCGGACGGTGCGCCGGAAGATCCGCGAGGGCGAGACCGCCGGGGAGGCGCTCTCGGCGATGAAGGCGCCGATCGCCTCGGTGCTGGAGGCGGCGGACGGCGCGCTCGACCGCATCCACACCGGGGATGAGCTGGTGCTGGACTACCGCTCCGGCCTCGACAAGCCGTTCCGGATCCGGCTGGAGAACGACAGCACGGTGCAGAAGGTGCTGGAGCTCGCCGGGGATAAGCCGGGGGATCGCTACGTCAGCCGGAGCTACCCGCGCTCCTTCCGCGTCGAGTCGGGCCTCGTCGAGATGGCGCTCACCTCCTCGCTCTGGGCGGCGGGCGAGGCGGCCGGGCTCTCCGGCACGCAGATCATGAACCTCGCGGGGATCTTTGAGACGGAGGTCGACTTCAACACTGAGCTGGTCGATGGCGCGCAGTTCCGGCTGGTGGCGGATCGGCTGATCGATGAGGCCGGGAAGGTGCGGTTCGGGGACATCCGGGGCGCGCTGCTGAAGAACGGCGGCAAGGTGTTCGCCTTCCTGCGCGTCCAGACTCAGGACGGCAAGTCGGGCTGGTACGAGCCGGACGGGGAGGGCCGCAAGCGCCCCTTCCTGCGCTCCCCGCTGGAGTTCTCCCGCGTCACCAGCGGCTTCTCGCGCGGGCGCATGCACCCCATCCTGAAGGAGCGCCGCCCCCACTACGGCGTCGACTTCGGCGCCCCCTCCGGCACCCCCGTCCGCAGCGTGGCAGACGGCGTGGTGACCGACGCGGGGCCCCACGGCGGCCACGGCAACTACGTCGAGATCAGGCACGACGGCCCCTACGCCACCAGCTACTCCCACCTCTCGGCGATCCTCGTCAAGCGCGGCCAGAAGATCCGCCAGGGCGATCTGATCGGCAAGGTCGGCTCCACCGGCCTCTCCACCGGCCCCCACCTCCACTACCAGTTCATGGTCAACGGGAAGTTCGTCGATCCCGGCTCAGTGGTGCTGCCGATGACCGGCGGGCTCTCCGCCCCCGATCTGGCGGCGTTTCAGCGGGCGAAGGCTGAGGTGCTGCCGCTCCTGCTGGGGAGCGACATCCAGCTCAACCCCAGGAAGGACTGAGCCACGGCTCTCGCGGCGCGGTGAGCTGCTGCCAGATTGTCACATCGGTGTTACAGGACTGGGAAAAGGGCGGGTTAGATGCGGAGCATGGACAGGCCGATCCTGGTTGTTGAGGACGAAGAGGATATCCGTACCCTGCTCTTGCATCAGATACGGCGCGAGGGGCTGAGCGTGCGCGGCGCGTCGACCGGGCCGGAGGCGTTGGAGATGGCGAAGCGGCTGATGCCCTCCCTGATCCTGCTCGATCTCATGCTGCCCGGCCTCCCCGGCACCGAGGTCTGCCGCCGTCTGAAGGCCGATCCGGTCACCAGCGAGATCCCCATCATCATCCTCTCCGCGCGCGGCGAGGAGATCGATCGCGTCGTCGGCTTCGAGGTCGGCGCCGATGACTATGTGACAAAGCCCTTCAGCAGCCGGGAGCTCATGCTGCGGGTGCGGGCCGTGCTGCGCCGCGCGCCTGTCCCCGGAGGAGACGAGGAGGTGCCGGGCGTGCTGGAGCGGGGCAGCATCCGGCTCGATCCCACCTCCTACCGGGTCGATGTCGCCGGGCAGGAGATCAGCCTCACCGTCACCGAGTTCCGCCTGCTCCTCACCCTCGCCCGCAAGCCCGGCCGCGTCTTCAGCCGGGGACAATTGCTCCAGGAGGTGTGGGACATGCCGCCCGATCTCCAGACCCGGACGGTCGATACCCACATCAAGCGGCTGCGCGAGAAGCTCGGGGAGGGGGCGCCGCACATCGAGACGGTGCGGGGGGTCGGGTACCGGTTTGAGGTGGAGCCGAGGGAGGGGGAGGAGGAGGAGTAGGGAGAAAAGGCGCCCCGCCTTGTATTTCATCCATACATCAAAATAAAGCTGATCCCCTTCCACAACAGCCCCGCCAGCACCGCGCAGAACGGGATGGTGAGCATCCACGCCCAGAGGATGCGCCGCGTGACCCCCCAGGACACCGCTGAGAGCCGGGTCGTCGCCCCTGCGCCGAGGATGGCGGCGGTGATGCAGTGGGTGGTGGAGGAGGGGAGCCCGTAGTGGGCGGCGATCTGGAGGACGGTCGCCGCGCCGGTCTCGGCGGCGAAGCCGTGGATGGGGCGGAGCTTGAAGATGCGGCTGCCGAGGGTGTGGATGATGCGCCAGCCGCCTGCAGCGGTGCCTGCCCCCATGACGACGGCGCAGAGGGCGATGACCCAGCCCGGCACCTCCTGGGCGGGGGCGAGGGCGGGGCTGTAGGCGACGAGGGCCATGGTGATGATGCCCATCGTCTTCTGGGCGTCGTTGGTGCCGTGGGAGTAGGCCATCAACCCGGCGGAGAACACCTGCATGGGGCGGAAGATCCGGTTGATGACGGGGAGCGGGGTCTTCCGCACCATCCAGTAGAGTGAGACCATGAGGAGCAGCGCGGCAAAGAACCCGGCGAAGGGGCTCAGCAGCAGCGACGTCAGGATCTTCTCGACCCCGGTGAGCCGGATCGCCCCGGTGCCGGACGCCATGATCCCGGCCCCGATCATTCCCCCGATGAGCGCGTGGGAGGAGGAGGAGGGGATGCCTGCGTACCAGGTGATCAGGTTCCAGACCACGGCGGCGAGCAGCGCGGAGAGCA
>JBEIQZ010000710.1:0-2478 GCA_040376255.1 Alphaproteobacteria bacterium
CCATCCCGGCCCCCCGCACAAAAACCACACCACCCCCCCCTTCCGCGGGGGGGGGGGGGGCGGGACAGCTCGGCTGGCCCGCCCCCTCCCCACCCTCTAAAGCTGCCCGGCTTCGCCCTGGGTGCCGGTGAGGCCGCTCTGGGAGAGCTGCGAGAGGATGATCGCTGCGGTCTCTTCGACGGCGCGGTTGGTGATGTTGATCTGGTGCCAGCGGCGGTTGCCCCGGAACAGGCGCTCGGCGTATTCGAGCTCGGCGAGGATGTAGCCCATATCGGAGTAGTTGCGGACGTCCCCTAAGGCCTGCATGGTCTTGAGGCGGTTCTGGCGGATCTCCTGGAGCTTGTCGGCGTCGATCATGAGGGCGAAGACGCGGCGGGGGTCGAGCTCGAAGAGCTGTTCTGGCGGCTCGCGGTCGAGGACGAGGGGGACGTTGGCGACCTTGAAGCCCTTGTAGGCGAGCAGCACGGAGAGGGGGGTCTTGGAGGTGCGGGAGACGCCGGTGAGGACGATGTCGGCCATCTGGAGGCGGCGCACCTCCTTGCCGTCGTCCATCTTGATGGCGAACTCGATTGCCTCGATGCGCTTGAAGTACTCGGCGTCGGCGCGGTGGAGGAGACCGGGCTGGTTCTGGGGCGCCTGGCCGAGCCAGCCGGAGAGCCCGGCGATCATGGTGCCGAGGACATCGACATGGAGGAGCCGCCACGCCTTGCAGAGCTCGTTGGCGAAGTTGCGCTGCTCGGCGGACACCAGCGAGGTGACGACGAAGGCGCCCTGGAGCGCGGCCTGCTTCAGGATGCGCTCGATCCCGCCGCGATCGGTGACATTGGGGAACAGCAGGATCTGGACGCCCGCGCCCTCGAATTGCCGGAGCGCGGCCCGCGCGACCTTGTCGGCGGTCTCGCCGGTGCCGTCGCTCAGCACAAAGACCGGTCGGGTCGCCATCAGGACACCTCCGCCCGCGCGTCCAGCACCGAGAGCGCCCCCGGCACCACCCGCACCTCCAGCGGCAGGACGCCGGGCGCCTCGCCGTCCAGATCGATCCACGCCGGATCGGCGGTCACCGTCTCGGCCCGGATGTGCCGCCCACGGAAGGCGCGCACCAGCGGGGAGGACAGGTGTTCTCCCTTGTAGATGGTGAACGTCATCCCGATCGTCCGGTGCAGCGCCCCGTCCTGCAGCACGATCACCTCCAGCAGCCCGTCCGAGAGCCGCGCCATCGGCGCGAACATCATCCCGCCGCCCGCGAACCGCCCGTTACAGGCCGCGATATTGGTAACGCGGAACACCCCCACATCCACCCCGTCCACCCACAGCCGGATCTGCGCCGGACGGTACTCCGCCAGCGCCCGCAGCGTCCCGATGTAGAACGTCGCCTTGCCGCCCAGCCGCTTCGATCCGCTGTTGACCTTCCGGCACACCAGCCCGCCGATGCCGAAGTTGGCGATGTTGACGAAGTGCCGCTCGGCCATCTCGCCGTCGTCGGCCTTGAACCGCGCCCAGCCGACGTCCAGCGGCGTCCGCGCCGCCGCCGGCAGCGCCGCGATGGCGCCGTCGATCCCCTCCGACCCGTGCGCCAGCAGCCGCTTGAAGTCCCCGCCCGTCCCCGCCGGGATCACCCCGAGGCAGAGATCCGCGTGGAGCGGCGCGCCCGTCGCCGGATCTGCGCCGCGCGCCGACATCAGCCCGTTCACCACCTCGTTGTGCGTCCCGTCCCCGCCCATCGACAGCACCGTCCGCGCCCCCGCCGCGACCGCCGCCGCCGCCTGCCGCGCCCCGTCCCCCGGCCCGGTCGTCGCGCAGAACCGCACGTCCCCCAGCGCCCGCCGCAGCTTCGCCTCCAGCTCCGTCCAGCCCCGCCCCACCGCGCCGTTCGCCGCCGCCGGGTTGTAGACGACCGCTGTTGTTGCCGGGTTCCAGTCAGACATCACTGCGCCCTCCTCCGGCAGATAACGCCGCAGCCCGCGCTCCGCACACAGAAGGGCGAGGCGCGATACCTTCCCGTATGGATCGCGCCGCCCTCCCCGCCATCGACCGCCTGCTCCGCCTCGTCCCCGACCTGCCCCGCGCCATCGCCCTGCCGGAGGCCAGGCGCCTCGTGGCGGAGGTGCGGGCGGGCGCGGCGGCGCCGGAGGACTGGGAGCGCGAATTGCGCCGCCGGATCGGGCTGCGGCAGCGGCGGCACCTGCGGCGGGTGGTGAACGCGACGGGCGTGGTGCTCCACACCAACCTCGGGCGGGCGCCGATGGGCGCGGAGGTGGCAGAGGCGGTGGCGCGGGCGGCCACCGGCTACGCGAACATCGAATACGACCTCGACACCGGGGCGCGCGGGGAGCGCATGGACGGGATCGGCCCGCTGCTGACGGAGCTGTGCGGGGCGGAGGCGGCGCTCGCGGTGAACAACAACGCGGCGGCGGTGCTGCTGATGCTGAGCGCGGTGACGGGGGGATCGGCGGGATCGGCGGGACAGGCGGGGGCGCG
>JBEIQZ010000593.1:0-3580 GCA_040376255.1 Alphaproteobacteria bacterium
CAGACCCGCAGGGCTACATCGCCCACAACTCCTGCTACCTGTTCGACCGGCAGGGCGTGATCCAGGGGCGGTATGACAAGATGGTGCCGCTGCCGTTCGGGGAGTACCTGCCCTGGCCGTTCAGCTACCTGCGCGGCTACATCCGGGGTCCGGGCAACTTCCAGGCCGGGACGGCGCCGCACGTCTTCACCGCTGACCGGCGCACCGCAGACGGGACGGCGCCGTTCACCTTCACCACGCCGATCTGCTACGAGGCGATCCTGGAGGCCCCGATGCGGGAGCTGATGGACGCCGATCTGTACGTCAACATCACCAACGACGGCTGGTTCGGGGACACCGCCGCGCCGCACCAGCATGCGATGCTCTCAGCAGCGTTCGCGATGGAGTTCGGGCGCCCCATGCTCAGGATCGCCTACACCGGGATCAGCATGGTGATCGAGCCGCACGGGCTGATCCGCGAGGAGACGCAGCCCTACACGGACGTCGCGAAGGTCGTGGAGATCCGGCTCGCGACCTTCGACACGCCCTACCGCACCTGGGGGCGGTTCGTGCCGTGGCTGCTGACGCTGATCGGGCTGGGCGCGCTCGCGGCGGCGATCCGCCGGACTCCGGCGTCGGCCCCGGCTGTCACACCTCCGGGGTCTGCGGCGTAGAGGCCGGCAAGAGGAGCGGGACAGGACGGGTGGAGCCGGGCGCCGATGAAGCGCTGATGGAGCGGGTTCAGGCGGGGGAGGAGGAGGCGTTCAGGCTCCTCTACAACCGCTACCGGCTGCCGCTCTACGGATACATCCGTCGCATGGTGTCGCGCGGGGAGCTTGCGGATGAGATCTTCCAGGACAGTTTTCTCAACGTGTACCGCGCCCGTGAGGGCTGGCTGGCGCACCAGGGCAGCTTCCGGAGCTGGCTCTACCGCATCGCCACCAACCTCATCCGCGACCGCGCGCGGAGCCAGGGGCGGCGCCCGGAGTTCTCCGCCGAGGATCTGGACGTCTTCGGCCACAGCAGCGGGGAGCGGTTTGATCCGACCTCCCGGATGGGGCTGGAGCGGGCGCTCGCCGCGCTGCCTGAGAACCTGCGGGACGCGTTCTGGCTCGGCGCTGTCGACGGCCTCGATCACCGGGAGGTCGCGCTGGCCCTCTCCATCACCCCGGACAACGCCCGCGCGCGGATCAGCCGCGCCCGGCAGCATCTCCGCACCGCCCTGCAGGAGCCGCAATGATTGAAGACGATGCACAGCTCGACGCGCTGTTCCGGGGGCTGCCCGGCCCGGAGCCGTCGGCGGCGCTTGAGGATCGCGTCTTCGCGGTGTTCCGCGAGGAGGCGGGGGCGCGGGCAGGGGCGCGGACGGATGCGCGGACGGATGCGATCCGCGCAGGCGCCGCGCGGGTGAGCGCCGGGCAGGCGTCGCCCCCGTCCGCGCCGTCGGGTTTTTGGCCCGCAGCGGGCGGGCAGCGGTGGGTGCGCCGGGCGGGGCTGGGGGTCGCGCTGGGGCTGGGGATCTCGGGGCTGTTCCTGGTGGAGCCGCCGGTGGAGCGCGGGGATCCGTCCCAGATGGTGGCGCGGGGATCGGGCGGGGTGCAGGCGCGGCTCACCCTGGAGGTGGTGGTGAGGGCGGGCGAGCGGTCGGAGCGGCTGCGGGCGGGCGAGGCCTATCCGGCGGGGACGACGCTGGTGTTCCGGGTCCACAGCACGGCGGAGGCGGAGGTGGCGCTGTCGCGCAACGGGGAGATCTTCTACCGGGGGAGGGTGGGGCCGGGAGAGAGCGCGCTGCCGATGGGGTACACGCTGGAGGCCGGCGAGGGCGCGGCGGTCTTTGAGGTGCGGGCGGTGGAGCCTGCCGGGGCGGCGGGGCAGGCGGCGGGGCGCTCAGCCGGGGACGGGGCGGGCGTGATAGAGATCCCTGCGGTGCTGCCATGATGTTTTCTGTCGGGGCGATGTTGACCGTGCTGGCCGGTCTGGAGGCGTGGGCGGGCCCGGTGCCGGTGACCACCGGGGACGTGGCGTTCGCGCCCCGGCGGGTGGCGGTGCTGGTGGGGGTTCAGGACTACGCCGATCCGGCGCTCCAGGATCTTCGGTACGCGCGGAAGGACGCGGCGGACATGGGGCGGGTGCTGGGGAGCCCGGATCTCGGCGGCTTTGATCGGGTGTTCGTCATCGACACGACGGAGGGGACGACGCGGGCGGCGCTGGAGCGGACGCTGGCGCTCGCGACGGCGGATCTGCAGCGGGACGACACGTTCCTGCTGTACCTGTCGGGACACGGGACGCTGACGCTCGATCCGCTGGAGGGGAGCCGCCTGTGGTTCCTGCCCTCAGACGGGCGGCTGGACAACCCGGAGCGGACGGGGATGTCGGTGTCGGAGCTGGAGGAGTGGGTGAGCGGCCTCCCGGCGCGGCGGCGGGTGCTGATCATGGACACCTGCCACAACGGGCGCAGCGGGTCGAAGTCGTCGGTGACGGCGGACACGGACGCGCTGCTGCGGGGGTTCCGGGGCGAGGCGCCGCCGCCGCGCAGCGTGCTGGACGTTTCGGAGTCGGAGGCGCGGCTGTACGCGGCGGAGTACCACCAGCCCGCGATGGAGGACAACACGCTCCAGAACGGGGTCTATACGCACTTCCTGATCCAGGGGCTGACCGACGGGAAGGCGGGCGCCGACCTGAACGGCGACCGGCTGGTGGACATCGCCGAGGCGCACCAGTACGCCCGCGATCACACGATCTCGTGGACGGGCGGGATGCAGGTGCCGCGCGCGGAGTACCGGATCGTCGGGCGGGAGGAGATCTTCCTCGCCGGGAAGGAGGCGGATCGCGACGCCGCCGAGCAGGCGCTGATCTCGGCCTGCGACATGCTGCTGGATCGGGCGCAGCTCTGGCTGGACGGCGTCCCGCGCGGGACGCTGCCCGGGCTGTACGCGCTGCCGCCAGGGATGCACCTGGTCGAGGTGCAGACGCCGGACGGGCGCCGCATCCTGCGGGAGCGCGTGCATATGGTGGCGGGGGCGGTGCTGCCGGTGGAGTCGCTGATGGAGCGGCAGGCGGCGGTGGCGGTGGTGCGGGGCGGGGTGTCGGTGGTGGATTCGGGCGGGGTGCTGCCGATGGCGTCGGGCGGGATCGGGCTCGGCGTGGTGCGCCCCTGGGCGGGGTCGGCGCGGCTCCGGCCGGAATTCCACATCGATCTGAGCTACGGCAACGGCGCGGTCGCGGATCTGGCGCAGCCGGTGAACGGCGGGATGCTGTCGGCGGGCGGCGGGCTCGGCTGGGCGCCGGGGGGGGGCGATGTGTGGGCGGGTCCGGTGCTGGATCTGCGGGTTCCGTGGCGGCAGAACCCGCTGAGCGGGGAGCGGCAGGCGGGGCTCGGCGGGACGGGCGGGCTGGCGCTCGGCTATGACGCCTCCCTCGCGGGCGGGGTGCGGCTGGTGATCCAGGTCGAGGGCTGGGCGGGGCAGGTGGCCTACGGGGAGGGAGGCCGCATGCTGGCGGGCGGCGCGCTGCGGCTCGGGCTGGGGCGGGCGGTGGATTGACGCCGGCTCGCGCTGACAGGAGCGCGCGGGGGCTGGCGGCCCGGTGCGGGCGGCTCGCG
>JBEIQZ010000721.1:0-2433 GCA_040376255.1 Alphaproteobacteria bacterium
ATCGACTATGCGGGCGAGCGCCATGTCGTGGAGCTCAAGCGCGCGCACAACGGCGCTGTCGAAGCGGTCCGCGAGGCCGGGGCGCAGCAGTTGGCCGATTATCTGGACACCCTCGGCGAGCAGACCGGCTGGCTCCTTGTGTTTGATCAGCACAAGAACGTCTCCTGGGAGGATCGCCTCTGGCGCGAGGATCGTCAGGTGGGCGCGAGGACGCTGCGCCTGCGCGGGGCGTAGGCAGGGGAGCTGTCCGATCCGGTGAGCGGGCGCCGTCTCTCTGTGGAGGAGACGGCAGATGTCCACGCTCGATCTGATCCAGAAGAATGTCGCTGTCGGGGATGAGGCTGCGGCGCGTGCGGCGCTGGTGGAGTGGCTGGGCGCGCCCCCGTCGGACGCGGCGGACTGCGCGCGGGCGGCGCGGCTGGCGGAGACGCTGGGAATGGCGACGCTGGCGATCCGGGCGTGGCAGCTCGTCCTGAAGGAGCGCCCGGAGGAGCGGGAGGCGTGGCGGTCGCTGGGGGATCTGCACGAGGAGCGCGGCGATCACGCGCGGGCCGCGACGTGCAGGCAGCGGGCGGGCGTCCAGGTCGCGGCGGCGCGGGTTGCTGCGCTTGCGGAGCCTGCGGAGCCTGGGGAGCCTGTAGAGGGCGCGGCGGACAGCGCGGCGGTCAGCGGGCCGACCGACGCCGACCTGATCCGGGCCGTCCACCTGTTCGGCGGGCGGGAGGACACGCACGCGCGCATGTGGCGGGAGGGCGAGGAGATCGGCTGGTCACCGGTACACGCGCCGCTGACGCCGGAATTGCTGCGGGCGCACGTCCACGGCAGCCAGACGCTGGGGGTGTACCTGGTGCGGCTGGACGGGACGGCGGGGGCGATGGCGCTGGATCTGGACATCCGGAAGGCGGCGCTGGAGCGGGTGCGGGGGGACGCGAAGGCGACGGAGGCGCTGCGCGGGAAGGTGCGGGCGGAGGGGGCGCGCATCCTGGCGATCCTGGAGGCGGAGGGCTTCGCGCCGCTGTACGTGGACTCCGGCTACAAGGGTCGTCACTTCTGGATCTTCCCTGAGCACCCGCTGCCCGCCCCGCTGGCGTTCCAGGCGATCCGGTCGCTGGCGGCGAAGGTGCAGGGCGCCGACCCGGATCTCAGCGTGGAGGCGTTCCCGAAGCAGGGCCAGATCCGGGAGGGCGGGCTGGGGAACCTGATCAAGCTGCCGCTCGGGCTGCACCTGCGGACGGGGCGGCGGGCGGCGCTGCTGTCGGCGGAGGGGGCGGCGCTGGCCGATCCCTGGCTGCGGCTGCGGCAGGTGCGGCGGGTCGGGACGGCGCGGTTCCAGGTGCTGCCGCTGGCGCCGGAGGGGCGGGCGGCTGATCCGGGCGCAGGAGCGGGGGCAAACACAGGCGCAGGCGCGAACACAGGCGCGGACGCCCGCCGGGTTCCGGCCCCGCCCGTGGAGAAGCGCCCCTGGAACGAGGCCGACTATGAGGCCGACCCGGAGGTGGGGACGGTGGCGGGGCGCTGCCCGGTGGTCGGCGCGATCCTGCGGACGGCGCTCGCGGAGCGGGCGCTGCGGCGGGAGGCGGCGCTCGTGCTGCAGCACACGCTGGGCCACCTGCCGAACGGGCCGAAGGCGCTGAACCACCTGTTCGACCGCATCCCCGGCTTCCCGGCGGATCAGCGCATGGGCGCGCCGCTGCGGGGCAGCCCGGTGTCCTGCGCGAAGGTGCGGCAGCGGCTGTCCGATGTGGCGACGCAGGTTGGCTGCGACTGCGTCTTTGCTGAGAAGGCCGGGGAGTACCCGCACCCGCTCCGCCACCTGGAGCAGCGGCCCGCGCCGGTCGCGCCGGTCGCCTCCATCGACGACCTGCTCGACGCCTGCGGGCGCATCCTGGAGCGGCAGCGCCTGATCGCCGGGGAGGTCGCCGTGGCGCAGCGCCGGGCCGCCGAGGCGCTGGCCCGCGTGCCGGATCGCCGCTGGCGCCGCGAGGGCGGGGAGTGGGTGCTGGAGGACATCGAGGGGCTGCCGGTGGTGCGCTGGGCGCCGGACGGGGGTGGGCGGTGATCGTCGCGCTGATGGACCCGGACGCGGAATTGGGCGTGGAGTCCGGCGTGCTGGTGGTGCGGCGCCAGGGGAAGACGCTGCGGAGCCTGCCGCTGCATGAGGTCGAGGAGATCCACGTCCACGGCGGCGCCGACCTGACGGTGAGCGCCCGGAACCTGCTGCTGAGCCGGGGCATCGACACGCTGTTCCTGACGATGGACGGGCGCTACCGGGGGCGGCTGCTCTCCGGCGAGAGCCGCATGGGCGACCGCCGGATCAGGCAGTACCGCGCCGTCACCGATCCCGCCCGCCGCCAGCCCGTCGCCACCGCCATCGTCGCCGGGAAGGTTCACAACCAGCGGGCGCTGCTGCTCGCCCGCCAGCACCACCACGCC
>JBEIQZ010000544.1:0-4243 GCA_040376255.1 Alphaproteobacteria bacterium
CCGCCAGTGGCGCGAGGGTCAGTGTGCGGATCGTGGCGCGCGTCCATGCCCCTACTCTAACCCCCCTCCCCTGGAGACCTCCTGCGGATCGGCTGCGCCCTGTGACACGCATGGGCCAGACCGGGCAGCGCGGGGAAGTTGGGCCGAAATAACTATCGGCGTTCCGCCTTGACGTTGACATCTATTTCAGTCTCTGTCATACCTTGCGACCCTGCGGAGAAACGCCGATAAATGCGCGGTGTGACAGGATCGTGTGACAGCCTGCCCCGATCTGCCTCTCCCAGCCCCGCCCGCTCGACTGCCCGCACCAGGTCAGCCGACGACGCGCGCCGGTAGTGCCGCAGCGCCGTGGCCGCGCTGTGACCGAGGATCTGCGCTGCTGCGCCGACGTCGGCCCCGCTCTGGTAGAGGGCATCGACAGCAGCCCGCCGCAGCCCGTGGGGCGTGCAGTGCGCGATCCCGAGCGCCCGGCAGCCCGCCCGCAGCGCCAGACGCAGACCCTGACCGGCAGCCACCGCAGGCCACACCCGCTCACCGGGCTGCTGCAGCCGCCACTCGCGCAGGGTGGCCACGATCCCGGCGCCCAGCGGCACGATCCGCTCCCCGGTCTTCCCGTTGACGGTGACCCGCGCGCCCGACAGATCGACCTGCGCCCACAGCAGATCGGCCACCTCGCCGACCCGGCAGCCCGTGGCCGCGAGCAATTGCAGCGCCACCTGCTGCCAGCCCTGTGCCTGCGCCGCGAGCTCGCCGATCTCCTCCCGGCTGGGCGTGTACCGGAGCCGCGCCGCCCTCGACACCACCCGCACACGGGGCAGGGCGCGGGCTGTCCACCCCTCCTCCATCGCCCATCTCCAGGCGGTTCCCAGGATCGTCAAGTCGAGGCGGACGGTCGCGGGCGCACGCCGCTGCCGGAGCTGGCGATCCCGGTACCCCTCGACAGCCGCGCGCCGCCCCGCGGTCAGTCCTACATCGCCCAGCTCGTCAGCCACCAGGCGGCGCGCGGCGACGAGGTAGCAGGCCACCGACTGCGGAGACAGGTCGGCGCGCTGCTGCTGCCCGCCGCACCACACCTCCAGCAGATCCCGCACCGTCGGCGCCGACGAGGTGCGCGGGGCCGGGGCGGGGCGGTGGGTCTCCCCGCTGGCGACGCTGGCACCGAGGCGCCGCTGGATCTCCTCCACGGTGCCCCAGCCGCACCAGATGGTCTCCCGGTCGCCGCCACGGACAGCCCGATCCGCGCGCCAGTACCAGCGGCCATCGGGGCGGGGGCCGCGCGCCACCCGGGCGGTGAGCGGGTCGGCGTGGATCGGCTTCGGGCGCTTCGCGGGCTTCGGCTTCATCGCTTCCTGCCGGAGAGGTCGGCGCGGGGGAGGTTGGAGGGCGGCCTAATCGGCGCAGGGGGCGGGATCAAATTCGCGGCGGCGCTGTCCTCCAGATCCTCGCGGATCTTCTTCAGGACATCGCCCCAGATCACCACCTCGCGCCCCCGCACATGCCGGATCACCCCAGCCTCGCGCAGCCATTCGAGGGCATCGGCCAGCCGCATCGGGAGCTGCTCCGCTGCCGTGGTCGGGCGCACCACGCTCCACTCGGTCAGTACTACATGCTCAGACATCATCCACCCCCGTCCGCTGCTGCGCTGCCTCTCCGGTCGCCGCCGCTGCCACCCACACCATCAGCCCCGCCGCTGCCACCCACACCATCAGCCCCGCCGCTGCCAGCACCGTAGCCGTGGTCGGCAGGCGCAGCAGCAGGCGGGCGACGGTGATCGCCAGATGGTAGCGCGCCCTCATGCTGCCCTCGCCAGCAGACCGAGCGCCCCGATCCCGGCGCAGCCCGTCAGGATCGCGTCCTGCGCTGGCGCGTCGGCGGCGTACCGCTCCAGCACCGCGCGCTCCCGGCGGCTCACGCGCCCGTAGCTCAGGGTGATGGGGATGCGCCGGAATTCATCGACGTAGGGCGCCAGATCCTCCGGCCACGCCCCGCGCCGCAGGACGTTGACGATGTGGTGCGGCAAACCGCAGCCGACGATCTCGGTGAGCGCCAGGCCGCGATCCCGGCTCTCGACGTAGGCGGCCACGATGGCGAACAGCCACGGGGCGGCCTCGCGCCAGATCGAGGGCCAGCCGGTGGCGAGCTCGTCGAGGGGCAGCGAGATCCCGCTGTCGAGGTCGGGCCAGTAGCCGACCCAGCTCATGCCGTCGGGTGTGATGAAGACGTGCATCGTGGTCATCGCCCACCCCGCGCGATCTGCGCCGCCCGCCAGATCGCATCTGCCGCGATCCACGGGTCGGCGCCGATACCGACCTGCTCGCGCAGCCGACGGAGCAGGCGGCCGCGCGCGATCTCGGTCATGCGGCCCCGGCGCATGCGCTCGCTCAGCCAGAGGGCGGCCAGCGCGATCTCGATGATGTCGGGAGCGCTGGCCTTCGTCGCGAGGCCAGCGAGCTGTGCGGCGCGCCACACGGAGTCTGCGCGGCAGGCAGATGCAGAACGGTCAGTCGTCATCGCGCACCCCCTTCGCCGGGCAGCGGTTCCAGGCCGCGACGGCGATCTCTACGGCTTTGGCTACTGTGCGGCCGGGCCGCACAATGAACAAGATCTCGCAGCCCGGGCAGAAGATCCCGGCGGTGGGCATCGCTCCAGTGTCCCTCGCGACGACTGGCCCTCCACAGCCGCAGAACGGGCAGGGGCGCAGCGGGGGGTGATTGTCGATCCGGATGAGATCCGTCCTCATTCGCCACCCCGCATCCCCCGCAGGGCGCTGATCAGCTCGCAGTCGATGACGAGCGGGCCGGTCACCGTCTGGACGGTCAGGCGCAGGAGGGCGGGAGGGGTGCGCCACTGCTTGGACGCTGGGAGGGCGGTCACCTCCCCTCCAGCGCGCGCTGGCGGAGGATGCGGGCCTGCTCCTCGCGGCGGGCGGCGATGACGCGCAGATCGTCTGGGGTGATGTCGATACCCCTGCTGGTGAGCGTCACCCCCTCGTCGGCGGCGCGGAGGATGGCCTCTGTGTCCTCGGCAGCAGCATCGGCAGCGTGGTCGTCGGCGATGCGCTCGGCGAGCTGCTCCGGGGTCAGCACCAGGCGGCGCGGGGCGGCTTCTGCGAGCTCGTTCCGCAGCCTGTCGTTCTCGACGGACAGCGTGGCGGTCTGCGCCTCTGCCGCGCTGAGCAGGCGACGGTTGATCTCCAGGTTGTCCGTCATCCGGCGCTTCTCGTCGAGGAGGCGCGTGACTGCTGCGCTCTGCTCCCGCACCACCTGGAGGATGTCCTCCTCGGTGGCCTCTGCGGGGTCATCGAGGCCCAGGGCTTCGGCGATGGCGACGACGACGTCGCGCATGGTGGCGGGGGTGGGATCGGGCTGGACAGTGGCGGGCATGGGAGGCTCCTGGGAGGATGCGGAGGCGAGGGGGTAGCCGCCGGGGCGGGCAGGGTCGGCGGGGGCGATCAGCTTGCGCTTGCGGAGGGCGGAGAAGGTGTCGTGCATGCAGGACTCGGTCGTTCCGAGGATCTGCGCCGCGCGGATGCCGCCGATGCCGGGCTGCTCGGTGATGAGCTGGAGCAGCCGACCGCGCATCGTGTCGGGCTCTACGGCCGGGCGGACGGGCGCCGGGGGGAGCAGACCCCGCTGGCGGAGGGTGCCGATGGCGCTGCGGACGCTGGCCGGGCTGGTGTTGAAGCGCGCGGCCAGCTTTGAGCTGCTGATGGTCGGGTCGGCGATCATGGCGTCCCGGATCTTGTCCATCAGCATCGGCTCGCGCGGCTCGGTCGGCTCAGCGACGGGGGTCCGGATCGGCGCGGGCATGGGCGGCAGCCGACCGGAGCGGCGCAGGAGGCTGATGCAGCTCCGCACGGTGTCGGGCGTGGTGCCGAGGCGGGCGGCCAGGGCAGCGCTGGAGAGGGTCGGATCGGCCAGCATGGCGGCGCGGATCGCCTCCTGCTGCGTGCCGGCGGGCGGACGGACACGAGAAGGGGTCTGCACGGGACGGGCGGGCGGAGGCAGCAGCCCGCGCTTGCGGAGCCGACAGACGCAGGATCGGACACCGGACGCGCTGATGCCGAGGCGGGCGGCCAGGGCAGCGCTGGAGAGGTTCGGCTCGTCCATCATGGCGTCCTGGACCCTGTCCTGGATCAGCGCGTCTGCATCACCAGCCTCTGCTGCGGTCCTGGTGGCAGCGGCATCCTTCGGCGACACCGGATCCGCAGGTGTGGCAATCGTCGGAGGCGGCGCGGTCGGGC
>JBEIQZ010000922.1:0-1264 GCA_040376255.1 Alphaproteobacteria bacterium
CCGCGCCTCGACTGCGAGCAACAGCAAATTGCCAAGATGTTCATTATCAGATAGTCCTGAACGCATGTTGTACTTCATCCTTCTGAGTTTGATGACCAGCCGGGCCTATTCAGTGGATGGAGACGCAGACAACGATGGCTCCCCGACGGAAGAGGACTGTGATGACGCAGACGCCGCCGTTTACCCCGGCGCGGTCGAGCGCTGCGACGAGCGGGACAACGACTGTGATCAAGAGACAGACGAGGATGTCGTTTTTGACACCTGGTATCGGGATCGGGACGGGGACGGCTATGGCTACGTGGATCCTGAGATACCTGACGGCGTCATCGACTGCATACAGCCTGTCGGCTACGCGCTCGCGGGTGAAATGGACTGCGATGACTCCGACCCGGACGTCCATCCCGGCGCCGTAGAACAGTGTGACAATAACGACGAGGACTGTGACGGCGCCACAGATGAAGACGCCGTGGACGCGACGGCCTGGTACCCCGACCGGGACGGCGACGGCTACGGGGGCGCCGAGGTACAGCTCAGCTGCGCGCGGCCAGCGGGCTATGTCAGGAACAGCCGCGATTGTGAGGACGATGACGCTGCCGTCCGACCCGGCGCGGATGAATACTGCGACGGCGACGACGACGACTGCGACGGGAAAATAGACGATGCGGCAGTGGACGCAGTCCAGCGCTACAGGGACGCGGACGGCGACGGCTATGGAGGCAGAGAGCTGGCGCGTCCTGCCTGCCTGACGCCCGGCTATGCGGCGGTCGGCGGGGACTGCCGGGATCAGGATCCGTCCTTCTCCCCGGCTGCTGGGGAGCAGTGTGACGGGCTGGACAACAACTGTGACGGCCAGCTTGACGGCTGCGACGTGCTGACGGGGTGGTACCAGGGCGGGGCAGCGTGCGCGTCTGGCCCTGTTTTCGGCGATTGGCCGCTGCTGATCGGGCTGATCGGGCTATGGGGCGCCCGGAGCGACCGGAGCGGCGCGGGGAGGCTTAGATGACAGGGCTGGTGCTGGGGTGGGCGCTCATGGCGGGGGCGCAGGAGGCGGCTCCGGACAGCGCGTCGGGGCTGGACGCGCACGGGTTCCGGGTGGCGGCGATGACCGGCGATCCCCGGAGCCCGGTGCTGCTCCCGCGACCGGTGCTGATGGAGCCGGGGGAGTGGTCAGCCGGGGCGGTGCTGGAGTACGGATACCGCCCGCTGGTGTACGTCCAGCCGACGTTCAACGGCGGCATCGAGCGGACAGCGATCATCGACCACC
>JBEIQZ010000042.1:0-19444 GCA_040376255.1 Alphaproteobacteria bacterium
AGCCGTCGCGCCATCTTTGGCGCGGGGGGAGGGACAAGCGTCAGCGCCGTCCCGATGCGGGGGGTTACCCCCGCAAAATAACGAGCCCCATCGAGCGGGGTAGAAACTTTGCATGACGGAGCGTGCGCTGCGGCGCCACTGAGAGGGTCTCTGTGACGCGGAGCCCGGCGGCCTCGCACATGACGACCAATTCGGACTCCTTGCGGAATTCGTAGATGTGGTCGACCTGGGCGGCGGTGATGGCGCCGGCGAGGTAGGCGCGGGCGCCGGGTTTGAGCAGGCGGGCGATGACGGCGACGAGCCGTTCGGGCTGTTCGAGGTGTTCGATGAGGAAGGAGCAGATGACCGCGTCGGCGCAGGCGGCGGGCATGGCGGCGAGGTCGAGGGCGTCGCGCTGGGTGTACTGCGCGCGCGATCCGACCCCGGCGGCGGCGGCGACGGCGGAGGCGATGGCGATGGAGGAGGGGCTGATGTCGAAGCCCTGGAGGTGCGCGTCGGGGCGGTTGACGAGCGACCAGACGCCCCAGCCGCCGTGGCCGGGGGCGATCTCGACGATCTGCGGCGCAGCGGGGAGTTTTTTCAGGAAGCGGTCGCGGAAGAAGAGGGACAATTCCATGTGGTGCGCCCACAGGAAGTTGGTGAGGAAGACGCCCCAGAGGTAGTCGTCCATGACGCCGCGCTGCGAGTAGACGTGCGCGTTGCATTCGGCGAAGCTGGAGTGTTCGTAGTGGCCGTCGGCCTCATAGCGGGCCTGGGCCATGATGACATCGGAGGAGAACTGCACGAAGGCGTCGATGCAGCGGGCCTGCCAGCCCTCCTCACCGTGGACGCCGGCGGCCCAGCCGAGGAACTGCTCGGCGGTGTCGGCCCAGGCGGCGGGATCGGTGGCGCGGGCCTCCTCGACGCCCCGGAGGGCGCGGGGATGGTGTTCGGCGACGAAGGCGAGGAGCTGATCCGTGCGGGGGTGGCTGCTCATGCGCCGAGCCGCCGGTCGATGAGGTCGGCCAATTCGCCGACGTTCTTCAGCCCGGCGACCTCGCCGCTCTTGAACCGGAGCTTGAAGGCGCGCTCAATGGAGATCATCAGCGTGACGTGCATGACCGAGTCCCAGGCCGGGATGTCGCGGGCGCTGGTGGCGCGCACGATCTGGAGGTCGTCCTCTTCGAAGACATCGCGGAAGACGGCGGTGAGGCGTTCAATCGTGGCGGTCATGGGTTGCTCCGGGGGACGGGGTCAGACAGATCAGAACTGGAAGTATCAGAACTGGAAATAGATAAAATCGGCGGCGGTGGTGCGGGCGGAGGAGAAGATGCCGAGGAACAGCAGCGCCCACGCGGTCGTCTCCAGCGGGAGCAGCCAGGGCCGCGCCTGGATCTGCGGCAGCACGTAGCGCCCGAGCAGCAGCGCCGCCACCATCGGCGTCGCCGCGAGCCCGCAGAGCGCCAGCATCGAGGTCGCGACGATCCACTGATCCTCCGTGCCTTCGAGGGGGCTGAGCTGCAGGTGCGTCCAGGTGCGTTCGAGGGAGGGTTCGCGGAAGATGTACATCCCCAGCACCGTTACATGGAACATCACCGGCACCGTCACCCAGCGCCAGCCGGACTGCTTCTTCAGCTTCTTCGGCAGCTTCCCCATGATCCAGGTGTAGAGCGTCGATACTGTCGCGTGGTACAGCCCCCAGACGATGAAGTTCCAGGTCGATCCGTGCCAGATCCCCGACGCCAGCATCGTGATGAACAGCGCCCGGCTGGTGTGCGCGAAGGCCCCCCACTCCCCTGAGAACGGCACGGTGATCCAGCGGCGCACCCAGGGCGAGAAGCAGGCCGGTAAGTACACATAGTCCCGCAGCCACGTCGAGAACGAGATGTGCCAGCGCTGCCAGAACTCCATCGGGGTGGCGGACAGGTAGGGGTGGGCGAAGTTGTCCATCAGCTTGATGCCGAGCATGCGCGAGGTGCCGCGCGCGATGTCGGTGTAGCCGGAGAAGTCCGCGAGCGCCTGGATGGTGAAGCCGAGCGCCCCGGCCCACACCATCGCCCACGACGGCTCCTGGTGCTGGAACAGCATGTCCACATAGGGCGAGATCGTGTCCGCGATGGCGACTTTTTTGAAGCCGCCCCACAGCGCGAGTCCGAACCCCGACCGCAGATCGTCCCACCGGAACGCCCGATCCTGCGCGAACTGCGGCAGCATGTTCGAGGCGCGCTCCACCGGCCCCGCGACCAATTGCGGGAAGTAGCTGGCGAACAGCATGTACTCGGTCGCGTCGCGGTGGAGCGGGATGCGGCCCCGGTACACGTCGATGGTGTAGGCGAGGTTGTGGAAGGTGTAGAACGACAAACCGAGCGGCAGCCCGATCTTCAGCACGCGCACGCTCTCCGGCAGGAATTCCGCGAAGGAATCCACGAACCAGCCGAAGTACTTGAAGCCGCACAGCACCCCGATCCCGACCGCCACCGTCCCCGCCACGATCGCCGCCCGCCGCCGCTCCGCCGGGCTGTCCTCGTCGGGCTCCCCGCCCTCCGGCGAGCCGCCCGGCACCACCATAAACGCCGCCGCGTAGCAGACCACCGAGATCCCCCCGAGCAGCACCACCATCCACGGATGAACCCACCCGTAGAACAGGTACGACGCCGCCAGCAGCAGCCGGTTCTGCCAGCGCCGATCCCGGATCGCCCAGTACAGGCCCAGCACGACGCTGAAGAAGGCGATGAACTCAGTCCCGATGAATGACATGACGTTTTAGTTTCTTATCACCGCTCTGCCCAACCCGGCAACGTCATGCACGGCGTCTCCGCCGACACCTCCGCCTCCGCGAACCCCGCCCCCGGCTGGAAGTCATAGCGCAGATCGCCCAGCCACCAGCGCTCCCCGGCGCCCGCTTCGCGCCGATCCTCCCACCACACCGCCCGCCCGAACCCCAGGAACGCCCGCACCCCGCACCCCGCCTCTCCCGACGCCGCCGCCCGCAATTCCGCCGACGGGCGCGCCCACTCCCCCTCCCAGCGCCAGTGCGGATCGGGCGAGAACTCCACAGGTCGCAGCCGGATCGTCCGCTCCCCCGGCGCCCAGAGCAGGCAGCGCTCCGGCTTCGTCGTCTCCGGCCACGCGCTCCAGATCCCCGACCGCAGCGTGTGGACGCCGCCGGGCGCCTCCGTCACCGCGATCACCCACCAGCACCACGGCACCCCCGGCCAGGGCGCCCGCACGACATCCACCACCCGCTCCTCCGGCACCTGGCGCGCCAATTCCGCCTCCATCGCCGCCCGCGCCTGCGCCGACCCCAGCGCGAACACAAACCACACCGCCGCCGTCAGCCCCGCCGTCGCCCCCATGTGCCAGCCCGGCAGCTTCGCCTTCGCCATCCCGCTCCCCACCATCGCCAGCACCAGCGTCACCACGCTCCACGCCGACGCCAATTCCGGCCCCAGCCGCCACCCGATCAGCCCGACCGTCCCCGCCGCCCCCAGCCCCAGCAGCCACCGCCACCCGCTCCGCCACCCTCCCCGCGCCGACTCAAAAGCGTACGCCCCCAGCACCGACCACAGCCACGGCTCGACGATGAAGATCGTGTCCCCGTAGTACCAGCGGTTATCAAAGGGCCAGAACGGGTGAACCCCGTAATTGTTCCAGCTGTCCGCCAGGATGTGAAGCGCGATCCCCGCCAGCATCACCCCCCACAGCCCCGCCCGCGACAGCCCCGCCGCCTCTGCCGCTCCCTGCCCCCGCCGCAGCCACCGCTCCAGCAGCCACCCCGCCGCCGCCGCCATCACCGGCGCCAGGATCAGCGTGTGCGTATGCCCCCGGTGGTGCAGCAGGTAGCCGAGCTGCCGATCCGCGAACGCCCCCATCCATACAAGATCAATGTCCGGCAGGTTCGACCCGATCACCGCCGCGATCACCGCGCTCCGCACGCCGAACCTGCCGGGGGCGACATACGGGGCGAGGGCGCGACCCAGCAGGACGCCGATGAGCGAGTGGGTGATGTTGTCCATAGGGTTCGTCCGTTCTGGCGGAGGCTAACCCTCCGGCGGGGCCTGCGGGTTCTCCTCGCCGGGATAAGGGGGGGGATGTCTCAGACCGGCTTCGCCGCCCTCCTCGCCCCTGCTGACGGCGCCTCCGCCGCTCCTGCGCTGCCCTCCATCCTCCAGACGCTCGCTGAGGAGGGGATCACCGTCCCGACATCCGTGCAGGCGCAGGCGATCCCGGCGCTGCTCGACCGGGCCGATCTGCGCGCGCAGGCGGCGACGGGGAGCGGCAAGACGCTGGCCTACGCGCTGCCGATCCTGCTGTCGCTCCGCATCGAGCACCGGGTGCCGCAGGCGCTGATCCTCGCGCCGACGCGCGAATTGTGCGGGCAGATCGTGAACGAGATCCGGCGGTTCGGGCGGACGCTGCCGGGGCTGCGGGTGCTGGGGCTGGTGGGCGGGGAGCCGATCTTCGGGCAGGCCCGCGCGCTGGAGGGCGGGGCGCACGTGCTGGTGGCGACGCCGGGGCGGCTGATGGATCACCTGCGGCGCGAGAACATCCGGCTGCGGAACCTGGAATTGCTGGTGCTGGACGAGGCGGATCGGATGCTGGATCTGGGCTTTGAAGAGGCCATCCAGAGCATCCTCCACGACCTGCCCGACCGGCAGACCGCGCTGCTCTCCGCGACCTTCCCGCCTGAGGTCACGCGCCTCGCCGACGCCGTGCTGCACGAGCCGGTGTCGCTCTCCATCGGGGCGGCGCCTCCGCTGCTGGAGTTCCGCACGCTGGAGGCCCAGGATCGGCTGGCGGCGCTGACCGGGCTGCTGGATCGGCTCAACCCCTCGGCGGCGCTGCTGTTCTGCAACCAGAAGGCGACGGTGGCTGAGCTTGTCGGGCAGATCCCAGGGGCCGTCGCGCTCCAGGGCGACATGCTGCAGGAGGATCGCAACGACGCGCTGGCGCGGTTCCGGGGCGGCAGCGCGCGGGTGCTGGTGGCGACGGACGTGGCGGCGCGCGGGCTGGACATCGACGGCGTCGAGCTCGTCGTCCACTGCGACCTCCCCACCACCCCGGAGTCGTGGACGCACCGCAGCGGGCGCACCGGGCGGGCGGGCGCGGCGGGCCTCGCCGTCGCATTGCTGCGCCCCGGCCAGCAGGAGCGGCTGCAGCGGATCATCGGCATGCTCCCCGCGCCGCTGGAGGAGCGCCCGCCGCTCCACCCTGCCCCCCACCCGCCCCTCGTCACCTTCCGGCTCGGCGCCGGGCGCCGCGACAAGCTCCGCCCCGGCGACATCCTCGGCGCGCTCACCAAGGACGCCGGGCTGCCCGCCTCCGCCATCGGCCTCATCGATGTCCAGGAGCGCGTCGCCTTCGTCACCGTCGCGGCCCCGGTCGCGGCGGCCGCCAGCCTGGGCCTCGGGCGGGTCAAGGGGCGGCGGATGTGGGTGTTCAAGCTCTGATACGGTTATATAGAGTCTCTGTGGAGGGTGCGATGCTCACCGAACAGGCGATGCTGGAGCAGGAGGCGCAGATCCCGGAATTGGCGCGGCAGGCGACGAGCCTGGCCCGCAAGCAGGCGTTCGCCGCAGGCCATGTGGTTCTGGCGGTAGTCGACAATATGATCGTCTCCATCTCTCCAGATGGAATACAGAAGCAAATCAAGCCATCTCCACCGACGATCCCGGTCAAACCTGGTCAGTACCGGTTCAAGCTCCGCACCAGATGAGCGTCCCACGCCTCAGGATGTTCGCCGGGCCGAATGGCTCCGGCAAGAGTACCATCAAAGACATAATTCCTGCCGAATGGCTGGGCGTATACATCAACCCGGACGAGATTGAGGATGGATTCAAAAATAAGTCTTTCTTTTGAAACGGTTATGTCTTCAGCAGACAAAATAGATTTTCTGAGGAGAGCGCGGGCAGTCGGCTACCGGATCTATCTGTACTATGTCGCAACCGAAGATCCGATGATCAACGTGTCGCGTGTACAGAGCCGGGTGCAGATGGGCGGGCATCCGGTTCCAGAGGACAAGATCATTGAGCGGTATGAGCGGTCACTGTCCCTGTTATTTGAAGCGATTCAGGAGACAAGCAGGGCATATATTTTTGATAATTCTAAAGATACTGAATCCAGTCTATTGCTCGCTGAAATCACAGAAGGGCTGGAGGTGGATATCCGGGTTGAGCAACTCCCCCAGTGGTTTCATCGGTATATCTGGGAGCGGTATGAGGCGCTGGCAGAGATCGCCTGAGAGATCGCCTGATCGCCCCTACCCCCGCTTCGTCCGCGCCTTGATGCTCCAGGTGAACGTGAACCGGCTCACCTCTGTCCCGTCCGCCAGCCGCCCGACCGTCTCCAGCGGGATCGTGCGGGCCTCTCCGGTGGCCTTGGCCTCCTCGGCCGCCGCGAACGCCTGCTGGACGCCCTCGCAGGTGAATGTGGCGAGGCTGTCGGCCTTCTTGCCGAAGGTGGCCTTCATGTCCACGATCAGCGTCGCGAACGGCGTGTCCCCGGCGGTGGCGAACAGCACGATGGCGCCCGTCGACAGCTCTGCGGCCATCGCCTGCGCGGCGAAGTAGGTCGAGCGGAACGGGTTCTGGCTGCGCCAGCCGTAGGGGACGGCGGCCACGCAGCGCCGCTCGGACAGCTCATAGAGCCGCACCCCGGCGAACAGCGCGGCGGGCAGCTTCACCAGCATCCAGAGGCGGAACAGGATCGGGTTCTGGACATACCGCTGGAGGCGGACGGCGGCGGGATGGAGCGGCATCGGTTCCTCTGCTGCGGACGGCTATCCCGATCCGCTGGCTGAGTCTGCGCGGACATTGTAGAAGCGCTCCGGGAGCCACGCATGATCCAGCTCAGCAAACGCCTCGTCGCGCACCCCTGGTTCGGCCACTTCATCACCCTGGTAATCGTCTTCGCCGGGCTCGTCGTCGGGCTGGAGACCTCGCACGATCTTGTGCAGAACCACGGGCACCTCCTTCACCTCATCGACAAGATCATCCTGTATATCTTCGTCGCGGAGGCCGCGATCCGCATCACTTCAGAGTGGCCGAAGCCCTGGCGCTACTTTTTTGATCCGTGGAACGCCTTCGACTTCACGATCATCGCCGTCGCCTTCCTGCCCTTCGACGCCGAGTACATCGCCGTCCTCCGGCTGATCCGGCTGCTGCGGGTGCTGCGGCTGGTGCATGTCCTGCCGAAGCTGCAGATCATGGTCAGCGCGCTCATCAAGAGCATCCCCTCGATGGGCTACGTCTCGGTGCTGCTGGGGATGCTGTTCTACGTCTACGCGGTGGGCGGCGTGTTCCTGTTCGGTCAGAACGATCCCGTCCACTTCGGCGACCTGAAGACGGCGGTGATCACGCTGTTCCGCGTCGTCACCGCCGACGCCTGGGCCGACCTGATGTACACCCAGATGCTGAGCTGCGACGGTTACGGCTACGACAGCTACCCGGGGCGCTGCACCCACCCCGCCACCTTCCCGCTCGCCGGGCCGCTCTACTTCATCTCCTTCATCATCATCGGCGCGATGATCATCCTCAACCTCTTCATCGGCGTCATCATGAACAGCATGGAGGAGGCCCGCGCCGAGTCCGAGGCCTACGCCCGCCAGCAGTCGGGCCGCGAGGAGCCGACCGCCGCCGAGGAGATCGAGGATCTGCAGGAGGAGCTGGTGAAGCTGCAGGAGCGCCTCTCCACCCTCCGCATCCGCCTCACCCGCCCCTCCGGGCAGGCGTGATCCTGCCCGCCCCTGCCGGTCTGTGCTTGGACAGCGCCTGTCAGATCGGTTAGGCGGCGCCCCCTCTGGAGCGACCATGGAAAAGACCTTCTCGATCATCAAGCCCAACGCCGTCAACAAGAACGTGGTCGGCGCCATCCTGCACCGCTTTGAGAGCGAGGGCCTGCGGGTCGCCGCGATGCGCAAGGTGCAGCTCGCCCGCCCCGTCGTCGAGGGCTTCTACGCCGAGCACAAGCACCGCAGCTTCTTCGGCGAGCTCGTCGACTTCATGTGCTCCGGCCCGGTGGTGATCCTCGTCCTCGAAGGCGAGGGCGCCGTCCTCCGCAACCGCGAGATCATGGGCGCCACCGACCCGGCGAAGGCCGCCGACGGCACGCTCCGTAAGCTCTACGGCGACTCGGTGGGCGAGAACGCCGTCCACGGCTCCGACTCTCCGGCCTCCGCCGCCCGTGAGATCGCGTGGTTCTTCGCGGGTAGCGACGTCTACTGAGCCGATGAGTGAGCGGCCTGTGCTGCCTGCGCCCGCGCTGCCGGATCTGATCATCTGCAGCCGGGCGCGGGCCGCGCACCTGCTCTGCTCGCGCTCGCGCCGGGATCGGATCGCGGCGGTGGTGTCCATCGGTGATCCCGGCCAGCGGCTGCCGTTCGGCCTGTGGAGCCACCCGGCCCGCCGGCTGCGGCTCGTGTTCGACGACGTGGAGCGCGATCTGCCGCGCTTCGGCTATGTCGCCTGCGTGCCGGAGCAGATCAGCGAGCTGATCTCCTTCCTGCAGGGAGCCCCGTCTCCGCTGCTCGTCCACTGCGCCGCCGGGATCAGCCGCTCCAGCGCCGCCGGGCTGATCTCCTGCGCGATCCGCCTCGGCCCCGGCCAGGAGACCACCGCCGTCGCCGCCCTCGACGCGGCCATCGCTGAGGCGCGGGCGCAGCGGCTCCGCACCGCCGAAACCATCCACCCCAACCGGCGCATGATCGGGCTGGCGGATCGGCTGCTGGGCCGGGAGGGGGCGCTGATCGCGGCGCACCGGGCGCGGTGGCCGAGCCGGGAGGCGTGGCCGGACACCCTCTCAGATCATTACCCGCTCCCAGCAGGCCCCCCGCCAGATCCGCAGGCATAGACCGCCCGCCGGGGTCGGCCCTTGCACGCGGACCCGGTGGGTGAAGCGGTGGAGCAGGAGGATCTGCGCTGTCTGGAGCGGCCCCTCGGCGGGCTGATCCCAGCCGTCGCAGACCAGCCGCATCCCGGCGACGGGCCGGATCGACCGCAGCGCCGCCTCTGAGAGCGCGAGCGGGTCTGAGAGCCGCGCCCAGCGCACCCCGGCCCCGGCGAGCGCCTCCAGCACCGGCACCGGCTCCGGCGCCATGACTGAGAGCGCCCCCGGCGGCCCGCCGCCGACCCACACCGCCTCTGCGTCCACCCCGAGCCGCGCCCACAGCGCCTCTGTCTCCCCCTCCAGCCCGATCACCGCGCCCTCCGGCAGCCAGCCGCGCAGGGCGACCCAGCCGGGCTCGGCGAACCGCATCGGCACCTGCGCGCCCCCGCTGCGGCTACTTCCCACCGGACACCCCCTGCGCGCCGCGCTCAGACAGGATGACGCCCGGCGCGATCCGGCAGATCTGTTCGCCCTCGCGGAGGCCCATCGCCGGGATCTCCCCGAACCACCAGCCGGGCCGGGCGTCCCACTCGACAACCGCGACCGGGCCGGACGGACCCTGCTCGACCCGGTCGACGACCCCGGGCGTCGCGAACCCCAGCCATGTGAGGATCATGCACATGGGGCCTCCTCGGCGTCGGCGCGCATGGAGATGGCGGCGCGGATGTGGGGGACGGCGACGCGGGCGACCCCGTCGAGGTCGGCGAGGGTGCGGGCGACGCGGAGCATGCGGCGGCCGAGGCGGGCGCTGTGGTTGCCGGCGTCGAGGTGCTGCCGGAGCAGGTCGAGGGCGCCGGGGGCGGGGTCGCAGGCGGCCTGCACCTGATCGGCGGGCAATTCGGCGTTGGCGGTGATCTGTCCCTGGTAGCGGTGCTGCTGGATGGAGCGGGCGCGCTCGACGCGGGCGCGGACGGCGGCGCTGTCCTCGCCGGGCGGGCCGGAGAGCAGGGCGGCGGCAGGGAGCGGGGAGAGCGCGATCCGCAGGTCGATGCGATCCATCAGCGGCCCGGAGAGCCGGGCGCGGTAGCGCTCGCGCAGGGTCGGGGTGCAGACGCAGGGCCGGATCGGGTGGCCCCAGAAGCCGCAGGGGCAGGGGTTGGCGGCGGCGACGAGCATGAAGCGGCTGGGGAAGGTGACGTGGCCGCCGACGTGCGAGAGCAGCAGGCGGCGATCCTCCAGCGGGGCGCGCAGGGCCTCGCGGGCGTGCCGGGGGAATTCGGGGAGCTCGTCGAGGAACAGCACCCCGTTGTGGGCGAGGCTGACCTCGCCCGGCCTGAACCCGCTGCCGCCGATCAGCCCGGCCAGCGAGACGCTGTGGTGGGGGGCGCGGAATGGGCGCGCGCTCAGCAGGCCCGACTCCGGCGGGTGCAGCCCCGCCGCCGAGTGGATGCGCGTGCATTCGAGCGCCTCCAGCCGATCCAGCGCGGGAAGGATGCCGGGGAGCCGCTGCGCCAGCATGCTCTTGCCGCAGCCCGGCGGCCCCTCCATCAGCAGGTTGTGGCCGCCCGCCGCCGCCACCTCCAGCGCCAGCCGCGCCTCAGGCTGTCCCTGGACGTCGCGCAGGTCGGGGCCGCTCCGATCGATGCGGCGCAATTCTCCATCGGCGAGCGGCAGATCGCCCTCCCCCGACAGGAAGTCCACCACCGCCCGCAGGCTCCGCGCCGCCCGCACCTCCAGCCCCTCCACCAGCCGCGCCTCAGGCGCGCAGGCCGTCGGCAGGATCAGCCCGGCGCCCATCTCTTTGGCGAGGCAGGCGTAGGCGAGCGCCCCCCGGATCGGGCGCAATTCGCCGGAGAGCGACAATTCTCCGATCAGCAGGTACCGGCCCGCCCGCTCCCCGTCGACGCGCCCGGCGGCGACCAGGATGCCGACGGCGATGGGGAGATCGAACGCCGTCCCGTCCTTGCGGAGATCGGCGGGCGAGAGGCTGATCACGATGCGCTGTCGCGGGAATTCGTACCCGGCGCCGAGGATCGCGGAGCGCACGCGCTCGGCGCTCTCGCGGATGGCGGGGGAGGGGAGGCCGACGATGACCACGGCGGGCAGGCGCCGAAGCAGGTCGACCTCGACCTGGATGGAGAGGGCGTCGACACCCAGCAGGGTGGCGGCATGGACTGAGCAGGACACTGGGACTCCGGGTTGCGCCCGGGGCGGGAGCAAGCGGGAGGCCACGCCATGCCGCGCCATGTCGAGATCAGGGAGACGATAAAAAATCAGGATGCAACGTGCATCCTGTCTGAGGCGGAACAAGTCTTTCGGTGTCAGGTTTCCGTCACCTGCTGCCCGTCCCTGTCGGAAACCTGACAGGCCGGCTCCCGCTGTCCGTCCAGGCGCTCAGAGATCCCTGTACAGGTACAGCCCCGCGCCCTGCCCGGCGTAGTCGTAGGCCCAGAAGGCGGCCTGCCGGTGCCCGGCGCTGTCCTCCTCGACGTCGATCCACGGGGAGACCAGCGTGTTGACCGCGCCGCTCGCCGTGCAGAGATCGAAGGAGCCGCCGCCGTCGGCGGTGCGGATCAGCTTGGGCGCGCCGCAGTTCTCGCCGTCCGTCCCGCCGGGGATGGCCACGCCGATGGTGAGGCCGCCGGGGCCGCTGGAGAGGTCGAGGGAGGCGCCGTAGGTCTGGGAGGGTTCGGAGGGGACGCCGATCGGGGCGCCCCAGGCGAGGCCGTCGTCCGAGGACGCCAGCCACGCCATCTCCGGCCCGGAGGCGCGGAGCATCGTCGTGGCGATATAGAGGTTGTCCCCGTCGATCTGGAGGGCGACGTCGGCGTAGTCGTTCTGGACGTTCTCGGTGGTGAGCGCGATGATGGGCTCATCGTTGATGTCGGGGCTCCAGGTGAGCAGCGTGCGATCATAGATTTGGGTGCCGTCGTGGTACTCCTGGAACCAGGCGGCGAAGGGGGCGAGGTCGGAGGGGCGGATCGCGACGGCGACCGGCAGGTTGACCGGGGGGGAGCTCCAGCCCTGTACGACCTGGGGCAGGTAGTGGAGGCTGAAGTCGGCTGCGTCGCCGGCGCGCGTCCAGAGCTGACCGTCGTGGTCGTCGATGGTGTCGGCGAAGACGGCGAGGGCGGTCGTGCCGCCGAGCTGGGCGAGGGCGAGCTGGTAGACGATGCCGCCGGCCGCGATGACGGTGTCAGTGAAGGTCTGTCCGGCGTCGGTGGAGGTGGAGACGTGCGCTTCGCTGATATTTGTGGCGGGGTCATAGTCGATCCAGGCGACCACGACGGTCCCCTGATCGACCGCGACATCGACCTGCTCTTCAGCGTAGCCGAGGAGGGTCCCGGCGCTGCCGAGCTGTACGGGGTCGCTCCAGGTCTGCCCGTCGACAGAGGTGCTGAACTCGACGACGGCGTCGTCGTCGGTGCCGTCGCCGTCCGGATCGCTGCGGACCCAGGCGAGGAAGGAGCCGGAGTCGTCAGCGGCGAGGCTGGGCTGGCCGACGCAGCCGGTGTGTTCGACGGGGCAGCTCACGAGGAGCTGGAAGTTGTCAGGGAGGCCGGTGCCGGCGGTGTCGGCGGTGTCGGCGGTGTCAGCGGTGCCGGCGGTGTCGCCGGAGTCGGTCTTGGAGCCGCTGGTGCAGGCGGTCAGTAACAGGATGTACATTCTTTCCTCCGTGCCACACCCTACGACCGTCACCCGGGGGGGATTGTCGCAGCCTGTCGCAGCAGCGCGGCCTCCCGGGCGAGCCGGACGTTGACCGAGCGCTGGAGCTGCGCCGGATCGGCGGGATCTCCGCGCAGCAGGGAGATGGCGGCGCGGATGGCGGGGTCGGCGCAGGCGGGGGGCAGGGGGCGGGTCTGCCGGGCGATGTCGGCCCACGCCTGCCAGAGCTCGGCGAGATCGCCCTGCTGGCTCTGGCGGGCGAGGTCAGCGGCCCGGGCGGCGTCGCGCAGCGCGTCCTCAGCGAAGCCCTGGAACAGCAGCGCGATGGCGAGCTTGCCGCGCGTCTCGGAGGCGGCGACCGGGTCCCCGACCTCGGAGAGGATGGCGGCGGCGGCGCGGAGCAGGGACTCCGCCTCCCCCCAGCGGTGCCGGTCGAGGGCGGCGATGCCGAGATCGGCGCGGGAGGTCGCTTCGAGGCGCCGATCTCCGATCTGCTGCGCGATCTCCATCGCCTCCAGGAGCGGCCCCTCGGCCTCCCCGAGCCGCCCGAGCTCCAGGTAGAGGGCGCCCCGGTTGATGAGCAGCAGCGCGAGGGTGCGCCGGTCGGGCCAGCGGCGCTGGAGGGTGATGGCCTCCTCGAAGCAGGCGAGGGAGGCGGCGGGGCGGTGGGCGCGGAGGTGGACGATCCCGAGGGTGTTGAGGACGATGGCGCGGATGCGCGGGCGGTCGCAGAGCAGCGCGGCGGCCTGCTCTGCGGCGGCGGTCGCCTCCTCCAGCCGCCCGAGCAGCGCGAGGGTGGCGCTCCGGTGGCCGAGCGCCGCGCCGCGCCAGCGGATCAGATCCTGCGCCTCCGGCCCTGTCGGCTGCGCCTCATGCGCGCGGATATCGTCCAGCACGCGCAGCGCCTCCTCCAGCGCGGCGAGCGCATCTGCGTGCCGACCCGCCACCCTGAGCAGGTTCCCGAGCTGTACGCGCGCGACCGCCGCCTCCAGCGGGTGCGCGGCGAGGGCGCTGATGGCCTGCCGGAAGGACGCCTCGGCCTCGGTCGGCCGTCCGAGCAGCAGGGCGGCCTCTCCCTCAGCCTGCAGGATCGCGGCGTCGGCGGAGCAGGAGAGGGTGTCGCCCATCAATGTATGGACGCTCCGCAGCCGCACCAGCCAGGGCTCCAGCGCGCCGATGCCGCTGCGGACCGGGTGGAGGGCGAGGCAGATCGGGACGGCGGCGGGATCGCGGAGCGCGAGGGCGCTCTCCAGCGCGGCGGTGAGCGGCTCGTGGTACCGGGCCATCTCCTCGCGGATCATCGGGCCGTCCGGCCCCTCGACGGCGCTCAGCCACCGGCGCGCCTGATCGCGCATCCGGCTGATCAGCCGACAGGTGGCGGGCGCGGTGTCGGCGCGGCTCCGGGCGTGGGAGCGGACGCCCTCATAGAGCAGCAGGCGGTGATCGCCGGTGATCTGGAGGAGGCTGCGATCCTGGAGCACGCTCAGACCGTCAGCGGCCTCGGCGGGATCGAGCGCGGCGACAGCGGCGGCCAGCGGCAGGTCGAAGGCGCCCGGCAGCACCGAGAGATCGCCGAGCAGCGCCCGGAGCGGCGGATCGAGCAGCTCCCACGACCACTCCAGCGTCTGCCACAGCACGCCCTGCGCCTCGCTCCCCGCGCGGGTGCGCTCTGTCGCGCCGATCCCGGTGAAGGCCGGGGCAGAGCGCAGGAGCCGGAAGCGGTCGTCCATGTGGAGGAGCAATTGATCTGCCGGGAGCAGCGGCAGGCGCCGCGCCGCGAGCTCGATCGCCAGCGGCAGCCCGTCGAGGCGGCTCACGATGCCGGAGGCCACCTGCCCGGCGATGGGGTCAGGCAGCCCGGCGCGCTCGGTGAGCAGCTCGATGGCGTCCCGGGTCGGGAGCGGACCCATCCGGATCACCCGCTCCCCCGGCAGCCCGGCGGCCTGCCGGGAGGTGAGCAGCAGCGTCAGCCCCGGCGCGGCGCCCGTCAGTCGCGGGCAGATCTCGCGGATCGGCTCCAGGATCTGCTCGACGTTGTCCAGCACCAGCAGCAGCCGCCCCGCCGATCCGAGCCGGCGCAGCACCGCCCCGATGAGCGACTCCGCCCGCGCGTCCCCCGGCGTCGCGCCGAGCCCCGCTGCGAGCGCCGCCCAGCACTCCGGCGCGCTGCGCGCCGACATCAGCCGCACCGACACCGCCTGATCCGCCGCCCGCGCCGCCCGCAGCGCCGTCCGCGTCTTCCCCACCCCGGTCGGCCCGGTGAGGCAGACCGCCCCGGGCCGCGCCAGCGCCAGCGCCAGCTGCTCCGACTCCCGCGCCCGGCCCACATACCGATCCCGCTCCGGCGGCAACCCCCGCCCCGGCGCGGGCCGTTCGAGCGGCAGCCAGGTGTAACCCTCCCCGTAGACCGTCAGCAGGTGGCGCGGCGCAGGCATCCGGTCGCCGATCTTCTGCCGGAGCCGCTGCACCGTGTTGTCGAGCGCCCGCGTCACCACCGCCCGGCCCGCCCCCCAGAGCGCCACATGCAGGTCATCCCGCGACAGCACCGCCCCCGGCCGCGCGGCGAGGTGACAGAGCAATTCCCGCTCCCGGCTGGTCAGCAGCCCGTCAGTGCCGTCGGCGTAGCGGATCGTCCCCCGATCCAGATCGACGCGGCAGCGCTCCAGATCGAGCATGCGGCCAACGCTTTCAGGCATAGGTCTTCTGATATCACTGCGCCAGCATGTCCGTCAGGATCGCGTCCATCGCCGTCTCAAAGTCCGCCTTCGCCATCCCGATGGCGTCCACGTCCCCGTCCATGTTCACCACGAACGTCATCGGCCACGCCTGCACCCCGTACCGCGACGACACAACCCGGTACCTGTCGTGCAGCACCGGGTAGGAGAGCTTCAGGTTCCCCACCCGATCCGAGAGCGCCGCGATCTCGATGTTGTCCGAGACGATGATCACGAACCGGGCGCCCCGGTTGCTGTACTTGCGGTACAGGCGCTCGACGCCGGTGTAGAGGCTGTCCGGGGTGGCGGCGTTGGCGAAGGTGACGATCACCGCCTTCGCCGGGAAGCCGGGAGACACGCCGGTCATGTCGGAGAGGGCGACGTGCGTCTTGGCGACCATGTGCAGCGCCGCGTCCTCGTTCACCGCCGGGAGCGAGAACAGCAGCGCGGTGTCTCCGGGGGCGAGGCTGGGGGCAGGTTCGGCGTGGAGCCCGGTCGGGAGCAGCGCCGCGAGCGCGGACAACGCGGGAAGCAAAGCCAGCAGGGCGATTCGGGCAGGGCGCATCTCAGTCTCCAGGCGCAGACAGGTTAGATTAACCGGTTGCTGGAGGACGCGGTGCAGATTCCCTATGAGGTGGAGCGGCTGTTCCCGGCCTGCGAGAAGGCGGGCGGGCGGGCGCTGATGGTGGGGGGCAGCGTGCGGGACGCCTGCCTCGGGAAGCCGCTGCGGGAGATCAAGGACATCGACATCGAGGTCCACCGGCTCCAGCTGACGGATCTCCTGGCGATCCTGAAAAAATTCGGGCGCGTGGACGAGGTGGGAAAATCCTTCGGCGTGCTGAAGCTGCGGGTGAAGAACTGGGATCTGGACGTCAGCATCCCCCGGCGCGACCGGCAGGACGGGACGAAGCACACCGACATCCGGGCTGAGGCCGACCCGTTCCTCGGCGAGGTCGAGGCGGCGCGGCGGCGCGATCTGACGATCAACGCCATCGGCTACGACCCGCTCCAGAAGGTCTTCGTCGATCCGTTCCACGGGCGGCGCGATCTGGAGCAGAAGATCCTGCGGGCGGTCGACCCGGAGACATTTGTGGAAGACCCGCTGCGGGCGCTGCGGGTGGTGCAGTTCGCGGCGCGGTTCCGGTTCGCCGTCCACCCGGAATTGGAGGTGCTGTGCCGGGAGATGCCGCTGCACCACCTCCCGGCGGAGCGCATCCAGGGCGAGGTTGACAAGCTGCTGATGAAGGCGAAGACGCCGTCGATCGGCTGGGAATTCGCGGAGCGGACGGGGATGTGGGCGCGGGTGCTGCCGCCGTGGCGGCGCTGTCCGGCGGCGCTCGACGCGATGGCTGCCCAGCGGTCGCCTGCGGGGGGCGCGCTGGAGGGGGGGCCGCGCCGGGGGCTGATGTACGCGGCGGCCTGCTCGGAGGGGACGGTGGAGGAGGCGATCCAGGTGATGGATCGGCTGAAGCTGCACCGCTGGGAGGGCTACCGGCTGCGGCAGCAGGTGGTGTTCCTCACCGGGGCGTGGCGGGCGCCGGGGTTCAGCGCCGCAGACATCCGCCGGATGGGCGACGATGGCGATCTGAAGCTGCTTTCGCTGCTGCGGGACGATCCCGACCTGTATGCGCGGGCGCAGGCGCTCGGGGTCGCGGAGGGGCCGCTGCCGCCGATCCTGCTGGGGCGCGATCTGATCGCGCTCGGGCTGGCGCCGGGGACGGAGATGGGGGAGCTGCTGAAGGCGGCGCGCGGGCTGCAGCTCGACGGCAGGCTCTCGACGCCGGAGGAGGCGATCGGCTGGGCGCGCGGGCAGCTCGGGCGCTGAGCGGCCAGATCCCGCTCAGTCCCCGCAGTAGTAGTCGGTGACCTGGAGCGCGTCGATCAGGTGGTTGTTTGTGAGGCCGCCGGTCCCGGCGGTGAAGCCGACATAGGCCGGGAACGGGGTGAACCCGCTGAGATCGGTGTCAAAATAGGGGACGCCGTCGATGCTCACATAGACGTGCGGCGCGCTGACGTAGACCTCCATCGTGTGCCAGCCGGTGTCCTCCATCTCCGGGAGGCTCGCCCAGATCGCCGGGTCGTCCACGTCGCCGTCGAAGGTGAACATCAGGTGATCGTCGGCGGTGGGGTCCTGCCCCTCGTTGTAGTAGGTGTCGACCTCGATCGACCAGCCGGGGAGCGCCGGGCCCGCCGTGCAGGGCGCGTCGCCGCCGTAGCCGATGCCGCAGCCGGTGCCGCCGAGGAAGCCGGTCATGCGCGCCGTATCCAGCGCGGTCAGCGAGATCCCGTCCGCCCCCGTCCCGCCGCCGATGTAGAAGGAGAACGAGATGTCCACCTGATCGCCGCTGACGGTGGTGCCGGTCTCGAAGGCGGAGCCGACGACGTTCCCGGTGGCGTCGGTGAGCTGCAGCCAGTTGTTATAGCTGTCCCAGCGGGACTGCCCCTCGTAGTGCCAGGAGGACAGCGCGAGCGCGTCGTAGGTGAAGGCGCCGTCCTGGCAGACGGTCACCGAGGCGCTCGCCGACAGCCCGCAGGTGTCGGTGGCCTCCAGCGTCAGGGTCTGCGCCCCGGGCGGGCGATCCGCCGCCGCCCACCGGAACCCGGCGCTCCCGTCCGCCGCCGCCGCGCCCCGATCCAGCACCCCGGCGGCGTCCGTAGACCACACCAGCGACAGCGCTCCCGGCGCGTCCTCCCCGTCCGACACCGCCCCGATCACCGCCACCTCCTGCGCTCCCGGCAGGATCTCCCCCGCCGCCGGGGCCACGATCTCCACCACCGGCGGCCCGCCCGCCTCCGCCGTCAGCGGCAGGTTCACCGCCGACTCGTCCGGGTCGTCGCTGGAGATCCGCAGCGTCGCGTCCCCGCCCGTCGTCGTCAGCCGCATCACCGTCGACTCCCCCGGCGCCAGCACGATCGGCAGCGCCTCCGTCCGCACCTCCCAGCCCGACCCCGCGATCTCGACAGCGCTGATCGTCAGATCGGCGTCCCCGACGTTGCCGGCGGTGATCTCCGTCTGCTCCGCGCCGCACAGCCCGCTGAAGAACGCCGAGGCCGGGTCGACGTCGATGTCCGGCGACCCGGCGCCCGGCACGATCTCCTTGCCGTGCAATTCGTAGTCGGAGCAGCCCCCGAGCGGCGACAGGAGCAGCAGCATTGTCAGCAGCATCGTGAGGCGTGTCGGGACAGATCCGGGAGATCGCATCCCTCCATCCTACCATGCAACCGCCGGATCGGTTAGCCGCCGCGCCTCTGTCCTCATTTGTCCCAGCGGGAGCCAAGATGAAGATCTTTCTGGATTCGGCCAACCTCAACGAAGTCCGCGAAGCCGCCTCCTGGGGCATCATCGACGGCGTGACCACCAACCCCTCCCTGATCGCCAAGGAGGGCCGCGACTTCATCGACACCATCCACCGCATCTGCGAGATGGTCGATGGCCCCGTCTCCGCCGAGGTCGTCGCCCCCGACGCCGCCGGGATGATCGCCGAAGGGAAGGCGCTCGCCCGCCTCCACCGCAACGTCGTGGTCAAGGCCCCCCTCACCATCGAGGGCATCCAGGCCTGCAAGGCGCTCGCCTCCGAAGGCATCCGGGTCAACGTCACCCTCTGCTTCCAGTCCGGTCAGGCGCTCCTCGCCGCCAAGGCCGGCGCCGCCTTCATCTCGCCCTTCGTCGGCCGCCTCGACGATGTCAGCGAGGACGGGATGCAGCTCATCCGCCAGATCGTGAAGATCTACAGCAACTACCCCGCCCTCAAGACCGAGGTGCTGGCCGCCTCCATCCGCCACCCCCTCCACGTGATCCAGTCCGCCGAGGCCGGCGCCCACGTCGGCACCATGCCGCTGAAGGTCATCAAGGCGCTCTACAGCCACCCGCTCACCGACCGGGGCAACATCGCCTTCCTCAAGGACTGGGAGGGCGTGCCGGACAAGAACATCATCGGACGCGTCGAGGCGTTTTTGGCGTCGCGGGCCTGATCATGCTCCAGCAGGTGCGGTTCGCAGGGCTGCGATCCCTGCTGGATGTGACGCTGGATCTGCAGCCGTTCACGGTGCTGGTCGGGCCGAACGGCTGCGGCAAGAGCACGCTGCTGGACGAGATCCAGCGGCTGTGCGGGTGTACCTGGCCCGCGAAGAATGAAGATAGTAACCTCGGCGCGGTGCCTGCAGTCATGGATCGGGAGAACCCCGATCTGCTGGAGACGGCGGGGAAGGATCTGCCGAAGGTGTGGCAGGGGAGGGCGGCGACGGGGGTGGAATACACGCTG
>JBEIQZ010000012.1:0-33865 GCA_040376255.1 Alphaproteobacteria bacterium
CAACTGCGACGGCAGCGTCGGCGCGGTCGATCTGGACGGCGACGGGGTGATCGCCTGCGACGACTGCGACGACAGCGACGCGGGGGTGTACCCCGGCGCGCTGGAGTACTGCAACGGCACCGACGACAACTGCAACAGCCAGATCGACGAGATCAGCCTCGCGGTCGACGCGGACACCTGGTACGCCGACAACGACGGCGACGGCTGGGGCGACCAGGGCGCGCGCTCCTGCAGCCAGCCACCGGGGACGGTGGCGGTGACCGGCGACTGCGACGACGCGGACAGCGGCATCTACCCCGGCGCTGCGGAGGTCTGTGACGGCGCAGATAACGACTGCGACGGCACCATCGACCAGGGCGCCACCGACAGCGCGCTGTGGTACGCGGACGCGGACGGCGACGGCTGGGGAGACGCGGGCATCGTGATCGACGCCTGCGAGCAGCCTGCAGGCTACATCCTCGACGACACCGACTGCGACGACGCCGCCCCGATGACCAACCCGGGCGGCACCGAGGTCTGCGACGGGGCGGACAACGACTGCGACGGCGCGATCGACGACAACCCGGTCGACATCCAGACCTGGTATTTTGACGCCGACAGCGACGGCTTCGGCCTCGACAGCAGGATGCTCACCGCCTGCACGCAACCTGCGGGCTACGCGGCGGCGGGCGGGGACTGCAACGACGCCAGCGGCAGCTACTACCCTGGCGCCCTGGAGAGCTGCAGCACCCCGGTCGATTACAACTGCGACGGGGCGGTCGGGGCCACCGACGCGGACGGCGACGGCTTCTACGCCTGCGAGGAGTGCGACGACGGGAACGCCGCGATCAACCCCGGCGCCGCCGAGTCCTGCAACGGCAGCGACGACGACTGCGACGGCCTCACCGACGAGGCGGGCGCCACCGGCGAGATCGCCTGGTACTACGACGGGGACAACGACGGGTACGGCCTCTCCACCGTCAGCCAGCGCGCCTGCACCGCCCCGGCGGGCTACGTCGCCCTCAGCACCGACTGCAACGACAGCCGCAGCGCGGTCTACCCCGGCGCGACCGAGGTCTGCAACGGCTACGACGACGACTGCGACGGGGCCAGCGATGAGGCGGGCGCCTCCGGCGAGACGACCTGGTACTACGACGCGGACGGCGACGGCTACGGCGGCGCCACCACCGTCACCGCCTGCACCGCCCCCTCCCGCTACGTCGCCACCGGCGGCGACTGCAACGACAGCGGCGCGGCCATCAACCCCGGCGCCTCAGACGTCTGCGACACGGTGGACAACGACTGCGACGGGCTCGTCGACAACGACGGCCTCTGCCCCTGCACCGTCGTCAACAACGGCAGCGACACCTACATGTTCTGCTCCTCCGGGGCGAGCTGGAGCAACGCGGGCCTCGCCTGCGCGGCCTACGGCTACGAGATGGTCAGCATCAACGACAGCACCGAAAACACGTTTGTCATCGACACCGCCTGGAGCTACGCCAACGGGCGGTGGTGGGCGGGCGGCAACGATCGCGTGCTGGAGGGGCGCTGGGCGTGGCAGGGCGGCGACGCCTGGAGCTACACCGCCTGGCATGCCGGGGCGCCGGAGACGCGGGCCAACAACACCTCCGACTGCCTGGAGATCGGCTCCTGGTCGGACTACACCTGGTCCGACACCACCTGCAACCGGCAGGCGCCCTACGTCTGCGAGACGCCGTAGCGGCCTCTGCAGGGGCGGCGCGGCTGCGGCTGGATCGGCTACGGCTGGATCGGCCCGAGCAGCAGATCCTGCACCACCCCCGGCCCGCCGATGGAGCGCAGCTTGATGCCGTCCGCGTCCTGGAACAGCGTCCCCGGCGCGGGCGTGCCGCTCAGGCGGACGGGGGCGCCGCCCTGGACGGCGTACCAGAGGGCGGCGGGGCCGCCTGCGGCGGGCGTCTCCTGGCTGAGCGCGTAGAACGGCCCGGCGCCGGTCGAGAGCTGGGCGAGCAGCGCGCCCGGCAGGCTCCAGGGCAGCGAACCGGTGTCGAGCAGGCCGCGCCCGTTGAGATCGGAGTGGACGCGCCGGTAATTGCGCGGGCTCTCCTGAAGCAGCAGGCTCTGGAGCGCGATCCCGCCGGGTCGGTCGGCGCGGTCGGGCAGCACGTCCCAGCTCAGCGCGGCGACCCGCCAGCCGGGATCGAGGGCGAGGCTGCGCGTCCCCTTCGCCGGCATCTCGGCGGGCCATGACGGATCGAGCCGGTAGACGTCCACCGCCGCGCTGTGGCCGACCGCCAGCAGCAGGTTGCCCGCCGCGTCGAGGCCGGTGGCGGTGCGCGGGCGGGCGGTGAGGTCGGTGACGGTGCGGATCTGGAGGGCGCCCCGCTTGTCGATGCCGACGATCTTGATCGAGCCGTTCTCCCCGCGCGGCGCAGGCACCCAGATCGGGATCTGCAGCCCGCCCGCAGCGTCGGTGACGCCCTGCCCCAGCAGCTCTATGCGCGGCCACGGCAGCGCCCAGGTGCGCGCGGCGCGGGCGTAGATCCCCTCCAGCGGCAGCACCCGGATGGACTGGGCGCCCTCCATCCAGTAGACATAGCGGCTGTTGGTGTCGCTGGATCGGGTGCGCGAGAGCCACGGATCGACGGCGTGATCGAGGTGGGCGAGGTGGTACTGCCCCGCCACCTGCGAGGGGCTGCGCGCCTTGAAGCCCATCAGGTACAGATCGAAGCCGCCCGCCGCCCGGTGCAGCCAGGCCATCGCCGCGCCCGATGCCCCCGCCACCGTCGCGTCCCAGTGGAACCGCCCCGCCACCGGCGCAGCAGCAGCCACCCGGATCGTCCGCGCCGGGAGCGCCACCGTCCCTGCCGGATCGCGGATCTCCACCCCGAACGTCCAGCTCCCCGCGTCCACCGTCGCTGAGAGCGGCACCTCCAGCAGCACCGTCCGCCGCCCCCGCGCCGGGACGCGCCACACCGCCCCGCCGTCCGCCGCCGGGGGCGTGTTGGCCCGATCCTGCTTCATCCCCTTCGCCGCAAACAGGAAATGCGCCAGCCAGGGCCGCGCGCTGAGATCGGGGAAGGTCAATTCCTGATCGCCGGGGTTCTCCACCGCGATCGATACGAACATCGTGAAGCCCGCGAGGTACTCCGCCCGGATGTCCGCTGACACCAGCAGCCCGGAGGCGGTGCGGACGGCGTCTGTCGGGGTCGACATCGTCGGGGTCGACATCGTCGGGGTCGGAGACACGGCGGTGGCCGTCCCCGGCGGAGCCGGATCGGCGGCCAGCAGGCCGGGGGAGAGCAGCGGGAGCAGGGCGAGCAGCAGCATGGCAGTTCCGTCTCAGGAACCGGTATAGCGCGCGGGCGCAAGTGTCCATTCCTGCGGCGCGACGGGCAGCAGCTACTCCGAGAGCGCCGCCGACCACGTCCCGACCTCGCCCGTCGTGAAGCTCCACTCCCCCGCCGAGGCGCCCGCTTCGTCCAGGTCGCCCGAGAAGCTGCCGAATTCGGTGATGTCCGCCGTCTCCAGGCTCACGCTGAACGCCCCGCCGTCGCAGCTGATCACCGCCGACCCGAACGCCTCCAGCCCCGGCGTCGTCAGCCGCACCTCCAGATCCGCCATGTCCTTCTCGTCGGACTCCGCCACCGAGATCACCAGATCGCCCTCGGCGTCCCCGGCGAACAGCCCCACAAACTCGCCGAGCACCGGACAGACGTTGCCGCAACCGCTCAGCACCAGCATCGAAAATACCGCGATGTTCCGCATCTGCTCTCCTCTCCAGGGATGTACAAGGTAACATCGCTTCCGGATCGGCTCCGGATCACACGTGGATCAACACCACCTGGCCCTGCTCCAGATCCATCAATATCTCCGCGTCCGCGATCCCCGGGTTGTCCAGCAGGAACCGCGACAGCGGCGCCACCACCTGCTGCTCCACCGCCCGCTGGAGGAGGCGCGCGCCCCACTGCGGATCGAACCCTGCCGCCGCGATCCGCTGCACCAGCGCCTCCCCGAAGGAGAGGCGGATCTGGCGGGACTTGAGGCCGTCGCGCTCCTGGAGCTCGATCAATTCCTTGCGGGCGATCTGGAGGATGCCGTCCTCGGAGAGCGGGAGGAAGCGGACGATGTGATCGATGCGGTTGAAGAACTCGGGGCGGAAGTGTTTTTTGATGTCGGTGAGGTTCGCCGTGATCCGGCCCCCGCCGAAGCCGAGGGAGGAGCCGGAGGCGCTGCCGAGGTTGGTGGTCATGACGATGATGCTGCGGCGGAAGTCGGTGACGCGCCCGAAGCTGTCGGCCATCGTCCCCTCATCCAGCACGGAGAGCAGGGTGTCGAAGAAGACGGGGTGGGCCTTCTCGATCTCATCGAACAGCACGACGCAGAACGGGCGCTCGCGCACCTGCCGCACCAGCTCGCCGGGCGACGTCGCGGAGCCGATCAGGCGCTCCAATTGCGCGGGGTGCTGGAGCTCGCTCATGTCGATGCGGATGAGTGGTGGGGAGGACTGGCCCTGCCCGAAGCACCAGGCGGCGAGGGCGCGGGCGGTGGCGGTCTTGCCGACGCCGGTGGGCCCGGCGAACAGCAGCGTGGAGACCGGGCGGGCCGGATCGTTGAGCCCGGCCTTGAAGCTGATGACGACGCGGCAGACGGTGTCGATGGCCTCCGGCTGGCCGACGATGCGCTTGCCGAGCCACGCCGCGAGCTCAGCGCGGGAGAGCGGCTGGCGGTCGTCGAGCAGCACGGGGGGCATGCCGGATCGCTGGACGAAGGTCTGGAGGACGTCCTGCTCGGTGAGCTCTTTCTTGCCGGTGCGCTCGGCCTCGGTGGCACAGGCGGCGAGGAAGGTCAGCACCTTGCCGGGCTGGCGCTCGGAGGGGATGTGGCGCTCGGCGAGGCGCAGGCCCAATTGCTGGGCGCCGGAGGAGAGGCTGATCCCGCACTGCTTCTCGACGTGCTGGCCGAACAGCGCGACGACCTCGCGCACCTGGGGGCCGCTCATCTCCTCGATGATGACGCTCTCGAACAGGTCGAAGAACCCCGGCAGCCGCCCGCGCGCCGCCTCCAGCGAGCGGGGCGTCAGCTCCCCGACCAGCACCAGCTTCCCGCTCAGGATCGACGGGCGCAGGTAGGCCGCCACCGAGTCCTGCGGCGACGCTCCGCCGATCAGGAGCATCTGCACGAGATCCTCCACCCACAGCGTCCCCGCCGCCTCCTCCATCTCGTCGACGAGCTTGTCGCAGAGCTGCTGCCACTCCCCGAGGTAGCGCGCCCCGCTGACGATGCGGTGCGCCGTGGTGCGCCAGAACGTGCGCTCCTTGCTGCGGGCCGCCTCGCGCATCGCCTCATAGAGCACCGCGCTCTTGCCGACGCGCGGCTCCCCGATCACCAGCGCGCTCACGCCGCGCATCAGCAGCCCCTTCAGCCGCTCCACCTCCTTGCTGCGCTCCCAGGCCGCCGCCGGGAGGATGCCGGGCCGCCCCTTCCCCGGCACCGGATCGGCCACCGAGGACAGCCGCTCCCACACCTTCGCCCGGCGCTTCGGCTCCTCGTCGTTCTCCCGCACCCGCACCTGCTCCATCCACGGCTCGGGGGCGAGGAGGTGCTGGAGCAGCGACTCCGGCGTCGCCGTCATCGTCGCCTCGCGGACGAAGTGCGGCACCAGCAATTCGAGCTGCGCGACCTCCTCGAAATAGAAGGTCTTCCCCAATTGCGCCAGCTCGCAGATCCGCAGCCCCGCGTCCGTCCGCGCATGCACCAGATCCACCGGCAGCTCGATCGCGTCCGGCAGCACCAGCGTCGACTCCTTCTTCCCCTGCTTGATCCGCCACGTCGGGCGCACGCTCACGATCACCCGCTTATAGACCGGCTCCTCCACCACCATCGGCTGGTTCGCCTCCGGTCGCCGCAATTCCTCCGCCATCGCGGACAGCACCGCCGTCGCCCCGCCCCGCGCGATCTGCAGGCTCCCCCACCCCATGAACAGCAGCTTCCCCGCCACCAGCCCATCGCTGATCTTCCAGCACAGCACCGGCGCCTCTCTCGTTTTCATGTGTTCCCCCCGCTCCACCCGCTGGACGGGCAGAGCCCTTGACCAGCAGGTGGATCAAGGGGAACACATGAAAACCATCTTTGTCCAGTCACGAGCAGAGACGGATACTTCCGACCGCGCTGGACAGGCGGCCCGCTACAATCCAGAGAGGACCACGCCCTGCCCCTGCCCCCCACAGAGACCCACTCCCCCCCCATCCCCCCTTCGCGCTCCCTTCGTTCCTTCGTTCCTTCGTGGTTGCCTTTCTCTTCCATTTTCATCCCCCCTCCCCCGCGAGCAGCCAGTGCGGCCACTCCTCCACCATATCTGTCTCGTCCATCGCCACGCTCATGTCCGTCGCGAGATCCTGCACCAGCCCGTGCTGCCGATCCGGCGTCCCCTCGCAGTAGAGCCGCACGGCGGGCAGCCCGTCCAGGTTCTCCGCGCTGACCTCCAGCGCCGGCTCCCCCTCGGCGAGGATCTGCACCCAGAGGCCGCGCGGCGGGTGGCCGTCCGGCAGGAACAGGTGGATCCCGGCCTCCTTCTTCCAGAGGTGGAGGGGGCAAAGCCCGCTGATCTGGTAGATCCGGCGGGCGCTCCCGGCCTCGACGCGCTCCCACTGGCCGAGCATCTTCTCCACCGCGAGCTGACAGGCCTTCTCCCAGAAGTCGAACGCCCACTTCTGGCTGCGGACGAGCGGGGTGGCGACGATGCGGAAGCTGCGGGGCCGGTTCAATTCCTTGCGGTAGCAGCGGGCGAGGAGCAGATCCCGGTGGGCGAGGGCGAGGGAGTCCACCTGGACGAGCTCGGCGGTCATCGCGAGGTCGAGCAGGGCCTCGCGCATGTTGAGGAAGGCGCTGGCCTCCTGGCGCCAGCGGCGGGCCACGCCGCAGCGGTGGTTGCGGGGGGTGACGCTGTCCCGGGTGACGACCTTGCGCTGGCGGGCGCGGGCGGGGACGGACTCGGGGGACAGCTCCCGCTCCTCCTCGCGATCCCACTCCTCCTCGGAGTCGGCGCGGGCGCTGGCATAGAGGCCGCGCAGCCACTCGACGAGGCTGACCTCCAGGGAGGCGGGGGACTCGGTGCCGCGCGGGCCGGAGATGGCGACGGGGATCTCGCCGCCGACGCGGGCGGAGACCTCCTGCTCGATGCGCTCCAATTCGGCCCAGCCCTCTGCGGGGCGGGCGCCGGGATCGGGGGCGGGGAGGGCGCGGTGGGCGGGCCAGCAGAAGGCGGCGACGGAGACATGGATATCGCTCTTCCCCTTCTCCTTCCCGGACGCCGTGGCCGCGTCGGGGTAGTCGCCCTGAAGCCAGAGCGGGACGTCGGGGGGGCGGTCGCTGATGGTCTCGGCGACGGGGCCGACGAGGCGGGCTTCGAGGACGCGCTTCAGGGCGCGGGCGCCGAGGGTGACGTCGTAGCCCTCAGCGACGAGGCGGTCGAGGACGGCGGGCGGGACGTCGAGCAGGACGGTGCGGCGGGCGAAGCCCTCGCGGGAGAGCAGGCGGCGGATCTGGAGATCGGCGATCCGGCGGATCTGGGCGGGCTCCAGCGGGGCGAAGCTGATGACGCGGTCGAGGCGGTTGACGAACTCGGGGCGGAAGGCGTTCTCGACGGCGCGGCGGTAGATGGCGCCGAGCGAGGAGCTGCTGCGGTCGAAGCCGGTGCTGCGCCCGGCGTCCTGGGAGCCGACGTTGGAGGTCAGCAGGATGACGCAGCCGCGCATGTCGGCCCGGCGCCCGCGCCCGTCGGTGAGGCGGCCCTCGTCCAGCAACTGCAGCAGCAGATCGTGGACCGAGGGGTGGGCCTTCTCGATCTCGTCGAACAGCAGGACGGCGAAGGGGCGGTTGTGGAGGCGGCCGGTGAGCAGCCCCTCGCGGCTGCCGTCCCCGACCAGCCGCTCCACGGCGCCGCCGTCGATGAACTCGTTCATGTCGAAGCGCACCAGCGCGTCGGCGCGGTCGAACAGCCAGCCGGACAGCACCTTGGCCGCCTCGGTCTTGCCGACGCCGGTGGGGCCGACGAGCAGGAAGGTGGCGATTGGCTTGTCGGGCCGCAGCAGCCCGGCCTTCATCGACAGCACGACGTCGATCAGCGCGTCGACGGCGGCGGGCTGGCCGATGAGCTGCTGGCTCAGGGCGTCGCGCACGGCGCGCTCCTCGACGCGCTCGCCGGGGTCGAACATCTTGCGGCGGAGGCCGCTGCGCTCCTGGAAGGCGCGGTCGATCATCGGGCGGTCGATGACGCTGCTCCGGTTCCGCGCGGCGGTGCGCTCCAGCCAGCCGAGGGCGCTGCCGGGCAGCACGCGGGACTCGGGGTGGCGGCGCTCCAATTCGAGGAGCCGCTCCAGCCCGTCGGGCTGCACCTTCACCTCGTGCTGCGACTCGATGCCGTCGAGCTGCGACAGCACCATCCGCAGGGCGCGGCGGCGCTCCGGGGCGTCGACGCGGATGATCTGGAACAGATCGGCGAAGGGGCGGTCGCGCTCCTCCAGCTTCTTCCACTCCTCAGGCGTCGCCTCGACGACAACCGGGAAGGCGCGGCGCTCCAGCCACGGGCGCATCAGATCGGAGGCGGAGAGGTTGCCGCCGGAGTAGCGCCCGACCTGCGTGAGCGCCACCGGGTTGTCGAGGAACAGGGCGTCGGGGCGCTTGCGGTTCAGCTCCTTGCGGCGCGTCACCAGGTAGCCGAGGATCGCCTCCATGCGGCGCTGCCAGTGGCCGATGATGCTCATGCCGGACACGATGCGGGTGGGGTCGAGGTGCCAGACCTTGATCCCCGGCTCCGGGTCGGTGCCGAAGTCCTGGCGGACGTGGTGGAGGTACTGCGAGATGGCGCTGTGGACGAGGGTGGTCTTGCCGCTGCCGGGCGGGCCGATCAGCGCGGTGGGGATGGGGGGCGGCTCGTAGAGGGCGCGGTGCAGCAGCGCGACGCGCTCGTCGGGGACGAGGGCGAGGCGGAGCCGGTCGGGGTGGAGCTGGTTGAGATCATACGCGACCTTGCGGATCTCATGCTCGCCCTTGAACTCCGGATCATCGCCCATCAGCGCGCGCAGATCCGTCAGCCCGCCCAGCCCGCCGAGCGACATCTTCTCCTGCGCGAACCGCGCCCAGAAGTCGACCATCACCACGCGATCCCCGCCCTGCACCTTCAGCGCGTCCAGCTCCTCGCCCTGCTTCTGCTGCGCGCGGAGCTGACGGTTGATCTGCTGCTGTATCTGATCGAGGAATTCCCCGCGCGGCAGGTCGGCCTCGAAGATCATCACGCCCTCCCCGAGCCGGGGGACCGCTACATACTCATAGGCGCCGACCCGGAACCGGATCAGCATCACGTTGAGCCCGATCCGCCCGCGCAGATCGAGCTGCACGACGTCCTCCATGATCTGCTCCGTCCCCGCGCACAGCCCGAGCACGCCGCCCCCCTCGCCGCCGCCGTCGCGCTCCCAGGCGCGCACCGCCTCCAGCAGCTTGACAGTGGCCTCGGAGAGCGTGCGGGCGACGCCCGAGAGCTCAGGCTGGAACAGCGCGTGGCCGATGTGGTGGCTGCGCCCGCCGTGCCGCTCGATGGAGAAGAACGCCGGGAACGATATCTGTCTCATGTGTCCTCCCGCTCTGCCCCGTTCAGGATCGCGCGGAGCCGCTGACGGTAGCCGTCGAGGATGCGGGCCTCGCGCTTGTTGTTGAAGCGGGGCGCGGTGATGCGGGCGTTGGTGGCATGCTCGATCAGGCTCTCGTCCCCCTGCGCGACGCTCAGGGTGTAGCGCGGCTTGCCGTCGTAGTAGCCCTTGCGGTGGATCTCGGTGGAGCGCTTCTCAGCCCAGGCGTCCAGATCCATCAGCGCCAGCACCACCTTCATGCGGAGCGCCGCCGAGCCCTTCACCGGCACCTCGTAGAGCCCCTGCTCCTCGTCGAAGATGAACCACGCCGCCGGGCCACGGATCTCCAATTCCCGCCCGAGCCGCTCAGTGCAGCCCCTGGGGATCTCGGCCCCCTCCGGCACCGGGTGGTACTTCGGCTGCGGCTCGTGCTCCCTGGGCTCCATGTAGACGTCGGTGACCGCGATCGCGCAGCCGAGCCGCTCAGCGACGCGGGTGTAGAAGGCGGCCTGCTCGTTGATCGCCTTCGACTTCATCCCGTGGATCGCCACCACCACCACCCCGGTCTCAGGCCGGATCTGCGCGACGAGCCGCCGGGCCAGATCGACATAGCGCCCGTCGAGCTTCTGGATGCGCGGGTCGTCGATGTGCATGAGCCCCGCGTCGGCCTCCAGCCACGCCAGCCCCGCCAGCATCTCCAATTCCATCGCCTCGTTGCGCGCGGCGAGCAGGTCGTCGCGCAATTGCTCCTCAGGCGTCTGGGCGAGCAATTGCTTCTCCGGGGTCTTCTTCCGCCGCCGCTGGATGGTCTGGACGGCCACCTCCAGCCGCGCGAACAGCGGGCTGTCGACGAGGCCGCGCAATTCCCGCCGGATCTGCTGCACCTTCAGGTAGCCTGCCACGTCGGGCAGCGGCGGGCGGGCGACCTCTTCGACGGTGAGGGCGATGCTGGCGTCAGCGCCGCCCTTGTCAGCAGCCCTGACCAGCCCCGCGTGGATCCCCGGCAGGCCCGGACGCTTCCAGGCGGTGAGGGCGCGGGAGAGCGGGGCGACCAGCGCGTCCTGGATGGCGCGCTGGAGCGGGCGGGCGCCCATGCCGGGGACGACGCCGCGCTGGATCAGCCATGTTCGGGCGTCGGGGTGGAGGGTGAGGCTGACGCCCTCCAGCCCGGGGCGGCGGCGCAGCGTGCCGATCTCGCGATCCAGCACCCGCTCCACCGCCGCGAGCGGCAGGGGCCGGAACGGCAGCACGCGGTCGATCCGGTTGAACATCTCCGGGCGCAGCCAGCCCATCACCGCCTTGCGGAAGCTGTCCCCGATCAGCACCGCCTGCTCGGCGGTGTTGTCGGCGGGGCGCGAGAAGCCGGAGGCGGGGCGCAGCGCCTCGCGGGCGCCGATGTTGGAGGTCATCAGGACGAGGGTGCTGCAGAAGTCCGCGACGCGCCCCTTGTGATCGGTGAGGCGGCCCTCCCCCAGCACCTGCAGCAGCAGATCGAGGAAGGAGGCATGCGCCTTCTCCACCTCGTCGAACAGCAGCACCGAGAACGGCTGCCGCCGCACCGCCCCGGTCAGCAGCCCCTCCTCATCGCCGAAGCCCGCCATCCGCAGCACCGCGAACGGCGAGGAGAACTCGGACATGTCGAACCGGATCATGCGGTCGGGCGCGCCGAACATCCAGGTGGCGAGCGCCCGCGCCGTCTCAGTCTTGCCGACGCCGGTCGGCCCGACCAGCAGCAGCGAGGCGATGGGCCGCCCGCGCCGCACGAGATCGGCCTTGACCCCGGCGAGCGTGTCGACGACCGCCGAGACCGCGTCGGGCTGGCCGAAGATGCGCCCGTTGAACCAGCTCAGGATCTCCTCATGGGCCAGCGGGACGTCCCCGTCCACCAGCATCCGGGGGATGCCGGTCTCAGCGCAGAACCGCGCCGTCACCGCCGCCCGGTCGATGTCCACCCACTGCAGCCCGTTCCGCATCCCGCTCAGCGAGAGCGCGAGCGCCTCCAGGAACCGGATCGCCTTGCCGGGGAACCCCGAATAGGGCGTGAACCGCTGCCCGAGCCGCAGGATCTCGCGCACCGCCTCCGGCTGGATGCTGACCTCCAGCCGCTTCGAGGCCGCCGCCGCCCAGGCGCAGACGATGGCCTCCATCTTCGCGCCCGGCTCCGGCACCATGACCCGGGTGAAGGCGTCGAGGTAGCCAGGGTAGCGCGCCTCGATCAGCGCGATCTGCTCCGGGGTGCACTCAGTGAGCAGCCGGATCTCGCCGCTCTGGAGCCAGGGGCGCAGGTACTCGCCGATGCTGGTCTCGTTGCCGACGTAGCGACCGATCTCGAACAGCTCAGCGAGGTTGCTCACGTAGAGCCAGCTCCCCTCCTCCTTCAGCTCCTTGCAGGCCCGCGCCATGCCCTCCTGCCAGCCGCCCTGCGTGGTGAGCTTCTGGATCAGGCGGCTCGGCGTCGTCTCCCGCACAGCACTTTTTTCGCCGTCCTTGAAGAAACCCCGGTAAAGCCCCTCCCGCACCACCGCCGACTTCCCCGAACCCGACGGCCCCACCAGCAGCACGCTGCGCGAGAACCGCCCCACCACCGCCCGCTCCAGCGCGCTGACCTGCTCCTCCTGGTGGAAGGCGGCGGGCCACTTCCAGGTCATCGGGCTGCTGATCTGCGGGAGGATCTTCTCCTCTTTGCGGCGGGCCAGCTCGCGCAATTCGCCGAACGTGTAGAAGTGCAGCGTGTGGTGGCTCTGGAAGACGTGGAGCCCCGTCCCCGCCTGCAGCCGGAGGATCTCCAGCCCTGACTCCAGCGACTTGCGGAACGACAGCTCCAGCTTGATCCGCCGCTGCATCGCGAGGTGCGACGCCTCCACCGTCGCCCCCAGCGCGGTCAGCCCGAGCATCGGCACGAACGCCCAGTGCTGCCCCCCGGCGAGCTGGGCCTGAGCGATGTCGAAGGTCAGCGTCAGATCAGGCCAGTGCATCGGTTTGGCAGGAAAGTCTACGGTGATCCGCGCCGGGTAGCAGGTCAGCTCCGGGAAGAGCGGCAGCACGTCGAGCGTCTGCCCCTCCTTCAGCAATTGCTCCTCCACCGCGTCGGCGAAGCGCGCGGCCATCGTCTCCGCGTTCACCCCGGCCCACAGGAGCTGCGGCCACGTCAGCACGCGGCAGAGCGGGATCCCGTGGCGGGTGTCCACCTCCAGCGTCCAGAGCGGGACGATCTTCTCCAGGGACATGTTCACTCCGGTGAGAGGGAGGCTGCAGGGAAGCAGACGAGCATAACCGCTGCCGCGCCGGCGGCATGCAACAGACGATGGGAACGGTTATGCGCCGCAGGATGCGAACGAGATCGATGGTGATGTGCCTGTTGTGGATGCCCGCGACCGCCCTGGCCCAGGGTTACTCGCTGGACATCGAGATGATCCACCCGGGCTTCCTCCCCGGCTCTGTCCCGGGCGTGGACGCGGCCAACGAGGGCGAGCAGGGCGCGTTCCGGGTGGGCGGGCTGTTCCAGTATGAGAAGGACCCGCTGGTGGTGCTGCTCAACGGCGAGGACGGCGGGGCCATCGTGGCGAACCGGGTCGCCTTCGACATCGGCATCTCCTACGACATCAGCGACCGGGTGGCGTTCAACCTCGTGCTGCCCACGGCGGCCTCCTTCGGGGGCGAGGTGCCGGAATTGGGCGGGGACGGGGCCGGGCTCGGGGACGCGCAGATCGGGGCGCGGGTGTTCCTCGCCGATCCGGGGCCGCTGCGGCTCGGGTTCAAGGTGGATCTGGGCCTGCCGACCGGCTTCAAGCAGCGCTACCTCGGCGAAGGCGGGGTCCGCTTCCACGGGGCGCTGCTGGCCGGGATCGAGGCCGGGCCGGTCGCCGTGCTGGCCGATCTCGGGATCAACGGGCGCAAGCTGGTGCAGACCGAGGAGGATCTGGCCGCAGGCGCCGAATTGGACACCCGGCTCGCGGTGCGCGTCGGGGCGGTGCCGGATCTGTTCGCGGTCTACGCCGGGGTGGCCGGGAAGGGCGCGTTCAACGCACTCTACCAGGGCGGCGGCGGGAACGCGGCGGAGGCGCTGCTCGGGGTGCAGATCACGCCGGGGAATTTCCTCATCGACATCGGCGGCGGCAAGGGGATCGCGGACGGCTACGGCTCCACCGACCTCCGCGCCATGGCCGGGCTGACCTGGATCTACGCGCCCCCTGAGGAGGAGAAGCTGGTGCTGGTGGTCGAGCGCCCGAAGGAGCAGCCGGAGGAGCTTACGGAGGTGGAGATCCTCCCCGAGGCCGTCATCGAGCCGCCGCCGAAGGTCGAGTGGAAGGAGGGCGAATTGGCCCGCGTCGAGCAGGAGGCGATCATCATCCGCGACCAGATCCAGTTCGAGGAGGGGAAGGACGTCATCCTCTCGCCCTCGCTGCCGGTGCTGAAGGAGGTCGCCCGGCTGATGAACGAGAACGGCCAGATCGGCTACATGATCATCGAGGGCCACGCCAGCAACGAGGGCAGCTTCGAGTACAACTATGACCTCTCCAACCTCCGCGCCCGCTCGGTCTGGCAGGCGCTGATCGAGGCCGGGGTCCACCCCGCGCGCATCAGCTACCGGGGCATGGGCGAGGTGCAGCCCGTCGTCGCCGGGGACACCCCCGAGGCCCGCGAGGCCAACCGCCGGGTGACCTTCAACATCGTCCAGATGTACCAGCCCGGCGATGAGATCCCGCCCCTCTCCACCACCGTCCACCTCCCCTGGAACGGCGAGCAGCGCACCCTCCCCGCGCCGAAGCTCCCCGCCGCCTACACCGATCCCAAGGGCAGCGAGAAGCCCAAGGAGACCCCCCCCCCGCCGAAGAGCGACGTAAACAACGGCGTGCCGGGGCGCGACGACTTCGAGGAGCAGGAAGACGAGATCGAGATTCCGCAGAAAAAAGAAGACAAGCAGGGCGGGGGTGGGAAATGAAGGCGATGTTGACTGTCGTTACCGGGCTGCTGGGCGGGCTGTTGCTGCTGTCCGGGTTGACCCCGGAGGCCCGCGCCGAGACCGGCTGTGAGAACGCCGCGATCACGCAGGATCTGAACTGCAACAACGTCGATGTGAGCCTGGAGATCCCGGTCGACCTGAGCGATCCGGTCTGCCTGGTCAGCGTCGATGGCAGCGGCGATCCCTACCCGAACACCGACTGGTATTTTGACTATGCCGCGCACGGCTGCGAGATCCCGGTGATCGACTTCGACGAGGACGGCGACGGGCTGTCCTACGGCGTGATCTTCTTCCCCGATGACGTCGAGTACCCCTCGCTCATCACCACGCTCTCCTGCGACAATTGCCCGGAGGACTACAACCCCGATCAGGGCGACTTCGACTGCGACGACTGGGGCGACATCTGCGACAACTGCCCCGACGTCGAGAACAACGACCAGACGGCCTCCGATCTGGACGGCCTCGGCGACGCCTGCGACAACTGCCCGTTCCAGGACAACGCCGACCAGGACGACGGCGACGTCGACGGCGTCGGCGACGCCTGCGACAACTGCCTGACCACCCAGAACCCCGATCAGTTCGACACCGACCTCGACCGCATCGGAAACACCTGCGACAACTGCGACGAGGTGAGCAACCCCGATCAGGCCGACACCGATGGCGACGGCATCGGGGACGCCTGCGATGTCTGCCCGGTGCTCGCCAACCCCGATCAGGCTGACGCGGATCGGGACGGCGTCGGGGACGATTGCGACACCTGCAGCACGATCTTCAACCCCGATCAGGCTGACGGCGACGGCGACGGCGCGGGGGATGTCTGCGACAGCTGCATCCTCATCACCAACGCCGCCCAGGAGGACGGCGACGCCGACGACATCGGCGACTCCTGCGACAACTGCGTCCTCTTCCCCAACCCCGACCAGAGCGACATCGACCGGGACGGAGCGGGCGACGGCTGCGACGTCTGCCCGGAGCTCGCGGATCCCGATCAGGCGGACACCGACGCGGACGGCACGGGCGACGCCTGCGACAACTGCCCCGACGCCGCCAACCCCGATCAGGCCGACGCGGACGCCGACGGCACGGGCGACCCCTGCGACGGCAACCCGGCGCTCCGGGGCGGCGCGGCCTCCTGTACTGTCGGCGTTTCTCCGATGAATGGGGCATCAAGCGGCTTCACAAGCGCGCTTGCGTTGATAATTGCTGGCATTATATTGAACCGGCGGAGGTGAGTGATTAGCGGAGCCGGGTATGCACACCCCCCTCCTGCTGACCCTCTCCTCCCTGCTCTCCACCCTGCTCCTGAGCGGCTGCGGCCCCGGCGCCAAGCCGGGCAGCCCGCCTGATCCGACCTCCACCTCCGGCGACTCAGGCGGCGGCGACTCTGCGCCGGACGAATCCGTCCCGGTGGACGCAGACAACGACGGCTTCAACGCCGGAGAAGACTGTGACGATGGTGATCCGGCCATCTCTCCGGCGGCGACGGAGGTCTGTGACGGGGTGGACAACGACTGTGACGGCGACGCGGACGGGGGGCTGCTGATCCAGGGGTGGCTGGACGGGGACGGGGACGGCTACGGTGATCCCGACGCGATGCAGGAGGCATGTGAGTTACCTGCGGATCATGTGACAGACGGAACAGATTGCGATGATGACAACAATACTGTCCACCCGGAGGCGCCCGAGGCGTGCGACGGGCTCGATCAGGACTGCGACGGGCTGATCGACGACGGCGCGACGCTGCGCCGCTACGCGGACGCGGACGGGGACGGCTCCGGCGATCCGGGCGCAGCGGCGGAGGTCTGCGCGGAGGAGCCGGGGCTGGTGGCGGAGGGGACGGACTGCGATGACCGCCGGGCGTCGGTGCATCCGGGCGCGGCGGAGGTCTGCGGCGGGCTGGACGACGACTGCGACGGGCTGATCGACGACGCCGATCCGGATCGCGATCCGGGCGGGAGCGCGTGGTACGCGGACGCGGACGGGGACGGATACGGCGATCCGGCGCGGGCGCGGGCGGCCTGCGATCCAGGCGCAGACGAGGTGTCGGCGGGGAGCGACTGCGATGACGGCGATCCGGCGATCTCGCCGGGGGCGCAGGAGGTCTGCGATGCGGCGGACGCCGACGAGGACTGCTCTGGCGCCGCCGATGACGCGGACGCGGGCGCGGATCCGGCGTCCACGACCTTCTTCTACGCCGACGCCGATCTCGACGGCTATGGCGGATCGACGGGGATCTACGCCTGCGACGCGACGGCGGGCTATGTCGCGGACAGCACCGACTGCGACGACGCCGCCGCCGCGACCCACCCCGGCGCGCAGGAGGTCTGCGACGCCCTCGACGCCGACGAGGACTGCGACGGCGCGGTCGATGACGCCGATCCCTCCTCGACCGGGCGGTCCACCTTCTACCTCGACAGCGACAGCGACGGCTGGGGCGGCGCCGCCTCCCTGCAGGGCTGCGAGGCGCCTGCGGGCTATGTGGCGGTCAGCGGAGACTGCGCCGATCTGGACGCGGCGATCCGGCCCTCTGCTGCGGAGGTCTGCGACGCCGCCGACACCGACGAGGACTGCGACGGGTCGGCCGACGATCTGGACGGCTCGGCCTCATCCGGCAGCATGACGACCTTCTGGCAGGACGGCGACGGCGACGGCTATGGCGGCACCACCTCGGCGATCCGCTGCGATCCGATCGCCAACTTCATCGCGGCGGGCGGAGACTGCGCCGATCTGAACGCGGCGGTGAACCCCGCCGCACAGGAGGTCTGCGACGCGGCGGACACCGACGAGGACTGTGACGGGCTGGCCGACGACGCCGACAGCAGCGTGAGCAGCGGCGGCTTCAGCGGCTACTACGCGGATCGGGACGGCGACGGCTGGGGCGATCCGGCGAGCAGCGGCAGCGCCTGCGACCGGCCGGTGGCGACGGTGACGAACAGCTACGACTGCAACGACCTCGACGCGGCGATCTCCCCCTCCGCGCGGGAGGTCTGCAGCGCCGCCGCCATCGACGAGGACTGCGACGGCCTGATCGACGACCTGGACGGCACCACGCTCCCCGCCAGCAGGACCGCCTGGTACACCGACAGCGACGGGGACGGCTACGGCGGCGCCAGCAACCCGGCCTGCGTGCAGCCCGCCGGGACTGTCTCCACTGGCGGAGACTGTAACGACACAAACGCCGCCTACAACCCCGCTGCGACCGAGATCTGCGAGACCGCCTACAACCGCGATGAGAATTGCAACGGCCTCTCTGATAACAACGATCCGAACGTCGATCCGGCGACGCTCAGGCAGTGGTACCGGGATCTGGATCAGGATGGGTACGGCGACGGGGACGCCTATGATCTGTACTGCGACCTGCCCGACGCCTACCACGTCCTGAACACCAACGACTGCGACGACACAGACCCGTCCATCAACGACTACGCCACCGAGATCTGCCAGAACGGGGTCGATGAGAATTGCGACATCGACTGCCGCTGGCAGTACTACGCCACGCTCTCCACCGCCAGCCTGACCCTGACCGGGGTGAACGCCACGGCGGCTGCATCGCTGTTCGGGTCGGGCTTCGGCGCCGGGGAGGATCTCAACGGGGACGGCTATGACGATCTGCTGGTGTCTGACCCGCTCTATGACGCCGCGACGATGGCCAACGCGGGCCGCGCCTATGTGCTGAGCGGGGGCGCCGCCGGGCTGACCGGGACCGCCGCCGCGCCGGTGGCGCTGATCAGCGGCGACGAGGCCGGGGGGAAGCTCGGCTCAGCGGTCGCGATGCTGCCGGACATCGACGGTGACGGGGACGGGGAGATCGTGGTGGGCGCCTACCTCGACAACGCCATCGCTGTCGACGGCGGGCAGGCGCTCCTGTTCAAGGGGCCGCTCACCTCGACCGCCCTCACCCCGGCCAGCGCCTTCCTGCAGGTGAACGCCAGCGGGGTGCGCCAGTACCTCGGCTGGCAGGCGGGCGCGGCGGGCGACCAGAGCGGAGACGGGGTGGAGGACTGGGCGGTGAGCGCCTACGGGGCCAGCTCCCTCCAGGGGCGCGTCTCGGTGATCTCCGGCGCCCAGGCGGGCGGCAGCCTCACCTATGACCGGCCCGCCTCCACCGTCAGCACCATCCTCGGCTCCGCCGCCAACGACCGGTTCGGGAGCAGCGTGATGGCGATGGACGTGGACGGGGACGGGCTGAAGGATCTGATCGTCAGCGCGGCGGGCGCCGATCTCCACTACGTCTACCTCAACGGCATCTCCGGATCGGTGAGCGCCTCCGTCTACGACTACCGCATCACCGGCACCGACCAGGGGGCCGCCGCCAGCGGCGCCTTCGAGCCCACCGCCCCGCACGGCATCGACAACGCGGGCGACACCGACGGCGACGGACAGGACGACCTGATCGTCGGCTCCGACATGAGCACCACCTACAACACCGAGGACGGCGTGGTCTACCTGTTCGCCGGGCCGATCACCTCAAACCTCGCCACCACCCAGGCCACCGCCGCCATCTACACCGTCGGCAACCTGCGCGCCGCACACGCGGGCCGCGCGGTCGCGGGCGCGGGCGACGTGAACGGCGACGGCTTCGCTGACATCCTCTATGCCGCGCCGGGCCAGATCTTCACCGCCGGGACGGTGGGGTTCGGCTGCCTGGAGTACGGCCCGATGAGCGGTACGATGGGCCTCGTCCAGAACGGCGCCCTGCTCAACCCCGACACCGCCACGATGGAGACCGGCTACGCGGTCGCCGGAGCGGGCGATCCCGATGGGGACGGCTTCGACGACTTCGCGATCAGCTCCAGCCTCAACAGCCTCGGGGTCGTCTCGCTCTACTACGGCAACGACGAGTAGTCTTCAAGCTCTGTCCAGATCGAGCGCCGTCCGGAGCGTGGGCGAGATCTGGAACTCCACCTTGTTCACCTGCCGGTAGTTCGCCAGCAGCGCCTTCAGGAGCTGCCGGTTGAAGCGGGTGAAGATCGCGGCGATCAGCGGCGAGCGATCCCCGACCCGGTCGATGATCCGGTTCAGCAGCCGGATCGGGCGGGTGACCGCCCCATCGAAGCGGGACACCGGCACCTCCAGCATGTCGGCCATCTCCTCCCCGAGCATCCAGCGCATGATCATCGGCACCGTCCTGTCGAGCGTCTCGCCCGGGACCATGTCCTTCATGTGGTTGATCAGCGAGCGGGTCAGCTCCACCCCCTCGTCGCTGCGGGCGAAATTGCGGCGGCGGATCGCGGCGGCGAGCGCCCGGGCCTCCGCGTAGTCGTCGGTGAGGAGCGGCGCCTCGATGCCCATGTACCAGCCGGCGACCTTCCAGAGGTGCATGTAGCCCGCGATCTCGCGGGGGGTGAAATTGATGCCCAGGCACATCAGCCCCTCCAGCGTGGAGCTGGAGAAGGCGAGGTTCGTCCCCGCGAGGTGCTCCTGGCTGATCGGCTCGTCCCACAGCGGATTCCAGAGGCCCCGCCTGCTCTTGATAAGGTACCGGACGCCCGCATGCACCAGCCGCACCTTCTGGGCCGACCGGACGCCGCGCCCGCCGGGGAGGAAGCCGCCGATGTCGGCCACGTCGAAGACGAACTGGCCGGTCTCGTTGATGCGCCGCGCCGGATCGCGGTTGAGCCGGGAGGAGATCGCCAGCACCTGTACCCCCTTCCAGCCGCAGTACAGCTCCGGGAGCGCGCGGTTGTAGAGCGCGGCGGAGATGGCGGGCGCATGCCGCAGGAAGAGCTGCTGCCCGTCCCGCACCCGCTCCGGGTCGAACCAGGGCGGAAGCGGGGCCGTCTCGCGGAACCAGTCCTGCAGGAAGCCCATCCCCTTGTTCGGGATGCCGTCCTGGTTCTCCTGAATCGTGCGGAACAGAGAGTTGGCCTCAGCGATGTCGCCGGTGGCGAAGATGCGCGCGATGATGGCGTCAGCGGCAGGATCGCCCATCTGCGCGAACGGATCGAGTACGGTGTCAGTCCAGAGCATGGCGCTGTTTTAACCGGCTCCGCGCCGATTCACAGGTTAGACCCACGCCGGGAGCGACAGATGGCTTCAATCGCAGAAGAGATGGCCAATACACCGATCTTCCGCACTGTCTCCGTTCTGGAGCTGCGGAATTCCGCCCACCTCTGGGCCGAGCGGCGCGTCCCGCCCGGCACGGTCCTCTGGAAGCAGGGGACAGCAGTGGGGGAATTGGCGCTGGTGGCGTCGGGGATGCTCGTCGCGTCCGTGGATGGTACCGAGGTCGGGCGCATCCTCCCGGCAGAGATCATCGGCGAGGTCGGCGCGTTCATCGACGGCTCTGTCCGCAGCGCCACCCTCACCACCGCTCAGCCCACCGTGCTGTTCACCCTGCGCGCCGAGAAGCTCTCCGAGCTGCGCCGCCAGTACCGCAGCGTCTATGAGGCGCTGCTCGAACAGGCGCTCCAGGCCCTCATCAAGCGCATCCGCACCACCAACCTCCAGATCGCCCAGAGCGCCCTCGGCGACAAGCCCGCCCCCGCCCGCACCGAACCCTCCGCCCTGCTGCGCCTCTGGAAGAGCCTCCGCCCCGGCGGCCCCCGCGACGCCTGCCCCGCCCTCGAACCGCTGCTCTGCCAGCAGCCCACCCTCCGGCGCGCCGCCCCCGAGGTCATCGAGGAGCTGGCCCGCGCCTTCACCCAGGAGTCCGTCGAAGAGGGCCACATCCTCTGTATGGAGGGAGAGCCCGGCGCGAGCGCCTGGATCGTCGCCAGCGGACAGATCGATGTCCTCCGCAACGTGCGCGGCCAGAAGGCCGAATTGCTCACCAGCCTCCCCGTCGGCAGCCTCTTCGGCATCAACACCCTCATCGAGCGCGGCCACCGCACCGCCTCCTGCGTCGCCTCCAGCGCCGGCTGGCTCTGGCGGATCGACATCGACGCCCACCAGAAGCTCAGGGGCGAGGCCCGCCTCTGTTGGCGCGAGAACCTCCTCGCCGCCCTCTCCTTCCAGATCCGCAGCGCCAACTCCGCCCTGCTCCGTACAGTGCCCGTGCAGCGTACAGTCAGTCGCGTACAGCGCAACAGAGAGGAGGATGAAGATCATCGGTTTCAGAACCTGCTGAAGGCGAGCGGGTTCCTGGAGAGCCTGCCGACGGATGAGCACAACCTGGAGAAGCTGACGGTGGTCTATGATGAGGATTCGGATCGGAACCGGAAGCGGAAGGTGTAGGGGGATAGAGAGGGAAACGCAACCACGGAAGCACGGAAGCACGGAGGAGCACGGAAAAGGCGAAAGGCGAAAGGCGAAAGGTAATGAATACGGTTGTTTTAAGGGATGGGAGTGGTACGGTGACGGATGGGGGGGTTCTTGAGCATTTACGGGAGACGTTGAGGGTTTCAGAGGGGTCGGAGATCCGGTGTACGGTGCTGGGAGCCGGGCATTGTACGGGGACGGTGCGGGAGATCGGGGCGGACAAGTGCCGGCTGGAGCTGGGGGCGGTGACGCTGGGGAAGGCGCAGTGGTTCGATCTGGTGGTCGGGCTGTCGCGGCCGCAGACAAGCAAGAAGATACTGGAGCACGGGACGACGTTCGGGGCGCGGCGCTTCCATTTTTTCAAGGCGGCGCTCTCAGACAAGAGCTACCTGGACTCCAAGATATTTGTTGACCGCGCGTATGAGGAGTTTCTGGTCGCTGGATTGGCTCAGGCTGCGACGTACACGGATCTCCCAGAATTCAAGCTCGACAAATATAACATCGCGCACCAATATAAAGACACCCCTCAAACATACATCCTCGACCTGGACACCGACCGCACCTTCCTCGATCTCCCCCTCGACTTCACCCGCCCCATCACCCTCGCCATCGGCCCCGAGCGCGGCTTCATCCCCTCCGACATCGAAAAGTTCCACGCCGCCGGGTTCCAGAGCGTCCGCGTCTCCGCCTCCACCCTCCGCGTAGAATACGCCACCTGTGCAGCCATCTCCCAGTTAGAACTCCTCAAAAACCACTCCCCCCCTTCACCCCCTTAGCTCATACCCCACCCCCACCATGCAGATCACATGGTGCGCCCCCAGCCACATCCACCCCCTCCACCCCAATTCCGGCCCGATCACCACCGTCAGCCCGACCGCGACGACGATCCACGCGAGCGCCACCACCCGCCCCGCCTTCACTGCGCGATCCCGACCGAAGCGGGTCTACCCGGCGGCGCGTACCAGGTGCCGAACACGACGTCCCACACGAGCAGGACCGCTCCATAGTTGTGATCGGCCTCAGCGCGGTCGCGGCTGTGGTGCCAGCGGTGGAGATCGGCGGCGGAGATGAGGCGGCGCAGGGGGCCGAGGTGGAGGTCGATGTTGGCGTGCTGGAGGAGGAGGTGGACGCCGATGAGGCCGGAGAGCGGGCGGAGGAGCTGGCTGTCTGCGCCGAGGGCGACGAGGGGGCCGAGGGTGACGAGCATGGCGAGCGCGGTGTCGGCGGGGTGGTTGCGCGCGCTGTTCATCCACCAGAGCCGCGCGGGGGTGTGGTGGGGGCGGTGGATCGACCAGAGCCAGCCGCGCTCGTGCTGGAGGCGGTGGTACCAGTAGCCGGTGAACTCCTGAAGGAGGAGGCCGAGGATGACCTGCTGCCAGAGGGGCCAGGAGACAGGCCAGAGGGAGAGGGAGGGCCAGCGGGAGAGGGCGACGAATGACTCCTGGAGCGCGCCGCCGATCAGGCCGGTCAGCACAAAGAAGGCGCCGTCCAGCGGCAGATCGCCCCGGTGCGGGCGCCAGGACGGTTCGAAGGGCAGTTGACGCTCCAGCAGCTCCACCGCCAGCAGCGTCAGGCCCCAGGCGAGGGCCGTCCCCGCGACGAGGCCGCGCGCCTCCGACCAGAAGATCAGCGCGGTCGCCCCGCCCATCAGCAGCGGATAGATGAGCGCCTGCGCGATCCGCTTCATGATCCGCACCTCCACACCTCTCCTATAACCGGAGCCTACCCATGAGCATCTTCGCCCCCGGCATCCTCAACGGACAGACCGCCCTCGTCACCGGCGGAGGCAGCGGGATCGGCGCCGGGATCGCGCGTCGGCTGGCGGCGGCGGGCGCGACGGTGGGGCTGCTCGGGCGGACGCCGGAGAAGCTGGAGGCGGTGGCCGCAGAGATCCGGGCCGCCGGGGGGAGCGCGTTCTGCGCGCCTGCCGACGTGCGCGACTACGCGAAGGTCGCCGCCGCGATGGACACCGTCCAGCAGCAGACCGGGCGGCTCGACATCCTTGTCTGCTCCGCCGCCGGGAACTTCCTCGCCCCCGCCGTGGCGATGAGCGCCAACGCCTTCCGCACCGTCATCGACATCGACCTCTGCGGCACCTTCAACGTCTGCCGCGCCGCCTTCCCGCTGCTCTCGGCCCAGGGGGGCTGCATCCTCAACATCACCGCGCTCCAGGCCCGCCTCGCGATGCCCTTCCAGGCCCACGCGGGCGCCGCGAAGGCGGGGATCGAGAAGCTTACCCAGGATCTGGCGCTGGAGTGGGGCCCGGCGGGCATCCGGGTGAACGCGCTCTGCCCCGGCGCCACCGACGGGACCGAGGGGCTGGTGCGGCTCGCGCCGGAGGGCTACGTCGAGCGCTACACCGGGCGGCTCCCGCTGCGGCGGCTCGGTAACATCCCTGAGCTGGGCGAGGCGGCGCTGTTTTTGTGCTCTCCGGCGGCGGGCTACATCACCGGGACGACGCTCACGGTGGACGGGGGCGGGGCGCTGATCGGGATGGTGATGGACTGATCGGCGGGGCGAGGCCGGATCAGGAGTCGTACCACTCCGGCGTCACCAATTGCTGGTAGTGGCCGACGTCGAAGGGGTTGACGCGCTTCTTCAGGGCGTCGATTGCCATGCTGGCGGAGACCTTGGTGAACCAGATGTACATGTCGCGCTTGTAGTCGACGCGGCTGAACAGGCCCTTCAGCATCCAGCGCGGGTTCACGAACTGGCGGTTCATCTCGTAGAGCGCCTGCGCGATCTCGTGGCGGGTCATGAACTCGGTGTCGAGGACGGGGGTGAGCCAGTCGAAGTTGTCGAACTGCTCCTCGGTGATGTGGCCGTGCTTGATGGCGTCGTCGAAGATCGGGGTGCCGGGGACGGGCGTGATGGGGTGGAAGGCGGGGAAGTCGATGTCGAGGCGCCTCGCCATATCGACCTGCCGCTTCAGGCTCTCCGGGGACTCGTCCTTGGTGCCGATGATGAACGTGGCCTGGACGAAGACCTCCGGGTAGCGCTCCTTGAAGATCTTGAGCGCCTGCTCGGCCACGCCGCCGGTATAGAACCGCTTGTCGAGCGCGGCCAGGGAGTCGTCGTCGGCGCGCTCCACGCCGATGAGGATGTGGGACAGCCCGGCCCGGATGAGCTTTTCGAGGATGCCCTTCTTCTCGTCGCGCACGATGCAGTCGGCGCGCATGAAGGCGAACCAGCGGGTCTTCATGCCGGAGGCGATCATGCGCTCGGCGAAGGCGTCGTTGAAGCGGGGGTCGATGTTCCAGCTCTCATCGACCCAGACATAGGAGCGCTTGCCGTACTTGTGGTACAGCAATTCGATCTCCTCGAAGGTGCGGTCGAGGGACTTGGAGCGCCAGCGGGGCGTGACCTGCGCCTTGCCGTCGGCGTCGTAGCGGCGGTCGGCCATCGTGGTCCACCAGGCGCAGAAGCTGCACTTGGAGACGCAGCCCCGGCTGTGGTGGATGGTGGTGCCGCCGGGGGAGAACAGGTAGCGGCTCTTGCCGTAGAGGTGCATCGGCATGAGATCGTAGGCGGGCATCGGCAATTCATCGAGATCCTTGACCAGCCGCCTCGGCTTGGAGCGCGCCATCTTCTCGCCGTCCCACCACGCCAGCCCGTCGACCCGGCTCAGGTCGGGATCGGCCTTCGCCCACTCCTCGCAGGCCTCGACGATGGTCACCTCGCCCTCGCCGATGCAGACAGCGTCGATGGGCGTCCCCTGGTAGCAGTAGCGGTGGGAGAGGTTCGTGAAGTGACCGCCGCCCGCCAGGGTCTTCGCGCGCGGGACGACCTCGCGGCACATGCGGAAGAACTTGATCGCCTCGCTGGCGTAGAGCGCGTGGTTCTCGCCCGAGCACACGACGTCCGGATCGAGCCGCCGCAATTCATCGGCCAGCGAGCGCCAGCCGATGTGGAGCGGCATGCAGTCGATCACATGCACCTCCATCCCCGCCTTCAGCAGCGGGGCGGCGAGGGCGGGGAGCGCCTGCTGGAGCAGGAAGTTGTCCCCCTCGCTGGTGAAGGGCCAGTACTTCCGGGGAGGCTGAACGAGCACGACGCGCATGGTCAGAGTGTAGCACCGCGCCGCGCCACCGCCGTCCACGCCCGGTGGAGCGGCGCAGCGATCGGGTGGTTCCGTAAGCGCTCTTCCAATTCCAGCAGCGCGTCGATGTCGCCGGGGCCGCACAGGTGACGCGCCAGCAGCTCGAACGGGCCGCTCCAGGTGTAGTGCGTCGGTCGGAGGTCGAGGATCTCCCAGCCGGACAGCAGCGCGCGTAACGACGCCTCAGTGAAGGTCTGCACCGTGCGATCGCCCGGCAGGTGCAGCCGATCCCCGCTGAGCCACTGCTCCGCCGCCGCCGGGGCGTCGAGCGACAGCCCCCAGCCCCAGCGGCTCTCCACCGACAGGAACAGCAGCCCCCCCGGCATCAGGAGCCGCTGCAGGTGGCGGAGGATCAGCGCCGGATCCTCCGCATAACAGAGCACCTCCGCCGCGATCACCGCATCGACCGGCGCGAGATCGGGCAGGTGTTCCCCGGTCGTCCGGTGCGCCCCGAGCGCGCCGAGCCCCTGCCGCGCCGCGTGGCCCACCGCCCGCCGCAGGCTCTCCATGTCGGGATCGACGAGCTCCACCGCCATCCCCCGCGCCAGCAGCGGCAGCGCGAACCGCCCGATCCCGCAGCCCAGATCCAGCGCCCGCCCGCCCGCCGGGAGCCCGTCGAGCCACCGCCCCCAGCGCCGCAGGTACAGATCCCGCTCCAGGCACTTCTGCGCGTGGATCGGGCTCTCCGGGTCGAGGAAGTCCATGCCCTCCGGCCACTGCGCCCACGCGGCCCGCGCGCCGATCAGGTTATCGAAGGCCGGGATCGTGGTGCTGTCCGCCGCGTCGAGCGCCGGGAGCCGGGGATCAGCGGGCGGCAGGTCGGGGAGCGGCGCGCGCAGCAGCGCGGAGAGATCCGCCGCCGGGACAGGGCCGGCGCCGGGCAGGCCGAGGAGGGCGCGGAGAGACATCCGGGCGCTTTAACAGGTCAACCCCCATCGGGAGCGATGAGGGTCGAGCGCCGGAACAGACCGGAAGCACAGCGGTCCGGAGGACTCCGGAGTCCGCACCTGCCGAACTAAGCCTTGGGACCGGGCTTGGGACGGGGGGAAGGACGCCACTTCATGAGAACCTCCAGAGGCCGCAAAAGCACGGCTGGGTATATTCTCCCCTGCTATCGGCGGGGTGTCAAGGGAGGATACGACCTGCGCGCGGATTCTGTAGCCCGGAGGGTAGCTGTCTTGCCCTGTGCTGAGTAGAATCATAGGATGGATCCTCGCCTGCGCACCCGCATTGAGATCGAGACGCTCCACGAGCTGATGCCCTCGTTGAATTACTACCGGCTGCTCTGCCTGAAGCAGGACTGCGCGCAGGGAGACATCGACGTCGCGTTCCGACAGGAGAGCCGGCGGCTGCACCCGGATCGCCACGCCGCCGGGTCCAGCCCGGAATTCCGCCAGAAGGTCAACGAGGTGTTCAAGGCGGTCAACGACGCCCACCGGACGCTCCGCGACCCTGACGCCCGCGCCCGCTACGACACCGATCTGCGGCAGGGAGAGCTGCGGATGGCTGAGGAGTCCCGCAAGCAGGCCGAGGCTGAGGCCTCTGCCCGGAACGATCCCTCGAAGGCGGCGAAGACCCCGCAGTCCGAGAAGTACTGGAAGCTCGCGCTCCAGAACTGGCAGGACAAGAACTACAACGGCTGCGTGATGCAGATCAAGTTCGCCATGGGCTTTGAGCCGGACAACGAGGTGTTCAAGGAGTGGCTGCAGAAGGCGCAGGCCGCGCACGAGGACTTCAAGAAGAAGAACATGAACGCCTACCGCATCCGCATCTGAGCCACCGCATTGAGCGCCTTCTACTACAGCCGCGAATATGGCCCGGACGGTCAGATCCTGACCGGCGACGGGGTCGCCCCCGGGAAGTCCCTCGACAAGCTCCTGCTGCGCGAGCGCCCGCCGCTGAAGGCGGCCATCGAGATCGGGGCGGCGCTCTCGGACATCCTTTGCATCGCCCAGGAAGATCGCCAGATACACGGTGACATCGACCCGAGCGCTGTCAAGATCGACGAGCGCGGCGGCGTCCACCTCGACGGCTTCGGCGTCTCCCGCACCGTGACGATGGCCCCGGAGGGGCGCACCGATCAGTTCCCGGTGGACATCTACGGGCTGGGCCGCGTGCTGCATGCGCTGCTCTCGCCGTCGAACATGGGGCGGCTGCCGCCCGATCCCGACGTCCACGACGATCAGGTGGTGGATCGGGTGCTGGAGATGGACTTCTCGTCGGTGCAGGGCCGCAACTGGGTGGACAGCGTGCGGAAATTCCTCTGCAACATCCTCGCCTGGACGCCGACCTCGCGCCCGCAGCCGCTCGACGCCGCCAACGTCCTCGGCTCCGTCGCCGCCCAGAGCCCCGGCGAGGGGCTGGAGGAGTGGTCGCGGCGCGTCCACAGCATGAGCAGCTCGCGGGTCCTCTCGCCCACCGCCCTGCCCGAACCCGAGTCGCTGGGCGGCCCGATGATGATCGGCGCCCCGCTCCGCTCCGGCGCGGTCCGCAAGGCCCCCGCCAGCAAGGGCGAGTCCACCTCCTTCTGGACCCCGGAGAAGATCCGCGCCATGCTCGCCGAGCAGGACGAGGACATCTCCCTCCCCCGCGCCGAGCCGCCCCGCCCCGAGCCCCGCGCCGCCCCGCCCCGCGTTGAGCCCCCGCGCCCGGAGCCGCCACGCCCCTCCCCCGACAAGCCCCGCCCCTCCCTCGACAAGCCCCGCCCCCCGGAGCCCCTGCCCGCGCCCAGGCCGATCCGCTCCGCCCCGCAGCCTGAGCCCGACCCTGAGCCTGCGCCTGAACCCCCTGCCGGGAACAGCGGGCTGAAGATCGCCCTCGCCGTCGGCGCGGTGCTGGTCGTCCTCTGCGGCGGCGGGGTGCTGCTCGGCGGGCTGGGCTGGCTCGGCATGTCCGGCTACACCGTCAGCGGCCCCGCCGCGACGAACGCCCCCTCCGCGACCGTCGCGCCGGTCACTCAGGAGCCGACTCCGACAACCACGCCGGACGCCGCTCCCGACGCGACCCCCACCCCGTCAAAGACCCCCACCCCCGCAAAGACCCCCACCCCGTCAAAGACCCCGACCACCCCCACCCCGGCAAAGACCCCCACGCCCGCAAAGACCCCGACCACCCCCACGCCCGCGAAGACCCCCACCCCCGCAAAGACCCCCACCCCGTCAAAGACCGCCACCGCCACCCCGGCTGTGTCCGGGCCGTTCACGGTGCGGTTCGTGGTGACCGGACGGGCGAAGCTGGAGTGCGGGGACGGGCAGGTGAAGGAGTTCGTCGGCTCCGGCTCGATGGAGTTTGAGAGCCGGACCTCCTGCCGCATCCTCATCGACAAGGCGCGCGGCGCCTTCGCGCTCTCCCGATCCACCACCGTCACCTGCACCAGCGCCGAGGGCTCGGTCGCCTGTTCGGGGATGTAGGGGTGCGGGCGCTGCTGCAGCGCGTCTCCCGCGCCTCGGTGCGGGTGGAGGGGCGCGCGGTCGGGGAGATCGGGCCGGGGCTGCTGGTGCTGCTCGGGGTGGCGCCGGGGGACGGGGCGGCTGAGCTGGCGTGGATCGCGGAGAAGATCGAGAACCTGCGCGTCTTTGAGGACGAAGAGGGGAAGATGAACCGCTCGGTGCGCGAGCGCGGCGGGGAGATCCTCGTCGTCTCCCAGTTCACGCTCTACGGCGACACCCGGCGCGGGCGCCGCCCCGGCTTCAGCGGCGCGGCCCGCCCGGAGATCGCCGAGCCGCTCTACCGGGAGATGGTGGCGCGGCTCAGGGCGCAGGCCGGGGTGTTCGGGGCGCACATGGCGGTGGAGCTGGTCAACGACGGGCCGGTCACGCTGATGCTGGAGTCCCCGGCGCCAGGGTCGCCGCAGGCCGGGGCGGACGCGCCCACCCCCGCTGCACCTGGAGTGAACGATGCCGCCTGAACCCCGTCTGGATCTGAGCGCGCTCGCCGGGATGGCCGCGACGGTCGCCCGCGAGGCCGGGGCGCTGCTGGCCTCGCGCAGCACCAGAGCGCCCGCGACGGTGACGTACAAGGGCGCCGCCGACATGGTGACCGAGATCGACCGCGCCTCCGAGGCGCTGATCCGCCGCCGGTTCGCTGAGCTGACCCCGGACATCCCGGTGCAGGGCGAGGAGGAGGGCGGCAGGCAGGACGGGCTGCGCTGGGTGGTCGATCCGCTCGACGGCACGACAAACTTCGTCCACGGCTACCCCTGCTACGCCGTCAGCATCGGCCTCGTCGACGATACAGATCCGATCATCGGGGTCATCTTCGATCCCGTCCGCGCCCGCTGCTACACCGCCTGGCAGGGCGGCGGCGCCTGCTGCGACGGCGCGCCGATCCGCGTCTCCGGCACCGCAGAGATCGGCGCCTCGCTCGGTGTCACCGGCTTCCCCAACAGCCAGCGCGAGGGCGCCGACACCTTCCTCGCCTATGTCTCCCGCGTACTCCAGGCCACCCACGGCGTCCGGCGCAGCGGATCGGCGGCGATGGATCTGGCGATGCTGGCAGAGGGCTGCTCAGACTTCTTCTGGGAGTTCGGGCTGTCGCCCTGGGACACCGCCGCCGGGGCCGTCCTGATCCGCGAGGCGGGCGGTACGGTCACCTGCCTCGACGGCGCGCCCTGGCACCCCGGCGTCCGCCAGATCCTCGCCACCAACGGCGCGCTCCACGCGGCGGTCATCGCGCTGCTCCGGGGCTGATCGCCGGAGGCGGTCAGGCGCTCAGGACATCGCTTTTTTCCACCCGCCCGTCGCCGCCTCGATGGCCTGCGCCACCCGCAGGCAGAGCGCGTCCTGACCGCGCCCCGCGATCACCTGCACGCAGAGCGGCAGCCCGTCCGGCGTGAACCCGACCGGAACCACCGTCCCCGGGAACTCCAGCACGTTGAACATGGCGGTGCAGGCCGCGTCGAAGGGCGAGAGCCACGACGCCCGGTGGAGGGGGGCAGGGCGCGTGTAGGGCGGGAACAGGATCACGCCGTCCTCGCCCATCGCCTCCTCCAATTCTTCCTGAAGGTTCAGCCGCTCCTGCATCAGCTTCCGGGCGTTGAAGATGGGGTACTTGTTGAGGCGCTCCACCGCCGTCACCACCAGCATGGCGAAGGTGTGATCCGCCGTCCCGAGCGGCAGCCGCGCGAACTGTTTTCTGAGCGACATCCCCTCCCCCTCGGTCATGATGTGCTCATAGGGGTGATCGCTCGCCTCCGCGAGCGCCACCGTCCAGATGTCGGCGCCCTTCGCCATTCGCGGGAAGGCCCGATCCTCGACCGTCATCCCCTGATCGCGGAGCGCCTGCGCCGCCTTGCGGATCGTCTCCCGCATCACGGGCCGCACGTTGAGCTTCCCGTTGCCCTCCAGCGGGATCACCCGCAGCCCCTTCACCCCCGCCGGGATCTCCCCGATGCGCGGCATCGCCACGCAGGCCGGGTCTTCGCCGTCCGGCCCGCCGATCACGTCCAGCAGCAGCCCGAGGTCGGCCACCCGCCGCCCCAGCGGCCCCAGCCCCAGGTAGGGGTTGACCCCGTGCGATCCCTCCGGAAAATGGCCGGTCGCCGGGACGCGCCGCCCGCTGGGCTTGTGGCCCACCACCCCGCAGAACGCCGCCGGGATGCGGATCGACCCGCCGACGTCCGAGCCGATCCCGAAGGCGCTCGCCCCCGTCGCGACGAGCGCCCCCTCCCCGCCGCTCGACCCGCCGCTCGTCCGGCGCAGATCCCACGGGTTCGAGGTGCGCCCGTAGATGTCGTTGTAGGTCTCCATCCACAGCCCGCCCTCCGGCGCGTTCGACGACCCCAGGATGATCGCCCCCGCCTCCCGCAGCCGCCGCACCACCGTCGCGTCCCGATCCGCCCGCTGATCCTTGAACCGCTTCGTGCAGCCGGTCCACGGCATCCCCTCGACCTTGTAGAATTCTTTGACTGTGCAGGGGATCCCCGTCAGCGGCGGCGCGTCCGGCTCCCGCAGCCGCGCCTCCGCTGCCTGCGCCTCCCGCCTGGCCGCCTCGAACCTCGGCACGGCCAGCGCGTTGATCTTCGGATTCACTTTTTCGATGCGCCGGATGTGGACGTCCACCAGTTCGACCGGAGAGAGCTTGCGGGCGCGCAGGAGGGCGCTGAGGGCGCTGACGGGGAGAGTGGTCAGATCGGACATGGGTGGACTCTACAGGGGATGAGGAGGGGTGACAACACCGCGAAACCCCTGTACCATCGCGCCGCCATTCAGGAGTGCACATGGGACTCACCTACCTCGACTACGACGCCGACACCCTCGCCACGATCGTCACCGCCTGGAGCCCGGCCAGCGCGACGACCGAGATCTTCAAGAAGTTCATCGCCGCCGTGAAGAAGACGAAGAAGTACATGGCCAACGTGGACGAGGAGCAGATCGGGCTCATCCTGGAGAGCGTCAAGCCCGAGCTGTTGGCTGTCCTCAAGAAGGTCCCCGCCCAGCCGAAGGCGCTCAAGATCTACACCGACGGCGCGCTGTTCAGCAGCAAGCACAGCCTGTTCATCGAGTACACGCCCCCGACCAGCAAGAAGGCGGTCAAGAAGAAGCTGGAGGTCGACTGGTCGAGCCTGAAGGGCGCCCTCAAGGAGGAGGGCGCGTTCATGGACGAGGTCGTCGCGTCGAGCGAGCGCGAGAACGAGGCCGAGGAGAAGCTGCGCCGCAAGAACGCGCCGACGCAGTGGGTCGTGCTGGAGCACCCCGACATCGGGCCGCTCATCGAGGCGAAGATCGGGAAGGAGGCGGCGGAGACCCTGAACCTCGGCCCGGTGCCGGTCAGCGTCACCATCACCGACAAGCAGATCCTCGTCCACCTCGCCAGCGCCAAGGACATGCCGAACGTCATCCAGAAGGTCATCGACGCCGCCGACTGGGACGCGGTGGTCGATACGGTCGCGGAGGCATGCCGCGACGGCGCAGAGATCATCAACGACGATCCTGCCAACTACAAGAGCGCCCAGGATCTCATCGGCGAAGCCCTCGAAGAGGCGCTCCAGGAGGCCACCGACCGGGCGCTGCGCCAGACCGATCACTTCAGGCAGATCAAGAAGGACTACAAAAAATACAAGGTCGTCGCGGCGGTAAAGGTCAGCGTCAGCGTCGTCGGCATCCTCGCCGGGGTCGCCGGACTCGCCCTCTCGCCGTTCACCTTCGGCGCCAGCACCGTCCTCGGCTGCATCGCCCTCTGGCGCAGCGCGATCCAGCTCGGCGACCAGATCGGCAAGCTCAGCATGGAGGCCGAGCAGACCGGCGGCTTCATCGCGGAGCAGGTGATCACCATGCTCGACGCCTACGAGGACAAGGCGAAGACGGTGGTGGGGCTCGGCGAGGTCGCCAAGGAGATGGCGAAGATCCTGATGCCCACCGACCTGATCCCGACGATCAAGGGCGTCCGCAACATGCTCGGCGTCTTCCATGATAAGACCAACGGGCTGGAGATCCGCTCCAACAAGGTCAGCCAGATCCTCAGCCAGACCACCGACGCCGAGCTCGCCGCCACCCGCGCGTTCCAGCAGTTCCTCGACGAGAACAGCGACGCCCTCACCCCCAAGGAGAAGAAGAAGGTCGGCGAGATCATGGATCAGATCCCGCTCCTCCGCCAGCAGACCGATCAGCTCATCCGCGAGGTCCGCCACCTCAACAGCCGCGTCCAGCACTGCCGCGACTTCCATGAGACCCTCAGCGCCGTCTACGAAGCGCTCTCCGCGAAGAACCCCACCTGGGCCGTCGTCGTCAATGAGCTGATCCCCATCGCCACCGACATCGGCCTCATCGCGGGCGGCGGCATCGGCGGGGCGATGGAGTCGCTCGGCGCGGTCGGGGAGGCCGGGAAGACGGCGGCGGACTCCATCGGGCTGATCCTCACCATCGGCAACGATCTCAATGACATCGTTGACGACACGACGCTGGAGATCAAGAACCGGGCGGCCTAGCCCTGCGACATGACGGCCCCGACGGGCTCCACCCCGCCCGGATCGATGTCCGCCATCGCCAGCAGCGTCGCCCCCAGGTTGGCGGAGGTCAGCAG
>JBEIQZ010000862.1:0-1535 GCA_040376255.1 Alphaproteobacteria bacterium
CCGCCCGCGTCGCCGCTCACCAGCGCACCGCCATCATCGTCACGTTCAGCCCCGATCCGATCCCCATCAGCGCCGCCCGGTCGCCCGGCTGCAGCACCCCCTGATCGACCGCCATCCCGAGCGTGATCGGCACCGCCGCCGGGCCGACGTTCCCGAGGAGCGGGTAGCTCGCGAAGCAGCGATCGTGCGGGATGTTCAGCGCGTCCGCGATGGCCGCCATGTGCGCCTTGCCCACCTGGTGACAGATGAACTGCCGGAACGCCGCCGGGTGCCAGTCGTGCAATTCTTCGGTGGCCGCGCCCCAGCAGCGCCGCGCAAGCTCCACGCCCGCGCGCAGCAGCCGGATCGAGTCGGTCTCCATCCGGTCAGCGGTCCCCCGGCACAGGTGGCTGTTGGCGGTGTCTGCGCGTGTACACAGCCCCTCGACCCGGTGGCCGGTGCGGCTGTGGCGCGCATGGGTCAGCACCATCCCGACCGCCGCCGATCCGAGGGTCAGCGTGGCGAACTGGCTCCAGAAGTCCTGGCTCCGCACGTCCGGCCCCAGCAGCCCCTGCACCGTCTTCTGCAGGATCGGCTCAGCCGACTCCCCGTCCACCACCAGCGCGTAGTCCACCACCCCCGCCTCGATGAGTTGCCCCGCCAGCGTCATCCCGTCGAGGAAGCCGAGGCAGGCGTTCGAGACATCGAAATTCCGGCACTCAGGCGACAGCCCGAGGATGCCGTGGACCACCGAGGCCGTCGAGGGCTCCAGGAACTCGCGCGAGACCGACGTGCTGATCAGCACCCCGACCTGATCCTTCCGCACCCCCGCCCGATCCAGCGCCAGCCGCCCCGCCCGCGCCGCCACCGCATGCACCGCCTCCCCCGGCTCCCAGAAGCGGCGGCTCCGGATGCCGGTCAGCGCCTCGATCGGCCGCAGCGGGAGCTTGAGACGCCGCAGCGCGGGCTCAAGGCTGTCCTCAATGGCCGAACTCTCCACCACCCGGGGAGGAATCTCAGTCGCGATGGATTCAATGCAGAGGTTCTGGAAGCGCATCTTCGGCCGCGCGCCGCTTATTCCAGTCCGCTCCCTCATGCACCCCTGTTTTTACAAGTACCTGCGCGATCCGCGCACCCGGCCTGGATCAGCGGGCGCGCAGAGGCGATATCCTGCGCCCTGATGATGCGCATCGATCGGGCAACACGCGAAGCGCCGCCGGATCAGTCCGCGTTCGGGATCGTCGTGAGCCGGTCGCCGATGTCGATGGTGGAGGAGGCGTCGACCACCACGCCGGTCGACCACCGCTCCTCCGCGTAGACCACCACCACGCGCCCCACCACCAGATCGGGCAGCTTCACGTCCTCAGGGCCGCCCCATTCCTGGCCGTCGCGGCTCTCGACGACATAGAGCGCCGTCCCCGGCTTGATGCCGTCGTTGGTGCCGTGATCGAGGAACACCGTCTCGCCGGTCGCCGCGAGCGTCATCTCCGGGTGGATGCGCGCGATCACCGACGCCTCCAGCAGCACGTCGGGATCGGGGCGCCGGATGTCCATCG
>JBEIQZ010000393.1:0-5973 GCA_040376255.1 Alphaproteobacteria bacterium
CGGCTGGCACTACGGCTTCGGCGGGCTGCTGCTGCTCGACTTCCTCGACCGGAAGACGGCGGATCGGGTGGAGGCGGTCTCAGGCATCAACGACACCTTCCTGATCTTCGAGTACCGCAAGACCACGATGTTCGACGCCGCCGGGCTGGATCTCGGCTCGACCGAGATGAGCATCGGGCTCAAGCTCGACTTCTGACGCCTGACGGATGCAGTGTTGATGCAGACCTGGAAGCTGGTGCTGGAGTACGACGGCGCGGCCTTCTCCGGCTGGCAGCGCCAGCCAGGGGTGACGACGGCGCAGGAGGTCGTCGAGGAGGCGGTGCGCCGGTTCTTCGGCGGCGAGCTGATCCACTGCCACGCCTCCGGGCGGACGGACGCTGGCGTTCATGCGCTCGGGCAGGTGGTGAGCTTCCGCGCCACGGCGGAGCGGGAGGCGGCGAAGCTCCGCATGGCGCTCAACACGATGCTGCCGAAGGCGGTGTCCTGCATCTCCGCTGAGAAGGCGCCCGCCGACTTCCACGCGCGGCTCTCAGCGGTCGGCAAGCGCTACCGCTACGTGATCCTCGCCCGCCAGGATCGGTCGCCGTTCTGGTGGGGGCGGGCGCTCTATGTGCGCCGCCCGATGGACTGGGGCGCGGTGGAGCGCGCGCTGCCGGACTTCATCGGGACGGCGGACTGCTCGGCGTTCCGGGGGCCGAACTGCGAGGAGCGCAACCCCGTCCGCACGATCCGCGAGGCCACACACCGCGAGGTGGAGCCGGGCATCCACTGGATCGAGTTCGAGGGGCCGGGCTTCCTCAGGTATCAGGTGCGGATCATGGTCGGCACGCTGATGGAGATCGGCGAGGGACGGCGTCCGGCGGACGACATCCCCCGCATCCGCAGCACGAAGAATCGTGAGCAGGCGGGTCGCACCGCGCTGCCCGACGGGCTCTATCTGGTGTCGGTGCAGTACCCGGGCTGAGGGGCCTGCGGGCCTGCGCCGACGCCGGGGCTATTCGTCCTCTTCGACCTCGGTCTCCTCTTCTTCCTCCTCCAGATCCTCCTCGTCCGGCTCAATCTCCTCTTCTTCGACCTCCTCCTCTTCGTCGAGATCGCGCGTCTTGGGCTTGCCCTTGAAGCGGGCGAGGATGGCCTCGCGGGGATCGGGGTTCGGGTTGTCGCGCTGATCCACACCGCACTTCGGACACACAGGCTCCGGGCGGTTGAGATCATAGAACTTCTGATTACACTGGAAGCAGGTGTACCGCGTACCCAGCTTGCTCTTATCCAGCATCGGTCGTCCGCCTCAGGGGGCAACTCTTTACCGGCTGGCCCCCTGCCTGTCAACTCTGATTCTGAATCCGCATGCAGATCCGCCTGCAGATCTGGTAGAGATCGGGGCAGAGATCGGATAGTGTGCGGACGGTACGGGAGGCATCAGTGTCGAACAGGATGTGGGGCCTGGGGTTGCTTGCGCTCATCGGGTGCGGCGGAGAGAAGGGTGAGCGGACGATCGACAAGATCATCGACGATCTGCAGCTCAAGGAGGACATCGACAGCACCGCCCCCCGCACATGCACCCCCGGCGACGGCCGGGTCTACGTCGTGTGGCAGGACGAGCGCCAGGACGACGATCCCGGCGACAAGGATCCCCACAACGCCATCTTCTTCAACAGCAGCTCCGACGCCGGGCTGACCTGGCTGCCCTCGGTCATCCAGATCAACAACTCTGAGTCCCACGCCACCAACCCCTCCATCGCCTGCGAGGGGGACAACGTCTACATCGCCTGGGAGGACACCCGCGACGGGGAGCTGGCCTACCACAACGTCTATATGGACGTCTCCGACAACGGGGGGCGCGACTTCCTCTCCGACGACATCCGGCTCGACGCCGATCCCGACGGCACCGCGATGAGCCTCGGCCCGCAGGTCGTCGCCAGCGAGGACTTCGTCTACGTCGCGTGGTTCGACCAGCGCAACGGCGCCTACGACATCTACCTGCAGGCCAGCGAGGATCGCGGCGAGCGCTGGTTCGATGAGCCCCGGCGCGTCGACAGCGACGAGATCGGCGCCGCCTACTCCGCCAACCCCCGCCTCGCGGCGGACGGGGATCGCGTGGTGGTGGCGTGGGAGGATCGGCGCGACGGCATCTCGGACATCTACGCCGCCCGCTCCGACAACGGCGGCGGCAGCTTCGACGACGATCAGCGCCTCGACGGCGGCGACGGCAACAGCTACCTCCCCAAGATCTCGATGTACGATGACGAGGTGGCGGTGGTCTGGCACGACGAGCGGGACGGGGAGCCGGACATCTACATGAGCTACTCCGACAACACCGGCGGCGACTGGAGCCGGGACCCGGTGCGCGTCGACACGGACGGCGAGGGCGTGGCCTCCTCGCTCAACCCGGTGGTGGCGATGACTGAGAACGGGATGGCGGTGGCGTGGCAGGACGCGCGGCTCGGCGGGAACGACATCCTGGTGCGGATCACTGAGGACGGCGGCGAGGAGTGGACCGACGAGGTCCGCATGGACACCGACGCGGGCGGCGAGTCGCAGAGCCTCGATCCGGTGCTGCTGTGGGAGGAGGATCGGATCGTGGTGGGCTGGAAGGACTACCGCTACGACGGGCGCGGGGAGGGCAGCAACGATCTGCTCTACAACTTCTCCGAGGACAACGGCGGGACATGGAACCGCTCCGACGTCCGCCTCAACTCCAGCCAGGAGGGCATCACCTACGCCCTCGATCTCAACCTCATGCTGCATGAGAAGGATCTGATGAGCGTCTGGATCGACGGGCGCAGCGGCGCCTCCCGCGTCTACTTCGCCTCCTACGCGCTCGGCGATGGCAGCGTGTTCATCGCGGCTGAGGAGTAGCCCTGCCGCGCCTCCCGGTGCGTGCGCGGTGGCTCGCCCTGCCGCTGGTGCTGCTCTCCGGGGCGCTCTTCGGGGTCTACCGGTGGCAGCAGCCCGCGTCCCCCGTTGACGCCGATCCGCGCGACGCCATCCAGGCGGCGTGGCCCGCGAACCAGCAGTCCGATCTCAGTCCGGACATGGCGCTGCGCGAGGAGCGCCCCGGTCAGGCCTGCATCGGCTTCCAGATCAAGCTCCAGAAGGAGCCGGAGGAGTCGAACTGGGCCGGGGTGCTGCTCTCCGCCTCCCGGAGCCACTGCCTGACCGATGAGCAGGGCGACGCCCTCGCCGCCTGGGCCGCCACCCGCGATCCTGCCGTCTGGGCGGGGCCGCGCGCCGAGTGGCTCGCTTACCGGGGCGACATGGAGGCCGCCCGCGCCCTCCTCCCCGAAGCAGCCCCCGACAGCCGCCTCCGCGTGCTTATGCGCGGCGGATCGCCCGACGGCATCATCGAGGCCGCCGAGTCCGTCCTGATCGGGCGCCCCGGCACCATCCTCGCCTGCCGCATGATCGTCAACGAGTCCCTGCGCCGGGGCGACCTCTTCCGCGCCGTCGAGGAGAGCGCCTGCTCCGGGGTGCAGTCCGCTGATCTGGATCGCCTGAAGGGCATCGCCCTCGACGCCGCCGGACAGATCGGGGAGGCCGAGCAGGTCTACCGCGCCTCCCGCTCCAGCATGCACCTCATCACCCTGCTCTACCAGGAGGGCGCGCCTGAGGAGCGGGCCGCGCGCGCCGCCGAGGCCCTCGAATTGCTCGCGGGCGAGACGATGCCCATCGCCATGCTGCACCGGGGCTGGATGCACCTGCGCGGGCTGGGGCCGCCCATCGATCCGGCGTCGCTGGAGCGCTCGCCCGACACCGCCGTGCTGCGGGCCGCGCTGCTGCTGGAGGCGCTGCCTGATTCGGATCTGCAGGCGCTCGGCGGGCTGCCGGGGGCCGCGCCGAGGCTCATGCAGGCCCGCATCTATGCGGCGCTCGGGAAGAAGGCGGAGGCGCAGGAGGCGGTGACCGAGGCGCTGCGGCGGGAGCCGTACCACGAGCCGACGCTCAGGGGGGCGGTCGGGGTGCTGGTGGAGATCGGCGCCGATCCGGTGCCGCTGCTGGCCCGCTGGCTCGCGCTCGATCCGGATCATGTGATGCTGCGCGGGGGGCGGGAGCGCAGGGAGATCGACTGGGTGACGGTCGTGCCGTGGTCGTGGGCGGAGCTCCACCGGCGGGACGGGCGGGTGCCGGATCAGGCGCCGCCGTCGGGGGGGACGGACGCGATCGGGGAGGCGTACCGGAAGGCAGTGGAGCTGGCGACGCGGAACGAGCGGATCGACGCGCTGGAGGCGATCCAGCGGGAGGAGCCGGAGCTGCGGGGGCTGGCGGAGATCCGGTACGGGGTGGAGAGCGGGGGGTGAAGTCAGCAGCCCACCATCTCCTTGACAGTGGACGGCACCTCCGATAGATGGCGCGCCCTGTCTTTTGACCTCAGCGGTCGTGGACGATTCTTCTTTCTCTGGTGGCCTTCATGCACGCGCATCATACCTGGACAACGCACTCCACCCGGCCCGCTGAGGCCATCCATGACTGGTTCGTGGTCGACGCCGACGGGCAGACCCTCGGCCGGCTCGCGACCAAGATCTCGCAGGTGCTTCAGGGCAAGCACAAGGCGGCCTACACCGCCCACACCGACACCGGTGACTTCGTGATCGTCCTGAACGCGGAGAAGATCCACCTGACCGGCCGCAAGCTCGATCAGAAGCAGTACCACCACTACACCGGCAACCCCGGCGGTCTGCGGTCGGCCACCGCCCGTCAGGTGCTGGCGACGCACCCCGAGCGCGTGATCGAGGCCGCGGTGCAGGGCATGGTTCCCCGCAACCGCCTCGGCAAGCAGATGCTGAAGAAGCTGAAGGTCTACGCCGGTGCGGCCCACCCGCACGAGGCCCAGCAGCCCAAGCCCCTGCCCGCTCACATCTGATTCCAAGGATTACCCTATGCGTACCCAGTCCGTTCAGTACTACGCCACCGGCCGCCGCAAGACCGCCGCCGCCCGCGTCTTCCTCCGCCCCGGCAACGGCAAGCTGTCCATCAACAGCCGCGCGCTCACCGACTTCTTCAAGCGCGAGACGCTCCAGATGATCGTCATGCAGCCCCTCCGCATGCTGGAGCAGCAGGAGGTCTATGACCTGTTCATCACCGTCAAGGGCGGCGGGATGGCCGGTCAGGCCGAGGCGATCCGCCACGGCGTCGCCCGGGCGCTCTGCTCGGCGAACAAGGACTGGCGCACCACGCTGAAGCGCGCGGGCTACCTCCGCCGCGATGACCGCATGGTCGAGCGCAAGAAGTACGGTCGTCCGGGCGCCCGCAAGCGCTTCCAGTTCTCGAAGAGATAGCGGGGGGAGAACCTCCCCCCGCACCGGGCAGGGTTTCACCCTGCCCTCCCCCCGCGCGCAGGGGCGCGCTTCGGCTGGCCCGTGCCGGGGGTGAATGCGGGGGGCGGTCATATCTGTCGCGACGACTCTCTTCCGGTTTTACGCCCCCCACATCCACCGGGCCAGCCGGGGCGGGTCAGATGTCAGTCCAGAAGAATGGACATCTGAGGGATCGCAGGATCAGGGGCGGAGCCGCCGGATGAGGGGCCGATGAGGATCGGTCATGCTTTTGTCCCTTCTCCCTTGGGGAGAAGGTGGCGGCGGAGCCGCCGGATGAGGGGCCGATAAGGGGAGTCCACTAAGGGGAGTCCACGCTTGATGAGAGTCCATTCTGCCGGACAGACCAGCAGCGATATAAACGGGGCGATCGTGATTATCCCGGCGCGGATGGGGAGCGTGCGGCTGCCGGGGAAGCCGCTGGCGGACATCCACGGGCGCCCGATGGTGGCGCGGGTGTGGGAGCGTGCGGCGGCGGCGGTGGGGGCGGAGCGGGCGTGGATCGCGACGGAGGACGACGAGATCGGGGCGATGGCGGCGGCGCGGGGGATCCCGTGCGTGCGGACGGGGCGGTGTGAGAACGGGACGGAGGGGGTGCTGGTGGGGGCGGCGCGGCTGGGGTGGGGCGGGGCGGTGGTGAACGTGCAGGGGGATGAGCCGC
>JBEIQZ010000373.1:0-6184 GCA_040376255.1 Alphaproteobacteria bacterium
GACGACGACTTCAACACGGCGGCGGCGCTCGCGGCCCTGTCCGAGCTCGTGCGGGTGCTCAACCGGTTCGGCAACGACAAGAAGCGCCGGCGGCAGGGGCGCCGGGTCGTCGAGCCGGTGCGCGCGGCGTTCGCGCTGGTGGCGGAGGTGCTGGGGATCGGCGGGATGGCTCCGGCGGCCTTCTTTGATGAGCTGAAGCAGAAGCGCCTCCGGAGCATGGGCCGATCGGCGGAGGAGATCGAGGAGCGGCTGCGCGCGCGGAGCCAGGCCCGCACAGATCGGGACTGGGCGAAGGCGGATCTAATCCGGAAAGAGCTGGAAGATGGCGGTATCCTGGTGATGGACGGCGCAGATGGCAGCACATGGAGAATGAAAGTCTCCTGACATCAAAGCCGTCCGCATATGGAGAGATTTCCGGATAAGCTGACTGCTCCGGGCAGATTGTCGACGGATGCGGGTCCCCGCAGACCGGTTATGGCGCTCCCGTCCGGGAGGATGCTTGGCGGATCAGAAACCCCAGGGAGCATTTCAGCACGCGAAAGGCGAGGAAGCACGACAGCCTGATTTGGCCGCGCTCCAGGGCGGGGTCACCACCGCTCCGTCCGACCCGTTCATCGGGAAGGTCATCGATAACCGCTACCGCATCCTCTCCCTGATCGCGCAGGGCGGGATGGGGAGGGTCTACCAGGCTGAACAGTCTCCGCTGGATCGGATCGTCGCGCTGAAGGTGCTGGAGTCCGGCAAGAACCCGGACACCGAACGGGAATTGCGCCAGCGGTTCATGCTGGAGGCGGCGACCTGCTCGAAGCTGACGCACCCCAACACCATCCGGATCTTCGACTACGGCAAGACCTGGGACGACGTGCTCTACATCTCGATGGAGTACCTGAAGGGACAGACCCTCCACCACGTGATCCGCCAGGAGGCGCCGCTGCCCCTGCTGCGGATGATCCACATCCTCAAGCAGATCTGCGGCTCGCTTCGGGAGGCGCATGCGGCGGGGCTGATCCACCGGGATCTCAAGCCCTCCAACATCATGCTGCTCCAGCACGGGGACGATCTGGACTCGGTCAAGGTGCTGGACTTCGGCCTCGTCCGTCAGCTCATGGGCGACGCGGAGCTGACGCACTCCGAGTCGGTGGTCGGCTCGCCCAGCTACATGTCTCCGGAGCAGATCCGGGGCGAGAAGCTCGATCAGCGGAGCGACATCTACTCGCTCGGCGTGCTGATGTTCACCTGCCTCGCCGGGCGCACCCCCTTCGCCGCCGAGTCCTCAGTCAAGGTGATGATGGCCCACCTGAGCCAGGAGCCGCCGCCGCTGGCGCCGGTCTGCCCGGCCATCGTGGAGGCGCCGTTCCTGGAGTGGATCATCATGACCTGCCTCAGCAAGGAGCCTTCCGCGCGCTTCAACTCGATGGAGGAGCTGATCAAGGCGCTCAAGGTCGCGGAGCGCCAGCTCAGCGGCGAGGAGCCGCCCGCGCCCAGGCTCCAGCAGGGCCGCCTGATGATGCCCGATGAGTGGCTCAACCCCGCCAGCATCACCCACCTCTCCGCCTCCCACCACCGCAGCCTCATGCGGGTGGCGCGCCCCGACACCTCCCCCCCGGCCCCCACCACCGGCACCTCCGCCGCCGTCCCGCTGCTCGCAGGCGGGCTGCTGCTCGCGGGCGGTCTGGTCGGGGTGCTGCTCGTCGGGACGCTCTGGTACTGGACCCGCGATCCCGCCGTCCCCGCCGTCCCTGCCGCTGAGAAGGCCGACGCCCCTGCCGCCACCATCCCCCCGCAGGCGCCGCCCGCCCCCCTGCCGACCGCGCCCCCGGACGCTGCGCCCCTCCCTGTCACCGTCGCCCCCGCGCCGGTCGACCCGACCGCCGGGAAGGCCGCCGCATCGGGCAACACCACCGCAAAAGCAGCGCCCGGGAAGACCGCCGCTGAGAAGGCCGCCGAGAAGGCCGCCGAGAAGGCCGCCGCTGCAAAGGCCGCCGCCGAAAAGGCCGCCGCTGCAAAGGCCGCCGCCGAAAAGGCCGCCGATGAAAAAGCCGCCAGAGCGGCGACGGCACCTCAGACACCCGCTTCGACCTCTGGGAGCGGCAGCTCGGATCTGAAAGATCCGTGGGGAAACAAGAAATGATGTCCGTCCTGCTGTCTGTGCCGTTCGCTGTGATCTCTACCGCCTCCGCCTCCGAGGCGGACGAGGCGCGCGCCCGCGAGCTCTATGAGAACGGCGCCATCCTCTACGAGGAGGGGCGCTATGAGGACGCCATCGTGGCCTGGGAGGAGGCGTGGCGGATCAGCCAGCGCCCCCTGCTGCTCTACAACATCGCCAACGCCGAGGAGCGGCTCGGCAAGTACAAAGAGGCGCTCGATCACCTCAACCGGTACCGCGCCTTCGCCACCGCCGAGGAGCGCGATATCCTCGACCGCCGGATCGCCAACCTGGAGCGGCGGCTCCAGGAGGCCGGGCTCTCCGGGACCTCCGGGACCTCCGGGACCTCCGGAACCTCCGGGACCTCCGGGACCTCCGGGACCTCCGGGACCTCCGGAACCTCCGGGACCTCCGGAACCTCCGGGACCTCCGGAACCCCTGTCAACCCGCCCGCCCGGAAGGCTCCGGTGCTGAGCTATGTGCTGTTCGGCATCGGCGGCGCGGGCGCGATCAGCGGCGGCGTCTTCGGGGGGTTGACCGGGAGCGCGCGCGGCGAGGCAGGGGATCTCTGCGTCCAGCGCGGCGAAGATACCTGGTGCCCCTCCTCGGCTGAGACGGCGCTGGCCCGGGATCGGCTGGACTCGCTGCTCACCGACATCTCCTTCGGCGTCGCCATCGCCGGGGTGACCGGCGGGGTGCTGACGCTCGTGCTGCCGCACCAGACGGCGCTCAGCTTCCATGTGCTGCCTGGCGGCGGCTCCCTCCAGCTCCGTGGCGGCTTCTGATGCCTCTCTCCCTCCTGCTCCTGCTCCTCCCCGCCTGCTCCCTCACCACCTACGACTACACCCCCTGCACCGAGGACAGCCAGTGCCGGGCCGCCTTCGGCAACGGGATGATCTGCAGCGACGCCGGGCTCTGCGCCCCGCTCCCCCCCCTCGACCGGTGCGCGACGGCATGGCCCGAGGACTTCTTCAGCGCCCCCGATCAGCACCGCGAAGACATCGTGCTCGCCACCCTCTTCTCCCGCGATCCCATCGAGGGCGATCTCGAAGAGGCCCTCGCCGCCGAGCTGGCCGTCCGGCAGGTCAACGATCAGGGCGGCCTCGACGGCCACCCCTACGCCATCGTCCACTGCGACTACACCGAAGATCCCGGCATCGACACCCTCACCGCCACCGAGGCCGTGCAGGCCGCCGGACAGTACCTCGTCGATCTCGGCGTCCCCGCCCTCGTCGGCCCTGCCACCTCCTCGATGAGCCAGGACGTATGGCCGGTCATGGAGGCCGGGAACCTCCTGTACATCTCCCCCTCCGCCACCAGCCCCGCCCTCACCGACATCGACGGGCTGATCAAGACCGACGCCGAGCCCGGCCTGTTCTGGCGCACCGCCCCGCCCGATGACCTCCAGGGCCTCGCCATCGCCCAGGATATGGCCGACCGCGATGTCGTCACCGTCGCCGTCATCCACGAGACCAGCAACTACGGCTCCGCCCTCGCCGATGTGTTCAAGAGCTACTTCGAGGCCAGCGGCAGCGGGCAGGTCACCCTCTACCCGTTCGACGAGGGCGACGGCACCGGGCGCGACACCCAGGTCGCCACCTCCGGCGGGGAACCCTTCGATGAGGTGCTGTTCATCTCCGGCAACATCGACGACTATATCGCCTTCCTCAACGCCGCCGCCTCCCTCTCCAGCTACGACGACCGCGCCATCTTCCTCACCGACGCAGGCCGCGACACAAAACTGCTGGAGAACACCCCCGGCGCGCGCGATCTCTACGACCAGATCCGGGGCAGCGCCCCCGCTGTCCCCACCGGCACCCTCTACGACTTCTTCCAGTCCGCCTTCGCCGCCGCCTACGCCCCCGGCTACAGCGCCTCCGACTCCTCCTACACCTCCTATGCCTACGACGCAGGCTGGCTCGCAATCTACGGCACCGCCTGGTCCCTCTACAACGAGACCGACGCCTGCACCGATGACGACCACATCTGCGGCCTCGGCGCCGCGCGCGGGATGCGCCGCATCAGCGACGGGGCCACCGTCGAGATCATGGCCACCACCTGGAACACCGTCCAGGCCTCCTTCCAGGTCGGACAGTCCATCAACGTCTCCGGCGCCAGCGGCGACCTCAACTTCAATCCGGAGACAGGAGAGACGGTGGGGCCGGTCGACATCTGGCAGATCAACTCCACCTCCGACGGCTTCAATACGGTCACGACGATCAGCCCGTGAGGGGGGCAGCGTCGCTGACGCTTTGCTGCCCCCCTCACGGGCTGATCGTCGTGACCTTATGTTTCTGGGCGCTGCGCTGGCGCGCATCGCGGGTGGCCGGGAGAATGCAGGCGGGCGGAGAGACAGCATGCTGATGATGTTGTTCTTCGGCTGTGCGCCAGGGGAGCCTGACATCCCCGAAGCCCACCGCTACCGTGACGGACTGAAAACTGGAGACTGCGGCCAGATCAGGGACGACGCGCTGCGGGACGACTGCTGGCTTGCGGCGGTGCAGCGCAGGAAGGGGTCAAAAAAGTTGCCGGAGGATCTGTGCGCACGGATTGACACAGAACGGGTACAGGAGGAGTGCTGGTTCGCGCTGGCGGAGCGGAAAAAAGATACAGCTCTGTGTGCGTCGGCGGGGGCGTTCCGGGACGACTGTGTGCTGCATGTGCTGTCCCAGTCCTTCGCCCTGTGGGTCGATCCGGCGGCGGGGCCGGGCGATCAGGATGAGGAGTTTGCGGCGCGGGTGAAGCAGACCGGCATGGATCCTGCCGATCCGCGCCCGTGGTCGGCATGGTACCGCTGGGTGCTGGGGCAGCGGCTGCCGCTGGATCGGGGGGCATGCGGGCGGGTGGGCGACGCCGCGCGGCGGGAGGCGTGCATGGCGACGGGGATCGCGCTCTACAACGACCGGCTGAACCGGGCGCGGGATCGGCGCAGCTACCCGTGTCCGGCCCCGGATCAGACAGGGCTGCCGCCGGATCTGCAGTACACGCCGGACGGCGATCTGGATACGTTGCGCGCCAGCCGGAGCGATCTCTGCCAGTGATACTGTCCGTGATGCTGTCCGCGCTCCTCGGCTGCGACACCCCGGCGGAGTCCTACCGGACCGGGATCGATCCAGAGACGCCGCTCCCGGAGGCCATCGCCGCCTGCAGCCGCGCCGCTGAGCCGGACGAGTGCGTGTCGGTCGCCGTCCGCAACCACCCGCAGGAGGCGGGCCTCGATCATTGCCGCCGCATCGCCTCGGCCCGCTGGCGCGCGGAGTGCCACTTCTCCCTCGCCGAGCCGCTGGCGGGGCGCGGGGATCGCTGGGGGGCGCTGATGGCCTGCGGGGAGGCGGGCAACTTCTATGACGAGTGCCTGTACCACGCCTGGACCTTCGATCTCCAGACGGTCGTGCTGAAGGCCGATCCGCCCGGCCTGTTCAGCGGCGGCGCCCGCACCGCCGCTCAGATGGCGTCTGCCGTCAGCCGCGCCCGCCCGCTCATCGCCTTCTGGTCCTCCATCGGGACTGCGCGGAGCCGGGACGGACAGCCGATGGAAGAATTGCTCTGGGCTGACCTCTGGTACTCGGTGTGGTGGTACGGCGTCTACCCCGGCATCGTGCGCCTCACCGACTGCGCCCTCCTGCCCGACCCCGAAGATCGCCGCCGGTGCGAGGGCGGGACGCGCATGTACGTCACGCGCCTCGTCGCTGAGCCGCTGCTCTCCGCCCAGACCTCCCCGGTGCGCGACCGGCTCTGCCGGGGGGGCGGGGAGGCGCTCGCCGCCGTCCACCCCGATCAGTGGTCGCCCGATCTGCAGCCCGCCGCGCTGGAGGGGCTGGCCCTCGGCTGCGGCGGGACGCGCACCTGGACGCCGATCTTCCGCCCCCGGAACGACGGCGCTCCCCTCCCCTCCCCGGGTGTATTGCCGCCGGGAACCCCGCCGCCGGGGACGCCCGGATCTCCGCCGGGAGCGCCGCCGGGATGAGGCGCCGCGCCGTCCGCGCCCTGCTGATCCTCCCGATCTGGGCCGCGCTGCTCCTGCTGACGGCGCGGTAC